>NZ_CP118157.1:3333681-3636743 GCF_032878875.1 Microbacterium sp. AB | reverse complement strand
GGGCGTGAGGAACGAAGTGGTGACAGGTTCGGTTTAGGCCGCGAGTGTGAGCGGCTCGGCTAGCTTGGCTTCGAACTCGATGGGCGTCAACCCGCCGAGGGTGTCTTGGGCTCGCTGACGGTGGTACTTCCGCTCGATCCAGACCACGATGGCCAGCCGCAGCTCTTGCCGCGTCGCCCACCGCTGTTGGTTAAGCACGTTCGTCTGCAGCAGGGACCAGAAGCTCTCCATGGCCGCGTTGTCGCCAGCCGCGCCGACTCTGCCCATCGATCCGACCATGTCATGACGGCGCAGCTCGCGGACCATCGCGCGGCTGCGAAATTGACTGCCCCTGTCGGCGTGCAGAATGCAGCCGGCGACCTCACCCCGGCGAGTGACGGCGTTGCGGAGCGCGTCGACGGCGAGCTTCGCGGTCATCCGGTTCGAGATCGAGTAACTGACGATCCGGTTCGAGAACACGTCCTTGATCGCGCAGCAGTAGAGCTTGCCTTCGCTCGTCCAATGTTCCGTGATATCCGTGAGCCAGAGCCGGTTCGGCGCGTCCGCGCGGAACGCCCTCTGGACGTGATCATCGAACACGGGCGGGCCGGCCTTCTTGCCCTTGCCCCGCCGCCGGCGTTGCGCCGACGAGAGAATCGCGGCCTGAGAGCATAGCTTCCACGCCGTCCTGCGGCTCATCCGCCACCCTGCACGACGCGCCTCATCGGCGAGGTATCGGTATCCGAACGTGAGGTCGTCGTGGTGCGCGTCATGCAGCGCGTTGGTCCGATACGCGCGGAGGACGTCTGCGTCGCGGATGGGATCATTGCGCCAGCGGTAGTAGGGCTGGCGGGCGAGCTTGAGGACCCGGCACGACACCGTTACGGGGATCCCCGCGTCGGCGAGCTCGGCAACGAGCGGGTACGTCATTTTGGGGAGCCACCGAGTTTCAGGTTCGCTTGCGACAGATACGCCGCCGCTCGCCTGAGGACCTCGTTCTCCTGCTCGAGGAGACGAATCCGCTTCTTCAACTCGCGAGCCTCCGCGGCGTCCGCGGCGGTCTGACCGGGACGGTTGCCGTCTTCGACATCGGCCTGGCGGAGCCAGTTCTGCAGCGTTGCTTCGCTGATGCCGAAGTCGGTGGCGATCTGTTTGATGGTGACGCCACTCTCGCGGCTACGAGCGACCGCGACGACGTCCTCGCGGAACTCTCTGGGATAAGGACCAGGCATGATGACATCCTCCCCGTCAGCGCCTCCCGGCACTAACGATCAGTTGTCACCGATTCGTTCCTCACGCCCAAGCCGCGTTCGCGAAGATGTGTGGTGCTTGCCCGATTCCCGCGGGATCCGGCAAGACGAACGGTCGCCACCGGCTCAACCGCGGCGGCAACAGGCAAGCGAATTCCGCGCTCTACCGGGCAGTGATCGTGCGTATGCGCTGGCATCAGCCGACCATCGCTTATGTCGCACGACGCACCGCCGAAGGACTCTCGAAGCGGGAGATCATCCGTTGTCTCAAGCGCTACCTCGCCCGCGAGATCTACCATCTGCTGCCACCACTCGACCTCGCCCCGCATCGCGAAGAGGTCGCTCTCAGATTGCTCACCTGAACGACTTGCGAAATATAGGAGCATCAATGCCCTGGCAGAGGCATTCAACTCGCTCTTCAAGGCCGAACTCGTCCGTCACCGCGGGCCTTGGCGATCGATCGATGACCTCGAGTTCGCGGTCGCCGAATACATCGACTGGTTCAACCACCGCCGCCTGCACTCCGCGATCGGGATGATTCCTCCCGTCGAGGCCGAGCAGCACCACTACGATTCACACCAAGCGCCCGCTCGCAGCAGCGAACGAGTCAACGCGAGCCTCCGATAAACCCGGGGCGCAACATACTGCTCCCACGTCAGCGACGGGGTCTCGCACCGCACTGCATCCCGGATCTGCTCGCTCTGCTTCTGCGCCTTCTCGGCCTTCTTGGTCAGCTCGAAGTGGGCGGCCAGGTCCCCTCGCCGCTCGTAGTCCGCGATCTCCACCATGCCTCAACGGTAGGCGAATCCGAGGACATCGGCAGGGGCGCATCTCGGTCCTGACCGCCGGGGCGCACCAGGCGCACCAGGCTGGTACGACGGCTGTGCTCCTGCGTGATCTCGCGGGTCATCGAGGCACACCGGGCGCACACGACCCAACACGGACTGATACCAAATTTTACCGAATCGCTACCCTCGAGTCAGTGGCCGGACGGCGTCCAGGGGAAAGAAAGGAGGCCGTCTCTCGCGAACGAGAAACAGCCTCTAACCTGGGAAAACGTGGAGCCTAGGAGATTCGAACTCCTGACATCTTGCTTGCAAAGCAAGCGCTCTACCAACTGAGCTAAGGCCCCGAGAAGAGGAGGAGTGGGGCTACCAGGACTTGAACCTGGGACCTCTTCATTATCAGTGAAGCGCTCTAACCGCCTGAGCTATAGCCCCGTCCGCGAAAACAGAAGTTCTCAACCTGCAAGAGCATACCGGAACGGCCTACCCCGCGCCAATCGGCCGGGGTGTCGGCGACCCTCCTCCCGACAGACCGAAGCGCCCCGGCCGGGTGGCCGGGGCGCTTCGAGACGGAGTCAGTTCGAGGTGAAGCCGACGAGCAGGCCGCCCGTGATCTTGACCGCGAGGTTGTAGATGCCCGCGACCACGGCGCCGAGCACCGTCACGACCACGAGGTTGAGGATCGCGACGACGGCGGCGAACGCCATCACCTGCGGGAGCCCGAGGAACGCCGACAGCGACAGCGCGCCGTCCGAGAACATCGTGATGAACTCATCCCCCTGATCGATGAGCCCCGTCGTCTGCACCACCATGTAGATGAGGAAGAACGACACGATCGTGACGATCGCGAGGGCGACGGCCGCCAGGAAGGACAGCTTCACGGCCGACCAGAAGTCGACGTAGACGAGGCGCAGTCGCACCTGCTTCGCGCTGGTCTTGTGCGCCTGCTTCTGGGAGAGCTTGTCGGCTACTGTGCTCATGCGTCAGTGGTTCCTTCGGGGGTGTCGGATCCCGGGGCCGCCTCGTCGGCGTCTTCCCCGCTCTCGTCGCTCAGGCCGCGCTCACTGTTTCGCGCGATCGCGAGGATGCGGTCGTTCTTGTCGGGCCGGGCGAAGAGAACACCCATGGTGTCGCGTCCCTTCGCGGGTACCTCGGCCACGGCAGAGCGTACCACCTTGCCCTTTTCGAGAACCACGAGCACCTCGTCGTCCTCGTCCACGATGAGCCCGCCGGCGAGCACGCCGCGGTCGTCGTTGAGCTTGGCGACCTTGATGCCCAGGCCGCCTCGGCCCTGCACCCGGTACTCCTCGACCGCCGTCCGCTTGGCGTACCCGCCGTCGGTGACGACGAAGACGAACGTGCCCGGCGCGGCGACCGAGGCCGAGAGCAGGTCGTCGCCCTCGCGGAACGACATGCCCTTCACTCCGCTCGTCGAGCGTCCCATCGGGCGCAGCGCCTCGTCGGTCGCCGAGAACCTCAGCGACATGCCGTGGCGGCTGATGAGCAGGATGTCGTCGTCGGCGTTCACGGTGAGCGCGCTCACGAGCTCGTCGCCGTCGCGCAGGTTGATCGCGATGATGCCGCCCTGTCGGTTCGAGTCGTACTCGGTCAGGCGCGTCTTCTTCACGAGGCCGTCGCGCGTGGCGAGCACGAGGTGCTCCGCGTCGTCGTACGACTTCAGCTCGATCACCTGGGCGATCTGCTCGTCCGGCTGCAGCGCGAGCAGGTTCGCGACGTGCAGGCCCTTGGCGTCGCGCCCGGCCTCGGGGACCTCGTACGTCTTCGTCCGGTAGACGCGGCCCTTGGTCGTGAAGAAGAGCAGCCAGTGGTGGGTCGTCGTGACGAAGAAGTGCTCCACGACGTCGTCGGCGCGCAGCTGCGCGCCCTTGACGCCCTTGCCGCCGCGGTGCTGCGAGCGGTAGTTGTCGCTGCGCGTGCGCTTGATGTAGCCCTCGCGCGTGATGGTGACGACCATCTCCTCCTCCGCGATGAGGTCCTCCATCGCGACGTCGCCGTCGAAGCCATGGAGGATGTGCGTGCGCCGCTCGTCGCCGAAACGGTCGACGATGTCGGTGAGCTCGTCGCGCACGATCACGCGCTGACGCGACTCGTCGGCGATGATCGCCCGGAAGTCCTCGATCTGCGACTCGAGATCGGCGGCCTCGTCGATGATCTTCTGGCGCTCGAGAGCGGCGAGGCGTCGCAGCTGCATCGACAGGATCGCGTCGGCCTGGACGTCGTCGATCGACAGCAGGCCCTTCAGTCCCTCCCGGGCCTCGTCCACCGTTGGCGAGCGGCGGATGAGCGCGATGACGTCGTCGAGCGCGTCGAGCGCCGCGAGGTAGCCGCGCAGGATGTGCATGCGCTCCTCCGCCTTGCGCAGGCGGAACTGCGTCCGGCGCACGATGACCTCGAGCTGGTGGATGATCCAGTACTGGATGAACCCGTCCAGCGGCAGCGTGCGCGGCACGCCGTCGACGATCGCGAGCATGTTCGCGCCGAAGTTGGTCTGCAGCTCGGTGTGCTTGTAGAGGTTGTTGAGCACGACCTTCGCGACGGCGTCCCGCTTGAGGACGACGACGAGGCGCTGACCGGTACGGCCCGACGTCTCGTCGCGGATGTCGGCGATGCCGGTGACCTTGCCCTCGCGCGCGAGCTCGCCGATCTTGACGGCGAGGTTGTCGGGGTTGACCTGGTACGGCAGCTCGGTGATCACGAGGCAGGTGCGGCCCTGGATCTCCTCGATCTCGACGACGGCGCGCATCGTGATCGAGCCGCGGCCCGTGCGGTACGCCTCGTGGATCCCCTTGGTGCCGAGGATCTGCGCGGCGGTCGGGAAGTCGGGCCCGGGGATGCGCTGCATGAGGCCGTGCAGGAGCTCCTCACGGGGGAGGCCGGGGTTCTCGAGCGCCCAGAGCGCGCCGTCCGCCACCTCGCGGAGGTTGTGCGGCGGGATGTTCGTGGCCATGCCGACCGCGATGCCGACCGAGCCGTTGACGAGGAGGTTCGGGAAGCGCGCGGGCAGGACGGTCGGCTCCTGCGTCTCGCCGTCGTAGTTGTCCTGGAAGTCGACCGTGTCCTGCTCGATGTCGCGGACCATCTCGAGCGCGAGGGCGGCCATCTTCGTCTCGGTGTACCGCGGCGCCGCGGCGCCCTGGTTCCCGGGCGAGCCGAAGTTGCCCTGCCCGAGGGCGAGCGGGTAGCGCAGGGACCACGGCTGCACGAGGCGGACGAGGGCGTCGTAGATGGCCGAGTCGCCGTGGGGGTGGTACTGCCCCATGACCTCGCCGACGACGCGCGCGCACTTCGAGAACTTCTTGTCGGGGCGGTATCCGCCGTCGTACATCCCGTAGATCACGCGGCGGTGCACGGGCTTCAGCCCGTCCTCGACCCTCGGCAGCGCCCGGCCGATGATGACGCTCATCGCGTAGTCGAGGTAGCTGCGCTGCATCTCCGACTGCAGGTCGACCTGGTCGATGTGACCGTGGTTGTGGTCTGCGGCGATGTCGGGGCGCCCGTCTTCCGCGTTGAATTCCGTGTCAGTCATCTCTTCTGTCTCTTTTCAGGCATCCGGCGCTGTCCGTGGGAACGGCGTGATCAGATGTCGAGGAAGCGGACGTCCTTCGCGTTGCGCTGGATGAAGCTGCGACGGGACTCGACGTCCTCGCCCATGAGCACGGAGAAGATCTCGTCCGCCGCGGCGGCGTCGTCGATCGTCACCTGCTGCAGCGTGCGCGTCTCCGGGTTCATCGTGGTGTCCCACAGCTCGGAGTCGTTCATCTCGCCGAGGCCCTTGTACCGCTGGATGCCCGCGTCCTTCGGCATCCGCTTGCCGGCGGACGCGCCCTCCTTGAGCAGGGCGTCGCGCTCGCGGTCGCTGTACACGTACTCGTGCGGGGCGTTCGACCACTTGAGGCGGTAGAGCGGCGGCATCGCGAGGTAGACGAAACCGGCCTCGATCAGACCGCGCATGTAGCGGAAGAGCAGCGTCAGCAGCAGCGTCGTGATGTGCTGGCCGTCGACGTCGGCATCCGTCATCAGGACGATCTTGTGGTACCGGGCCTTCTCGATGTCGAACTCGGGCCCGATGCCCGTCCCGAAGGCCTGGATCATCGCCTGGACCTCTTTGTTGCCCAGGGCCTTGTCGAGACGCGCGCGCTCGACGTTGAGGATCTTGCCACGCAGGGCCAGGATCGCCTGGGTGTGCGGGTCGCGGCCGCCCACGGCCGAGCCGCCGGCCGAGTCGCCCTCCACGAGGAAGACCTCGCTGATCGAGGGATCCTTCGACGTGCAGTCCTTGAGCTTGTCGGGCATCGCCGCCGACTCGAACACGCTCTTGCGCCGGGCGGTCTCGCGCGCCTTGCGCGCGGCCATCCGGGCGGTGGCGGCGTCGATCGCCTTGCGGATGATGTTCTTCGCCTGAGCAGGGTTGCGCTCGAACCAGTCGGCGAGCTGATCGTTGACGGCCTTTTGCACGAACGCCTTCGCCTCGGTGTTGCCGAGCTTGGTCTTCGTCTGGCCCTCGAACTGCGGCTCCGACAGCTTCACCGAGATCACGGCGGTGAGGCCCTCGCGCACGTCGTCGCCCGTGAGGTTGTCGTCCTTCTCCTTGAGGAGGCCGTTCGTGCGCGCATACCGGTTCACGAGCGAGGTGAGCGCCGCGCGGAAGCCCTCCTCGTGCGTGCCGCCCTCGTGCGTGTTGATCATGTTCGCGTACGTGAAGACGTTCTCGGTGTAGCTCGTCGTCCACTGCATCGCGATCTCGACGGCCATCCGGCCGTCGGCCTGCTCGGCCTCGAGCACGACGATGTCCTCGTTCACGCGCTCCGCCTTGCGGACCTTGTTGAGGTACTCGACGTAGTCGACGAGACCGCGCTCGTAGTGGAACACGTTGTGCCGCTTGACGACCTCGGTGGAGCCGTCGGCGGTCTCGACCTCCTCCGCCGAGGACTCGCGCTCGTCGGAGAGCTCGATCCGCAGTCCCTTGTTGAGGAAGGCCGTCTGCTGGAACCTCGTCCGCAGCGTCTCGTAGTCGAAGTCGACGCCCTCGGTGAAGATGTCGGGGTCCGGCCAGAACGTGATCGTGGTGCCGGTCTCGGCGGTGTCCTCGCCCTTCTCGATCGGGCCCATCGGGATGCCGCCGCCCGAGAACGACTGCCGCCAGACGTTGCCCTGCCGCCTGATCACGGCGTCCAGGCGCGTGGAGAGGGCGTTCACCACGGAGGAGCCGACGCCGTGCAGGCCGCCGGAGACCGCGTATCCGCCCCCGCCGAACTTGCCGCCGGCGTGCAGCACCGTCAGCACGACCTCGAGGGTCGACTTGCCCTCGGTCTTGTGCAGGTCGACGGGGATGCCGCGGCCGTTGTCGACGACGCGCAGGCCGCCGTCGGCGAGGATCGTCACCACGATCGTGTCGCAGTAGCCCGCGAGCGCCTCGTCGACCGAGTTGTCGACGATCTCGTACACCAGGTGGTGCAGGCCGCGCGGCCCGGTCGACCCGATGTACATGCCGGGACGCTTGCGGACCGCCTCCAGGCCTTCGAGCACCTGGATGGCATCGGCGCCGTACTCGCCCTGCACCCGGCGGGGGCCGGGTGCGGCGTCGCCCCTCTCGTCGTGCTGGCCGTCTGCGGTCGGCTCGGACTCGTTCTGAGGGGTATCGCTCGTCATAGGAAGAAGTGCTCCACATCTGGGATCGGCAGCCCTCCGAGTCTACCGTGCGGAACCCTCTCCCACCGCCTGAACGGCCCTCTCACGCGAGAAAAGCCCGGGCAACGGGTCCGGACCCGTTCTACCCGTAGGTATCGCGCGGGCCGCGCCCTGGAACGCGCCTGATGCCGTGATTCCACGAGGGCACGTCGGGCCCGAAGAAGCGGATGTCGGTCACGCCCGCCTCGGGGTAGAGCTGGATCACGCGCGTGAGGAAGTTCGCGCGCATGAGATGCATCTGCTTGCTGCGCGGCGTCGAGTCGCAGCGCACGACGACGACGCCGTTGGCGAACGTCTCGATGTGGGAGTGCGCCGCGTTGTCGCCGCCGGCGATCTCCTCCCAGTTCAGGGCGAGGTCCTCGCGCTGGAGGTGCGGCTCCCATCCGCTCGAGCGGGTGAGCACGTCGAGCGCCTCCCCGAGCGGCTTCGGGTCGCGTCCCGGCGCGAAGGGGGCGTTCTCGTCGTCCTCGTCGACGGGACGTCGCGTGCGCCGGTAGCGCTTGCTCGGCTCGAGCCCGCGCAGGCGCAGGTACGTCGCGATCGTCTCGGGGACCTCCGGCTCAGCCATCCGACCCCTCCGGCTGCTCAGTCATCGGTCGCCTCCGGCGAGAGGGGATGGTCCGAGAGCGGGCCGAGGACGCGGCCGGCCTCGATGCGGACGGCGTTGGCGCGCAGCTCCGCGGGCACGTCGTCGGCGACCGCCGCGGTGACGAGCACCTGCTCGAAGTCGGCGACGACCCCTGCCAGCCGAGCTCGACGCCCGGCGTCGAGCTCGGCGAACACGTCGTCGAGGATGAGGACGGGATCCCCGCCCTGCGACTCGGCGCGCAGCAGCTCGGCGGAGGCGAGACGCAGCGCCAGCGCGACGGACCACGACTCCCCGTGGGACGCGTACCCCTTCACGGGCAGGCCGCGCACCGTGAGGAGGAGGTCGTCGCGATGGGGGCCGACGAGGGTCAGGCCGCGCTCGATCTCCTGCGCGCGGCGTGCCGCGAGCGCCGCGCGGAACAGGTCCTGCGTCGTCCCGCCGCCGCCCTCCTGGCGGTCGTCCCCCTCCTCGGGGTCGCCGCCGCGCACGGACAGCGCCCACTCCAGCCCGGGGCCGTGATCGTCGCCCGCGACGCCGGCGTAGGCCGCGGCGAGCGGTCCGGCGAGGTCGTGGGCGAGACGGACGCGCGCATCGATCAGCTCGGAGCCGAGCGAGACGAGCTTGTCGTCCCACACGTCGAGCGTGGAGAGCTGGGCGCCCGCGACCCCCCGCGCCCGCGCCGACTTCAGCAGCGTCGTGCGCTGCCGGAGCGTGCGCTCGTAGTCGGAGATGACGCCGGCCATCCGCGGAATGCGCTGGACGAGCAGCTGGTCGGCGAACCGCCTCCGCTGGGAGGGGTCGCCGCGCACGATCTGCAGGTCCTCCGGCGCGAACAGGACGACCTGCGCGTAGCGCGGCAGCTCCGACGCTCGGACGGGCGAGCCGCTCACCCTCGCCCGGTTCGACCCCTGCTTGTTGATCTGCAGCTCGAGGGTCACGCGACGCTGCCCGTGGGCGAGCCGCGCACGGACGAAAGCGGCGTCCTTGCCCTCGCGCACGAGGGGGGCGTCGGCCGAGACCCGGTGCGACCCGAGCGTCGCGAGGTAGGCGATGGCCTCGGCGAGGTTGGTCTTCCCCTGGCCGTTGCGGCCCACGAGGACGTTCGACCCGGGCGCGAGAGACAGCTCGGCCTCCGCGTAGTTGCGGAAATCGACGAGGCTCAGGTGCTCCACGATCACAGGATCCACCCTCCCATCGGCCTCGGACGTCGCCGTCGCGGCCGGGCGGCCGCAGGACGTCGAACCCCTAGCGCAGCAGGAGGTTCGGCTGCAGCAGGTACTTGAACGAGTCCTGGCCGGCCTGGTCGACCGACGTCTGGCTCGTGACGAGGATGGGGCTGAGCTTGTTCGCGTTGTCGCTCGACGTGAACGTCACGCGCACGAACTCGCTCTTCACCGCTCCGAGCGCCTCGAGCAGGTACTGCGGGTTGAGGCCGAGGGTGACCTCGTCTCCGCCCGAGAGGTGCGCGTCGACGGACTCGGACGCACGCGCCTGGTCCCCTCCCGAGGCGTCCATCGTGACCTGCGAGGTGGAGAACGTGAAGCGCAGCGGCGCCGAGCGGTCCAGGACGAGCGACACGCGACGCACCGCCTCGGTCAGATCCGCGGTGCTGACGACCGCGTAGTGCTCGGTCTGCGCGGGGAAGAGACGACGCACCGGCGGGAAGTTGCCCTTGATGAGCAGCGAGGTGACGGTCTTGTTGCCCGCGGTGAACGCGATGATCTCGCGGTCGCCCGATCCGGAGAAGGCGATGGAGATGTTGCCGCCGTGCGAGAAGGTCTTGCCGACCTCCTGCAGCGTGCGGGCCGGGACGAGCGCCGCCGCCTCCTGCTGCCCGCCGTCCCAGGGGATGTCGCGCAGCGCGACGCGGTAGCGGTCCGTCGCGACGAGACTCAGGCTCGTGCCGGAGACCTCGAGCTGCACTCCGGTGAGGACGGGGGTGACGTCGTCGCGCGAGGCGGCGAAGGCGACCTGGGCGATGCCGGTGGCGAAGTCGTCGCCGGGCACGAGGCCGGACTCTCCGGAGACCTCGGGGATGGCGGGGTATTCCTCGACGGGCATCGACGCGAGGGCGAAGCTGGCCGATCCGCACGTCAGCGAGATGTTGCCGTCGTCGTCGGTGGAGATCTCGATCGGCTGGTTGGGGAGCCGGCTCGCGATGTCGGAGAGGAGGCGCCCGTGCACGAGGATCGTGCCGGGCTCGTCGATCGTCGCGTCGATCGTGGTGCGTGCCGACGCCTCGTAGTCGAAGGCGGAGAGGGCGAGAGCCCCGTCCTCGGTCGTCTCGATGAGCACGCCCGCCAGGATCGGCTGGGGGTTGCGCTGCGGCAGCAGCTTGACGACGAAAGAGACAGCCTCACTGAAGACGTCGCGGTTCACGTGGAACTTCACGTGTCGCTCCCCTCGAATCACACCAACGAGCGGGACAGGCCCGCGGGACTCCCCATGCTAGTGCCCCGCGCTGTCCGGCACCGTTCGAGAAGGTCATCGGAGGCCTCTGAAGAGAAAGAGATCTCTTAACCGTGTTAACCGCTGTGGAGAGTGTGGATAACTCTGTGGATGCGAGTCGGCAGTAGGGAACGACATGTGTGTGACTTGTGGAGGGGCTGTGGCGGCGCGGTGGAGGGCGAGGAGGCCGGATCTCCGCGGTCACAGGCCCGTCCACAGACCGGGGGCGTGTCCTACACAGTCTTCGAGGCGTGTCTCCTCAGTTATCCACAGGGTTGTGCACACTGGGGAGAACCGCTTATAGGGCGTCGCGAGGGGCTGCGTCAAGGCCGGGTTCAGGAATACGACACGATCCGGTCATGTGAAGGTCACGGAATGTTCGCCGGGGAGGCCGGGATGTCACGCTCGAGACGCGACGACGGCCCCGGAACACACGGTTCCGGGGCCGTTCGACGGGTCGGGCGTCTAGCGCCTGCCGAGCTGCGTCGTGATCTCCTGCACCTGGTTGTACACGGAGCGCTTCTCCTTCATCAGCTCGTTGATCTTGCGGTAGGCGTACATGACCGTCGTATGGTCGCGTCCGCCGAAGAGCTGGCCGATCTTGGGCAGGGAGAGGCTCGTGCGCTCGCGGCACAGATACATGGCGATCTGACGTGCCTGGGCCACCGACTGGGCCCGGCTGGAGCCGTGCAGGTCGTCGACCGTGAGCTTGAAGTAGCCCGCGGTCACGCTGATGATGTCGTTCGGGGAGACGACCGTGTCCTCCGCCTGGTCCACGATGTCGCGGAGGACGGTCTGGGCGAGCTCGAGGGAGACAGACGACCTGTTGAGGCTCGCGAACGCGGAGACGCGGATGAGCGCGCCCTCCAGCTCCCGGATGTTCGTGGAGACGTTGGAGGCGATGTACTCGATCACGTCGTCGGGGATGTCGAGGCGCTCGGCCTGCCCCTTCTTGCGGAGGATCGCGACGCGGGTCTCGAGATCGGGCGCCTGCACGTCGGTGATGAGCCCCCACTCGAACCGGCTGCGCATCCTGTCCTCGAAGCCCGTCAGAAGCTTGGGCGCGACATCGCTCGTGATGACGACCTGCTTGTCGTGGTCGTGCAGCGTGTTGAACGTGTGGAAGAAGGACTCCTGCGTCTCCGCCTTGCCCTGGAGGAACTGGATGTCGTCGATGAGCAGGATGTCGACCTCGCGATAGCGCGCGTTGAAGGCGGCGCCGCGGTTGTTCGCGATCGAGTTGATGAAGTCGTTCGTGAACTCCTCGCTCGAGACGTAGCGCACGCGTACGCCGGGGTACAGGTTGAGCGCGTAGTCGCCGATCGCGTGGAGGAGGTGCGTCTTGCCGAGCCCGGAGTCGCCGTAGATGAACAGCGGGTTGTAGGCCTTCGCCGGCGCCTCGGCCACCGCGACGGCCGCGGCGTGCGCGAACCTGTTGGACTGTCCGATGACGAAGTTGTCGAAGGTGTACTTGGGGTTGAGGCGCGTGTCGTCGCGCGACGGGGGCTGAGGCGTGGAGGATGCCCGCGAGACGGGTCGCGTCGGCGCCTCCGGGGAGGGGGGAGGCAGCGGTGCGTCCGCCCTGGTCCCGGTGAGCTCGGGGTTCACGGAGACCCGGAACGACTTCGCGTCGGCGCCGATGCGCTCGAGGGCCTCCATGATGGGCTCCCGCATGCGCTTGGTGATCTGCGCGGCCGTGAGATCGTTCGGGACGTCGATGTAGAGGGTGCCGCCCATCACTCCCTGCGGCACGGCGAGGCTGAGATAGCCCTCGAGGAGGGGCGTGATCCGATCGTCGCCGGCCAGCTCGGCCAGCACGGTGCGCCAGACGGGGACGTCCGGGATCTCGTGTGCGCTCATGGCCCCCCTAGCCTGTGGATAACTCCGTGACACGCTAGTGGATGTCCGGCGATCGGCAAACTCCGGATGACCGCCCGATGGCGTGTCCGTGCGGCGATGTACCTCCTGCTGTGGAGAGACTGTCAGGTTGTGCGCTTCATTTGCGAGATCCGTCCCGCTCGGCGTACTCTAAGTCGGTTGACCTATGCCCTCGCGGGCTCCCCAACTCTCGTCTCCGGTCACCGCGATTCCGGTGACCATCCTTCCGGAGTGATTCCATGAGCAAGCGCACTTTCCAGCCCAACAACCGCCGCCGCGCCAAGAAGCACGGCTTCCGCGCTCGTATGCGCACCCGTGCCGGCCGCGCGATCCTCGCCGCGCGTCGCGGCAAGGGACGCACCGAGCTCTCGGCGTAGTCTGCGCGAACGAGCTCGTGCTCGCGCGGCCGCATCGCCTCACTCTCGGCATCGACTATCGCTTCGTCGTACGCCGGGGCGCTCGATGCGCCGGTCCGTCGACGGTGACGCACGTCGTCCACTCCGGTGAGGAGCGGGCGGCGCGTTTCGGCTTCATCGTGAGCAAGGCGGTCGGCAACGCGGTGACGCGGAACACGGTGCGCAGGCGTCTCAAGGCGGTGTGCGCGGAGGCTCTGCCGAGCGTGCGACCCGGTGCCGACGTCGTGATCAGGGCGCTGCCCTCCGCCGCGACCGCCACCTACCGCGAGCTGAGCTCCGAGGTGACGCGCTGTCTCGCGCGCAGGGCCGCCGTATGAGCGTCCTCCCGGCATCGGCGACGGGCGCGGCGAGTCTCCACGGATCCGACCTCCTCCGGGCCCTCCCGCTCGTCCCGCGGAATCTCGGCCTCGCCCTGCTCCACGGCTATCGCGCGACCATCTCCCACACGTACGGCGACGTCTGCCGCTACTACCCCTCCTGCTCCGCGTACGCCGTCACGGCGGTACAGCAGCACGGACTCGTGAAAGGATCGGGGTTGGCGGCGATGCGTATCGCCCGGTGTCATCCCTGGGCCGCCGGCGGCGAGGACGATGTGACGCCGCACCCGCACTTCCGCTACGACCTCACCCGTCACGGCTTCGTCGTGCCGCTACGAAAGGACTGACCTCCGTGGACTTCCTCGGAATCATCCTCTGGCCCATCCGCTGGGTCATCGAAATGATCCTCGTCGGCTGGCACGCCGTTCTCACCTTCCTCGGCATGCAGGTCGACGGCGGCCTCACCTGGGTGATGTCGATCGCCGGCGTCGTCGTCGTCGTCCGCTCCGCTCTCATCCCCCTCTTCGTGAGGCAGATCAAGAGCCAGCGCAAGATGATGGAAGTCGCGCCGGAGATGAAGAAGATCCAGGACAAGTACCGGGGCAAGCGCGACCAGCTCTCGCGCGAGGCGATGAGCCGCGAGACGATGGCCCTGTACAAGAAGCACGGCACGACGCCGGTGAGCAGCTGTCTCCCGCTGCTCGTGCAGATGCCGGTCTTCTTCTCGCTCTACTACACGCTCTACGACATCAAGAACCACGCAGCACAGGGCGTCGGCGGCGTCGGCCTGCTCAGCGCGGACCTCACGCAGCAGTTCAACGACGCGAAGCTGTTCGGCGTTGCTCCGCTGAGCGAGACGCTCGTCGACGCCATCCAGACCCAGCCCGAGGGATGGGTGGCCACGACGATCATCCTCGTCATCATGGTCGCCCTGATGATCGCCACGCAGTTCTTCACGCAGCTGCAGATCGTGTCGAAGAACCTCTCGCCGGAGGCGAAGACCGGTCAGGCATATCAGATGCAGCGCATCATGATCTACATCATCCCGTTCGCGATGATCTTCTCCGGCGTGTTCTTCCCGCTCGGCGTCGTCTCCTACTGGTTCTTCAACAACCTCTGGACGATGGTCCAGCAGTTCCTCGTCATCCGCGAGATGCCGACGCCCGGCTCCGACGCCGCGAAGGCCCGGGAGGAGCGTCTCGCGCGCAAGGGCAAGGCGCTCAACAGCCAGGGCAAGGTCGTGACGGTCGCCGAGTACGAGGCGGAGCAGCAGGAGCTGCTGCGCAAGGCGGAGGAGCAGCGGGCGAAGCAGGCGAAGCGCCAGCAGCCCATGAGCGCGAAGCGCGCGAAGAAGCAGAAGGGCCCGGGCGACCCCGCCGCGGCAGGCTGACGCCGTGCCGCGCATCGACTCGACCACCGGAGAATGGACGCCATGAACACCACGACGCCGGCGCAGGACGCGCCGACCGACGCCGACCTCGAGCAGGAGGGCGACATCGCGGCGGACTTCATCGAGGGCCTGCTCGACATCGCAGACATCGAGGGCGACCTGACTCTGGACGTGCGTCAGGGCCGCGCGTACGTGTCGGTGGAGTCTGACGACGACTCTCTCCGGGTGCTCTCCCACCCCGACACCGTGCAGGCGCTTCAGGAGCTGACCCGTCTCGCGGTGCAGAGCGAGACGGGCGCCTTCTCGCGGCTCATCCTCGACGTCGGAGGATCCCGTGACGAGCGCCGCCGTCAGCTGGAGAAGCTGGTGGACGCCGCGCTCGTGAAGCTCGAGGAAGGCGCGACGCAGGCGTCGCTGCCTCCGATGTCGTCGTACGAGCGCAAGCTCGTGCACGACGTCGCGGCCGACCGCGGTCTCGTGTCGGAGTCGTACGGCGAGGGCGCCGACCGCCACACGGTCGTCCGTCGCGGATAATCGACATCTGTTGATGACTTCGGCGAACGATCTGGAGGCCGAACCGGCGGCCGCGGCCGCGCTGTTCGGCGACCGTCTCGGACAGGCGCGAGCCTTCGTGGCGGCGCTCGCCGAGCACGGCGAGGAACGCGGCCTCATCGGACCGATCGAGGTCCCGCGTCTTTGGTCGCGCCATATCCTGAACTCCGCCGTCATCGCGCCGTTGTTTCCCGCAGGTGGCCGCGTCGGGGACGTCGGATCGGGAGCCGGCCTGCCGGGCATCGTGCTCGCGATCGCGCGTCCGGATGTCTCCTGGGTCCTGATCGAGCCGATGGAGCGTCGGACGATCTGGCTGACGGAGCAGGTCGAGGCGCTGGGTCTCCAGAACGTCGTCGTCGAGCGTGCCCGGGCGGAAGACGCCGGACGATACGAGGAGGCGCTCGACGCCGTGACGGCTCGCGCTGTGTCTGCGCTGAGGACCCTCATCCCCTGGACCGCGCCGCTGGTGCGCGACGGCGGCGAGCTGATCCTGCTGAAGGGGCTCAACGCGCCGAATGAGATCGATGCGGCGTCGAAGGCGATCCGCAAGCACAAGCTCTCGGACGTCCGCGTCGAAGTGGTCGGCGAAGGCGTCGTGGAGGAGCCCACGCGGGTCGTGCGCGCGACCGTTCGGTAGCTCCTCCCGTCCGCCGACATATCGCGCTCCTGCCACGGATCGGCGCGACCGCGACCGACGTGTCCAGCGGGACGACGCGGAACGCTTCGACGAGGCAGTGCTTCGACGGATCCGAGTGATCGCCGACGAGAACGGCGAACGGCAGGGCGGAGTTCTGCGCATTCAAGCGCTATCCGGCCTCGTCTGGCCGGCGGGGTTCGCGTGCTGAATCTCGGAGGCACGACGGGCATCCACGCCCGGCGGCTCGCCGAGGATGGTCATCTGGTCACCGTCGTGGATCCGGCGCCGGAGCAGGTGGCTGTCGCGAGGGTCTCACGCGGGAGTGGAAGCCGTGGTGGGCGACGCGAGGTCGTTGGCCTTGCCGGATGCCGACTTCGACGTCGTGCTGCTGCTCGGTCCGCTCTGTCACCTGCAGGACGGCGCGGATCGTCTCGAGGCGCCCCGTGAGGCACGGAGGGTTCTCGTGCCGGGCGGGATCCTGTGCGCGGCGATGTCGCGACTTTCGGCGGTGAGCAGGATCGTGTTGTCGAGGAGGTTTGCGGACCTTCCCGGTGATGCGTCGATCGAGCTGCTGACGACTGGCATGTCCGGGACCGAGCTCGATCCGACGGAGGGCGCTCTTCCAGAAGGCCACCGTCATTCGGCGCGGGAACTCGAGGACCGAGGACGAGGTCGTGCGTGCGGGACTCGCGACGTGACCGTGGTGGGTGTCGAGGTGTGCCGGCGGGCTGGGAATGGAACTGCTTTCACCCGCCGATGAGATCGTGCGCGCGGGCGTTCGGCTGGCCGCTGCGGACGATTCGAGCCCCCGCTCCCCCGACCTGTCGCCTCATCCGGTGTCCTCGGGCTCGTCCTCGGCGATGTGTTTCACGTGAAACATGTCGAGGTCGTCGTCCGGCTGGCCGTGGGGTGCGCCATGAGGTCGGACGGGATCTGATGTGCGGAAGAAGCTTTGAATCGACGCGTTCGAGGGACCTTGTCCCGTGATGCGTCCCCGACCGTGCCGTGGGATGTGCGATGTGGGTGCGGCCGCGGGAGTCCCTCCGCTCTCAGCGCGGGGAAGGCGTCCCCGACGCTGCGTCGTTCGGCGGGAAGAGGTCACGCTCGTGCGGACACGGCCAACGCGCGTGGTCTCCGTGTCCATGCGTCGTGCGAGTCGCGGAGAACACACGTGCAGCGCTGTCTCGGCCCATAAGATCTGTGGGGACATGCCGAAGACATTCGCGGCGACATTCGGCAGGCCGACAGCCGACGGTGCAGCGGTGCAGCCGAGTGCGCCGGTGGAGCCGGGTCGTGATCCCGAGCGAAAGACGAGATCCCGGTGCTGGCCGATGATCGTGCTTGTGAGTCTTCGACGCGCCGACGAGCGACGGGCGGCGGGCGGCAGTGTGGGATGTTTCACGTGAAACGGTGACGTCCGGCGATGACGTCCTTGTCCGAGTCGGACGCGCCGCAAGCCGTGAGGCGTAAGCCCCTGTGTGCGAGGCGGGCCTTCGCGTGGATGGACGGTGGCTCGCTGCTGGCCTTCGCGAGCCTCATGTCCGCACCGAGGGAGAGCGCGATGGTCCGCCGAGGGGATCGGACGGCGAAGACATCCAGAACACGGCGACGCGTGTAGCTATGACCGTGGCCGGGCTGCCCGTGGCGCGTGACGACTTGCCGTATGCGGTGTCGCGCCGCGTGGTCCCGCGGCTGCGCCGTTGCGGCGTGGAATCGGGCGAGGCGGCAGCAGAGCCGTCGGTGGGCGCGCGCAAGCGGAGATGTTTCACGGGAAACGCGATCCGAGGTCACCTCTCCCCCATCGCGAGGGCCGCCCCCGGGCCCGCGTGAGTAAGGGATGCGAGCCGCGGCGCGGGCGATCGTCACTGCGACGTGGAAGCGCGACCTCGCCGAAAGACGAGGCCTCTCGGAGTGCTCGGGGCTGCTCGTCCACAGCCCCGTCGGGTCATCCCTCCCAGGACGATGGAGATCCGCACGGCACCCTCCGCCTTGGTGATGAGATGAGGAGCTCCGCCGGGCCGGGCCGAGGAGGCAACCCTCGCCCGGTGCGCTGGAGAGGAGCGGAGCCGAGTGTTCCACGTGAAACACTCGGCTCCGTCGTGCGTCGAGGAGACAGCATCCAATCCGCCGCGGGTGAGTCAGCATCGTCGATCGGTGGCGGGATGAGAGAGCAGTATGCGTCTCGTGGGGAGGCGGACCACCGCCCTACGCCCGCATAATCGGGCGCAGGAGCGTAACCATTCTCACGCCGGGGGCCGATGTACTCACCCCGCGCGGACGCGGCGCAGTCGTGGATGTCCGGGCCACTCCATCCGGCACGTTTGCACGTTTGTCTTCGAGGTGGAGGATGCAGGGGGCGAAGTGAGCTACTTCACCGAGAAGGCTCCTCGGCTCGCGGAGAGCGAGGACTCGTGCCGAAGCCGCGGCGGGTGTGTGTCGTGGCGTGTCAGGGGTCGGCGGTGCGCGATGAAGTCCCGTGATCCGGGGATCGACGCGGTGATCCCTCGTCCGCGCAGCCGGGCACGGAACGATCATGGACGCGAGAGCGCGCCTCGTCCTCTCACGGACCAACCGATTCGTCGCCGTCGGCCGGCGGCGACGGCGGCCCATCGCGTGGTCAGGCGGCTCGGCGCCCGACTTCTCGTGCCCCGACAGCGCTCCCCTGTGGCTGACGGGAGGGTGACGCTGTGCTGATGCGTGGACCATGTTCGGAGGATCGATCGAGGGTCAAGTCCCTTGGCGTGGTGTCATTCGGTTGCTTCCTGATGGTGGGTGATGGTCAGGCGGTGAGGTAGAGCTCGGGGCGTGCGGGCTCGGGGTGCTCGTGGAGCGTGTAGACGAGTTTGCGCATCGAGATGTCGGAGAAGTAGCGGCGTTCGCCGTAGCCCCATTCCTCGTGCTGCTCTTGAAGAACGGCGCCGATCAGGCGGGTGACGCTGCTCTGGTCGGGGAAGATCTGGACGACGTCGGCGCGGCGCTTGATCTCGCGGTTGAGGCGCTCGATGGGATTGTTCGACCAGACCTTCTGCCAGTGCTCACGGGGCAACGGCGCGAACCCGGTCAGGTCCGCCTCGGCCGCCTCGAGCATCGTCGCGATCTCGGGGAACGAGCCGCGGAGGCTGTCGGTGACAGCCTTGTATTGCGCGATCACGGCCTCGGTCGTGGTCTGCGCGAAGATCGTCGAGATCAACGCGTTGACTGGCTTCGAACGCGCCGAGCCGAGCTTCTGGGTGACGTTGCGGGCGAAGTGGACGCGGCATCTTTGCCATCCGGCCCCGGGTAGGATCGCCTTGACCGCGGTCTTCAGGCCGGCGTGCGCGTCGCTGGTGACGAGGGTCACGCCCAGCGGGTCGGCGTCGGTGGCGACCTTCAGTCCGCGGTCGCGGAGGCCGCGGAGAAACTCGGTCCAGAAGTCGGTGGTCTCCGCGTCGCCCAGCGCCATCCCGAGGATCTCCCGGCGACCTTCGCCGGAGACTCCGGTGGCGACGACGAGGGCTTGGGAGACGACCCGGCCGCGGTGGCGGACGTCGAGGTAGGTGGCGTCGAGGAACAGGTACGGGAACCAGGTGTGATCGATCCTGCGGTGCAGGAACTCGTGCACCGCCTCGTCGATCTCGGAGCAGATCCGCGACACCGTCGACCGGGAGATGCCGGTGTCGTTCCCCAGCGCCCGCACCAGCTGGTCGACCTTGCGAGTGGAGACTCCGTCGATCCAGGCCTGGCAGATCACCGAGTGGAGGGCCTTGTCGACCCGGCGGCGCGGGTGCAACAGCGACGGGAAGAACGACCCCTCCCGCAGCTTCGGGATCTGCAGATCTACTTCCCCGGCCGGGGTCGCGAGCGTCTTCGGCCGGGTGCCGTTGCGGCGGGTCGTCCGCTCCGCGGTCCGCTCGTAACGGCCGGCGCCGATCTTCACCGTCGCTTCCGCGTCGACAAGATCTTGCAGGCCGGCCTGCAGCATCCGACGGAACACATCGGAGTGGGCGAGGTCGGGATCGGCGAGGACTTCGCCGATCAGGGTCGTCAAGGCAGACTGGTTCTGGGTCATCGTGGGATCTCTGCTTTGCTTCTTGCCGGAAACAATGGTCATCCCACGGTGGCCCTTCATCGTCCACGACGACGAGAACCCCGCAGGAATTGACACCACGCTATGGGACTCACCCTCGAGCGAGGCGAACCCGTCCAGCCCGCCCGCCGGCCGATACGTGTGCGACCGCGTCTTCACCGTCGCCCTCGCCCGCACGCGCTGCTCGGCACAGCGCGCCGATCGCGATACGCGCCTCGCGCGAGATGCGAGATCACATCACGCGGCACGGGGAGGCGTGATGATGCCGCGACCGTGGTCCAGGACTTGTCCGGCCCCTTCGCGTCGAGCGCTGCGGACCCGCGCCGCGCCCCGTCCTCGCCAACGAGGGAAGACAACCGAGCTGAGGAGGTCTTGCGTCCTCCATGTCTCCAAACACCGCCGGCGACGAGATCCCGACGCGACCCGTCCGGAGAAGCTCGGCGGATGTTTCACGTGAAACATGCGCGCTCGACGAATGGACACGGGATGCACGGCGACCCATGTCGGCGTGGCGTCGCGGCGGCGGCTAGAGTTGAGACGGTCTGCTCGTGGCGAAGGGATGAGTGTTTCACGTGAAACAGTCCGGGAACATCACGGAGCCCGATGACAGTCCGATCGCACGTGAACTGGCGGATCTGTCCGCCCGGCGGCGAGCTCTGGAAGACGTCGACGTCTCGTTCACCGGTTCCACGCGCATCCTGACGATCTCGAACCAGAAGGGCGGCGTCGGCAAGACGACGACGACCGTCAACATCGCCGCCGCGATCGCCTCGCTCGGTGGCCGCGTCCTCGTCATCGATCTGGATCCGCAGGGCAACGCCTCCACCGCGCTGGGCGTCCCCCACACGGCGGACACGCCCAGCATCTACGACGTGCTCATCGACGACGTGCCGCTCGCCGACGTCATCCAGGTCAGTCCGGAGTCGGACAACCTCCTGTGCGCACCCAGCAACATCCATCTCGCCGGCGCGGAGATCGAACTGGTGACACAGGTGGCCCGTGAGCAGCGGCTCAAGACCGCGCTCACCGACCATCTCGCCGATCTCGAGCAGACGCTGGACTTCGTCCTCATCGACTGCCCCCCCTCCCTGGGCCTGCTGACGATCAACGCCTTCACGGCGGCGACCGAGGTGTTCCTGCCGATCCAGTGCGAGTACTACGCCCTCGAGGGTCTGAGCCAGCTTCTCGGCAACGTGAAGATGATCCAGAAGCACCTCAACCCCGCTCTGCGGCTGTCGACCATCCTGCTGACGATGTTCGATGCGCGCACGCGTCTCTCGCAGCAGGTCGCGGAAGAGGTGCGGAGCCACTTCACCGGCGAGGTCCTCGACACGGTCATCCCTCGCTCGGTGCGCGTGTCCGAGGCGCCGAGCTTCGGAAAGACGGTCATTTCATACGACGGCAGCTCGGCGGGCGCGATCGCCTATCGTGAGGCCGCGCTCGAGATCGTGCGACGCGGAGACGCGGGCGCTGAGGAAGGAGACGCCTGATGGCGAAGCGAACAGGCCTGGGGCGAGGGATCGGCGCCCTCATCCCGACGTCCGAGTCGACGGACGAGCGGCCGGTCGACGTGTTCTTCCCCGGCGGGACGAAGTCGAAGAAGCCGGTCCAGACCGACGCCGCCGTCTCGGACTCTCCGAAGGACGGCGGCGGGGAGCTCGTGGCGGTCCCCGGCGCGCGACTCGTGCAGATCGACCCCGCCGCGATCGTGCCGAACCCCCGGCAGCCGCGCACCCACTTCGACGCCGACGACCTCGCCGAGCTCGTCCACAGCGTGAGGCAGTTCGGCGTGCTGCAGCCCGTCGTCGTCCGGGAGAAGGGCGACGGCACCTATGAGCTCATCATGGGGGAGCGCAGGACGCGGGCGGCGCGCGACGCGGGCCTCACGGAGATGCCCGCGATCATCCGCGACACCGCCGACGAGGATCTGCTGCGCGATGCGCTGCTCGAGAACCTGCACCGATCGCAGCTCAACCCGCTCGAGGAGGCGTCTGCGTATCAGCAGCTGCTCGAGGACTTCGGGATCACGCAGGAGACCCTCGCCACCCGCATCGGCCGGTCTCGTCCGCAGATCAGCAACACCATCCGGCTGCTTCGGCTTCCGGTGCCCGTCCAGCACCGCGTCGCGGCGGGCGTGCTGAGTGCAGGCCATGCGCGCGCGATCCTGTCCCTCGAGACCGAGGAGCAGATGCAGCAGCTCGCCGACAAGATCGTGAACGAGGATCTGTCCGTGCGCGCGGCCGAGGCGGCAGCGAAGGCGGCCGCGGCCGCCGGCTCCGCTCCGGCGTCGACGCGGCCGCGCCCGCAGGGCGGGGCGCGCCGCGCCTACCTCGACGACGTGGCGACGCGACTCGGCGATCGGCTGAGCACAAAGGTCAAGATCAAGTTGACGGCCAGAAAAGGCCAGGTCACGATCGATTTCGCGTCGATTCAGGACCTCAATCGAATGCTCGAGGAGATCGGCGAGAAGGCCTACGGCGAATAAGTCGGTCTCAGACGCGACTCGGCTGCCGGTCGCCTACGGCATGTCCGACGCGCGAGTCAAGGGGGTGGGGACCCCCGACGCGGCTTCGTAGCGTGGCACGTGTTCCATCCCGTGGACACCGCCATCGAGAGGACGACGCACATGGCTCCCCAGCGCACCGACACCGACACCGACACCGCACCCGGAGGCGACGACCCGCGCGAGTCCGTGCCATCCGGCCCGTTCCCGGCGCAGGAGCAGCCTCGGCAGCCGGGCCTGACCGATGACATGACGCCCGCGCCGGATCACGGAGAGCGGACGTGGGTGGGACGCGGGCGTCTCATCGGCCGCAGGGCGCTCATCACCGGCGGAGACTCCGGTATCGGCCGCGCGATCGCGATCGCCTACGCGCGCGAGGGCGCCGACATCGCGATCGCCTATCAGCCGGAGGAGATCGACGACGCGAACGAGACGCGCCGGCTCGTCGAGGCGGAGGGACGCGTGTTCGCCGCCTTCCCCGTCGACCTCACCTCCGAGGAGGAGACCGTCGATCTCGTGCGCGCGGCGCGTGAGGCGCTCGGCGGCATCGACATCCTCATCCCCAACGCGGCCTATCAGCGCCAGCGCGACGGGATCGAGTCGCTCGAGGTCGAGGAGATCGAGCGCGTCTTCCGCACCAACCTCGTCTCGCCGCTGGTGCTCGCTCGCGAGGCCGTCCGCGACATGCCCGAGGGCGGATCGATCATCGTGTCGACGTCGATCCAGGCGTCGGACCCCTCCCCCGGCCTCATCGACTACGCCATGACGAAGGCCGCGCTCGTCGCCTACACGCAGGCGCTCGCGCAGGAGCTCGCCGAGCGGGGCATCCGCGTCAACGCGGTGGCTCCCGGGCCGATCTGGACCCCGCTCATCCCCGCGACGGGCTTCCCCGCCGACAAGGTCTCCCACTTCGGCGAGGACACGCCCCTGGGGCGGGCCGGGCAGCCCGCCGAGCTCGCGGGAGCCTACGTATACCTCGCGAGCGACGAGTCGACGTACGTGACCGGAGCCGTGCTGCCCGTCACGGGCGGACGGCCCTTCTGAGAGGAGGATCGAGGATGCCGAACCCGAGCATCAAGGACGAGGAGCTGTACGAGGAGCTCCGCGACGACGGCGCCTCCGCCGAGAAGGCGGCCCGCATCGCGAACGCCGCGGCGCGGGATGGCCGGAAGGCCGTGGGAAGGCGCGGCGGGAAGGCCGAAGACTACGAGGAGCGCACCGTTCCCGAGCTGCGCAAGCGGGCGCGGGAGATCGGCATCACCGGGTATTCGAGGCTGCGCAAGGACGAGCTCATCGAGCGGCTCCGCAACCACTGACGGCGTCGGATGCTCCCGGCCCTCGACCGGGAGCATCCGCGTACGCTTGACGGGTGGAAAACCCTGCAGCACCCGTCCCTCGCCGACGCGCGAGCGTGGAGGTGCTGCGCGCCGAGGCGTCGGACGAGCTGGCCGCGCTCGTGCATGAGCGCCTGCGCGAGGGCGAGGACCCGTGGGACTTCATGGAGGACCTGCCGACGGTGGACGAGCTCGTCGTCTTCACGCTGCGCGCGGAGCACATCGAGGCGGATGGCGGCCTGCGGCCGACGCACGCGCGGAACCAGCGCCTGCTGCGTCAGATCGCGGCCGAGTACCCCGAGCTCACGAAGGCCGTGTGGCGGCTCGTGGGACAGGAGAACACCCACCGGCGCTGGGACGCCGTGGTGAGGGTCGTGGACCGAGGCTGAGCCGCCTCCTCCCCCGTGCACGACGAAGCCCCGGTCGGTCGACCGGGGCTTCGCGACGTTCGCCGAGCCTACGCGAGGTAGGGCGCGAGGTCCTGCTCGAGCGCGAACTTCGGCTTGGCGCCGATGATGGTCGACGCGACCTCACCGTCCTTGAAGACCTTCATCGCCGGGATCGACGTGATCTGGTACTTCGCGGCGAGGTCGGGGTTCTCGTCCACGTTGAGCTTGAGGATCGTGATCTTCTCGGGGTTCTCCGACTGGATCTCGTCGAGGACCGGAGCGACCATGCGGCACGGACCGCACCAGGCTGCCCAGAAGTCGACGAGCACCGGGCCGTCGGCCTGCAGCACATCCTGCTCGAAGGTGGCCGACGTGGTGGCCTTGACGTTGCTCATGGAATCTCCTTGTTCGCGGAAGCTATCTATGGGAACACGCGGTGCGCGTCGCTTGTTCCCCGGTCAGGCCTCGACCAGCTGGTCCTCTGCCGGCGCGGGCTCTCCCGCGTCGCCGAGGGAGGCGAGGAAGTGCTCGGCGTCGAGCGCCGCGACCGTCCCCGACGCCGCGGCCGTCACGGCCTGGCGGTAGGTCGGGTCGATGACGTCGCCGGCGGCGAAGACTCCGCGGACGGAGGTCCGGGACGAACGGCCGTCGACCGCGATCGTGCCCTCGGGGGTCAGGTCGAGCTGACCGTGCACGAGGTGGGTACGGGGGTCGTTGCCGATCGCGACGAACAGGCCGTCGATCTTCAGGTCGCGCGTCTCGCCCGTGACGGTGTCGCGCAGGGTGACACCGTCGACCGCCGACTCGCCGAGCACGTCGGCGACCTCCGCGTTCCAGACGAACTCGATCTTCTCGTTCGCCCGGGCGCGCTCCTGCATGATCTTCGAGGCCTTGAGGGTGTCGCGGCGGTGGATGACGAACACCTTCGAGGCGAACTTCGTGAGGAACGTCGCCTCCTCCATCGCCGAGTCGCCGCCGCCGACGACCGCGATCTCCTTCTCGCGGAAGAAGAAGCCGTCGCAGGTCGCGCACCAGGACACTCCGTGGCCCGAGAGACGGTCCTCGCCCGGGAGGCCGAGACGGCGATACGCGGAACCGGTCGCGAAGATCACGGCCTGAGCCTCCTCGACGGCGCCGCCGCCGAGCGTGACCTTCTTGACGTCGCCCGAGAGGTCGAGCGACGTGACGTCGTCGTATCGCACCTCCGTGCCGAACCGCTCGGCCTGCTCCTGCATCTTCTGCATCAGCTCGGGCCCCATGATCCCCTCGGGGAAGCCGGGGAAGTTCTCGACCTCGGTGGTGTTCATGAGCTCGCCGCCGACCTCGACGGAGCTGGCGATGAGGAGCGGCTGCAGGTTCGCGCGCGCCGCGTAGACGGCCGCCGTGAAACCTGCGGGGCCGGAACCGATGATGATGAGCTGTCGCACGCGCGCCTCCTGGGTGTCTGGATGCTCCAACCCATGGTACGTCCGTGGTATTCCGCGCGAGGCCGCGGGCGTGCAGGATGACGCGAGCGCGCGAGTCAGAAGGGCGGCGGATCGTCGGCGAGCGCGATGAACCGCACCTGCGGCTGCGGCTGCGGCCTGTCGGTGCAGCGGGCGCCGGCGGGGCTGGTCCATTCGAGGACTCCCGGACTCGTCTGGACCACCGTCCACGGAGTGTGGTGCTTGTCTCGATGATGGCCCTTGCAGAGGTGGGCGATGTTCCCGATGCCGGTCGGACCGTCCGGGGAGTAGGGGACGGTGTGATCGGTCTCGGAGCGATGTGGGGGGACGCGGCAGTGAGGGAAGCGGCAGGTCTCGTCGCGTGCGACGAGAAGACGACGCTGTGCGGCGGTCGGCGTGTAGCGGTCGACGGTCTGAAGGGCGCCCGTGGCGGGATGCAGGTACAGGCGGTCCCAGCCGACGGCGCACGCCGCGAGACGTCGAGCCGTGTCGGCGTCGATCGGGCCGTGTCCGGCGAGGAACGCCGCATCGTCGTCCAGGCCCGTGAGCGTGGAGACGGGGATCGTCACCTGGACCGTGGGACTGATCGCGCCGAGCGGGTTCCCGCAGTCGTCGTCATCGGGCGCATGTCCCGTGGGGAGTCCGGAGAGGAGGAGATCGATCGCCAGGTCGGCACGCAGCCGGTCGAGCGTGCGCGTGTCGTCGAGCGTCTCCTCGACCGGGTCGCCCCTCTCCCCCGCCTCGGCGTCGACAGGTCGTCCGAAGGCGTCTCTCGGAGTATCGGCGGCGTCGGCCCCGCGGCGCTCACGCGCAGCGTCGGTTGCCGCAGGAGATCCCCTTGCCCAACGCCGTCAGGCGACCGTGTGCGCCGTGGATGGTCACGGCGTCGGCGACATCTGAGGCGAGTGACAGGGCGGCGGCCTCCACCGCGTCGGCCCCGGCTCGCAGGCGCCGCGCGGTCAGCAGACTCTCCCGGACGACGACCGTCACGCTGAGCTCGACCTCACCCCGTTTGTGGGTGGAAAACGCCGCTTTCCGGCTTCGGGAAACGGCGTTTTCCACCCACAAACGGCCGGGGCGTCCGCTACTCGACGAGCTTGCCCGTCGTGTCGACGTCCTGCATGAGGGCGGCGATCTCGTCCGGCACGGGCGGGATGCTCTCGCGGACGACGCCCGTCCTCGGCGACCACACGAGGTTCACCTGAAGGGACGGATCGAGGTCGGGGTAGTCGCTGCGGTTGTGGCAGCCGCGGGTCTCGCGGCGCTCCCGCGCGGCCTCGAGCGTCGCGCGGGCGGCGAGGGCGGACGACTTGAGGTCGAACGCGTGGGCGAGGTCCTGGAAGCCGGCGATGTCGGGATGGATGCCGACGTCGGCGATCCGCGCCTCGATCGCGTCGAGCTCGGCGAGGCCCGCGGTCAGGCCGGCCTCGTCGCGGACGACGCCCGCGTGCTCAGTCATGGTGTCGCGGATGGCCCGCTGCAGGGCGCGGACGTTCTCGGTCCCGTCCGCCGCGAGGAGCTCGTCGATCTCCGCCCTGGCCTCGGCGACGGCCTCCGCCGATCGGCGCTGCGCATCGAGGCCCGCCGAGTGCGCGATCGCCGCCTGCCCGACGATGCGCCCGAAGACGAGGAGCTCGATGAGCGAGTTCCCGCCCAGCCGATTGGCGCCGTGCAGGCCGCTCGACGCCTCGCCGATCGCGTAGAGGCCGTCGACGTCGGTGCCGTGGTCGTCGGGGCGGACCCAGACACCGCCCATGGAGTAATGCGCGGTGGGGGCGATCTCGATGGGCTCCTTCGTGATGTCGAGCATCTGCAGCTCGAGCATCGTCTGGTAGACGCGCGGCAGGCGCGTCATGATCGTCTCGCGGGGAAGGTGCGACACGTCGAGCCAGATGCCGCCGTTCGCGGTGCCGCGGCCCTCCTTGATCTCCGTGTAGGCGGCCAGAGCGACGCGGTCGCGCGTGGAGAGCTCCATCCGCTCGGGGTCGTACCTCGCCATGAAGCGCTCGCCGAGGGCGTTGCGGAGGATGCCGCCCTCGCCGCGCGCCGCCTCGGAGATGAGGGTGCCCGCCGCGTTCTCGGGCTCGAGGATGCCCGAGGGATGGAACTGGACGAGCTCCGGGTCGCGCAGTCGCGCCCCGGCCTCGACGGCGAGTCGGAACGCGTCGCCCGTGTTCTCGTCGCGGCGGGACGACGTCCGCCGCCAGATCCGGTTGTGGCCGCCCGCGGCGAGGATCACGGCGTCGGCGTGGATGAGGTACCGCGTCCCGTCGACGAGGTCGAAGCCGTAGGCGCCGAAGACCGTGTTGTCGTTCACGAGGATGCGCGTGATGTAGACGGTGTCGAGGATCGGGATGTCGAGCTGCTCGGTGCGGCCCACGAGCGACCGCTGGATCTCCAGGCCCGTGTAGTCGCCCGCGAACGCCGTGCGCCGGTACGTGTGCGCGCCGAAGAACCGCTGCGAGATGCGGCCGTCGTCCTCGCGGGCGAAGTCCATCCCGTAGCGCTCCAGGTCGCGGATGCCCTCCTCGGCGCCCTGCGCGACGATCTCGACCGTGTGCGGGTTCGCGAGGAGGTAGCTCTCCTTGATGGTGTCGGCCGCGTGCTGCTGCCAGCTGTCCTCGGCGTCCATCGTGCCGAGCGCGGCGTTGATC
Source organism: Microbacterium sp. AB (assembly GCF_032878875.1). Classification (NCBI taxonomy): domain Bacteria; kingdom Bacillati; phylum Actinomycetota; class Actinomycetes; order Micrococcales; family Microbacteriaceae; genus Microbacterium; species Microbacterium betulae. The sequence continues at coordinate 3,608,402 of NZ_CP118157.1, read as the reverse complement.
CCGCCCGCCGCGAGAGACGTGTGGGCGTCCTGACGCGGGCGCTTTCCGACGGCGAGGACGTCGACGCCGTGCTCCGCGACCTCGATCGCGGCGCGGAGGCCCGATCCCCCCGTCCCGATGACGAGGACGGTCGTGGAGAGCCGGCGTTCGAGCGCCTTCGATCGAGTCATGCGTTCCACCGTAGGAACGGCGTGGAGATTACTCCAATGCATTATTCTCGTCATCTCGATTCGCTTACGCTATCGACATGAACCTCGAACAGCTGAGAGCGTTCGTCGAGGTCTCCCGGCACGGGCACTTCACGCGCGCGGCGGAGTCGCTGCGTCTCGCCCAGCCCTCGCTCAGCCGGCAGATCTCGACCCTCGAGCAGGACCTCGGCTCGGAGCTCTTCCACCGTGCCCGCGGCCACATCTCGCTGACGGCGGCGGGCGAGACGCTGCTGCCCCTCGCCAAGCGCATGCTCGCCGACGCCGACGCCGTCCGCCGCGAGATGGCGGAGCTCGCGGGGCTGCGCAGGGGCCGCGTGCGGCTGGGGGCCACGCCGAGCCTGTGCACGAGCCTCGTCACGGAGGTCATCAGCGCCTTCCACGGCGCGCATCCGGGGATCGGGATCGAGATCGTCGAGCGCGGTTCGCGCGGGCTCGACGCGGAGCTCGCCGAGGGGGCTCTGGATCTCGCCCTCGTCACGACGTCGACGGCGGTGTCCGGGAGCCTCCGCCGCACGGCCCTCCTCACCGAGGACCTCGTCGTCGTGTCGTCCGCGAGCCGCCCGCCCCTCGCCGCGGGGGCCTCCCTCGTGCTCGCCGAGCTCGCGGAGCTGCCCCAGATCGTCTTCCACCGCAGCTACGACCTGCGCGCCACGACCGAGGCCGCGTTCCAGGCGGCGGGCCTGTCGCCCTCCGTCGTGCTCGAAGGGCCGGAGATGGACGCCGTGCTGCGCTTCGTCGAGCGGGGCATCGGGGTCGCCGTGGTCCCGGCCATGGTCGCGCTCGGGCGGCCGGAGCTGCGCGTCACGCGTCTCGCGGAGCCGAGGCTCACCCGCACCGTGAGCCTCGCGCACCGCTCGGACGTCACGCCCACGCGCGCCGCGGCGGCCCTGAGCGACGCGATCGTCGCCACGGCCGACCGGCTCGCGGAGGAGGGCGTGGTCGTGAGGGCGGCGTGAGTCGCCCGCGCCCGGCGGACCCGACCGGGACGCGCGGCGCGCGCGGCCGTCAGCGGCCGAGCCTGCCGCGCGCGAGCGCGGTGAGGGCCTTCAGCTCGGGGGCGCGGAAGAGGGCGAGGACGACGACGTAGACGGCCGCGACGACCGCCCCGATGAGGAGGCACGCGAGGACGGCCCAGAGCTTGTCCGCGGCCATCCATCCCTCCGACGCCCCGGCCAGCACGTAGACGCCGTATCCGGCGGCGGCGGCGGGGAGCGCGGCGAGCGTGAAGCGGACGAGCGCCCAGATCGACGACCCCATCCCCAGGGGCCCGAGACGCCGGCGCAGCAGCCAGGACGCGAGGATCACCTGGGCGAGGCTCGAGAGCGACTGGCCGGCCGCGATCGCGGGGGTGAGCAGGCCGAGGAGCTCCTCGGAGCGGAAGAGCGCGAACGCGATCGTCGCGAAGCCGACGGAGAGGGCGCCCTGGAACACCGTGAACCAGAACGGCGTCCGGGTGTCCCCGTACGCGTAGAACGTCCGCTGGATGACGAACTGCACCGCGAGCGGGACGAGGCCGATGAGGAAGCCGACGAGCACGGGCGCGGCGGCGACCGCGTGATCCGTCTGGTTCGTGAACAGGCGCGAGGCCGGGACGGCGGCGACCATGACCGCGGTCGCCGCCAGGACGCAGAGCAGCCCGAGGATGCGGATGGCGCGGCCGATGTCCCGGCGGACGTCGTCGTCGCGACCGGCGGCGGCGTGCTCGCTGATCTGCGTGAAGTACGGCGTCCCGATCGACATGACGATGACGGAGTACGGCAGCATGAACACGAGCCACGCGTTGAACCACACCGTCGTGGCGGCGTCGTCGCCCGATGCGCCCGAGATCGTCGTCTGCTGGTACATCGACACGAGCTGCCCGACGAGCATCATGAGGAACGTCCACCCGGCCAGCGTCCCGACCGCGCGCAGGCCGATCCCCCGCCACTGGAAGTCGGGGCGCAGGCTCAGGCCGGTGCGCCGCCAGAAGAAGGCCAGGACCGCCGTCTGCGCGACGATGCCGAGGGTCGCGATGCCGCCGAGCGCCGCGATCATGGGCAGGTTCCAGGCGCCGTCCGCGGTCTGCCACTCCGACAGCGCCGTGCGGTCGCCGCCGAAGACCGCGATGAAGACGAGGAAGCCGGAGATCGACACGACGTTGTTGACGATCGGCGCCCAGGCGTACGGCCCGAACACCCGGCGTGCGTTCAGCGTCTCGCCCAGCAGCGCGAACATGCCGTAGAAGAACACCTGCGGCAGGCACCAGTACGCGAACGCGACGGCGAGGGCCAGCTGGTCGGGGCTGAACCTGCTGGAGTACAGCCAGACGAGCGGCCAGACGAGGAGCATCGCGACGACCGTCGCGCCGACGAGCACGACGGCGCCGAGGGTCATGAGCTTGGAGATGTGCGAGCCGCCGCCGTCGTCGCGGGCGCTCCAGGCGACGATCTGCGGGACGATGACGGCCGTCAGGATGCCCGTCGAGATCACCATGTAGACGTTGTTGGGCAGCTGGTTGGCCGCCGTGAACGCGTCGCTCGCCTGCCCGATGGCGCCGATCGCGCTGGCCAGCACGATCGACCGGACGAGCCCCGTCACGCGCGAGGCGAGCGTGCCGGCCGCGATGAGCGCGCTGGAGCGGCCGAGACTACTCATCCGAGGCGACCTTCTTCCCGTGGTCCTGACCGCCCTCGTCCGCGGCATCCGACTCCTCGCCATCGGCGTCCTCGTCCGCGTGCGCGCGTCGGCGGCGCAGCACGGTGCGGACGACGCCCCCGACCACGAGGAGCACGATGAGCCCGATGAGGGCTCCGAGCCCGATGCGCTCCCAGTCCGCGCGGACCGTCACGTCCATCGTCTGGACCGGACCGAGCTGCTGGCCGGACGTCGTGAGCAGCGTCACGGAGAGCTGGACCTCGCCGCTGCCGATGCGCGACTCGACGGGGATCTCGGAGCGCGGGTTGCTTCCGGCGGGCACCTCGATCTCGATGCGCTCCTGCACGTCGATGCGCGCGTCGTTCGGCTCGACCTGCAGCACGACGGTGATGGGCCACGCGAGGTCGTTGCGCACCCACACGGGCAGCGGCGCCTCGGCGCTGAGCAGCTGCACCTGGTCCGAGACGCTGACGCCGACGCCGTCGATGCGCGCCGCCGTCGTCTCGGCGTGCGCCGCGAGCGCGGAGCGCCAGCGGTCGAGGTCCTCCGACCATCCGACGGCGAGCAGCTGCAGCGTCTCGGCGCGGGCCTGCCCGGTGAGCAGCTCGGGCTCGTCGAGCGCGGTGGCGGTCTGGGCGAGCGGCGCATCGGCGGCGGTCAGCGACGACACGGCGGCCGTCCGCTCCTCGACGGGTGCGGCATCCGACACCGTGACGTCCTGCGGCGTCGCGGCGAGCAGGTCCGTGAGAGACCGCGTGTCGACCGACGCGTTGCGCGTGACGACCTCCAGGGCGTCGCGCAGGCTCTCCTCCGTGCGTCCGGGCGCGTCCGTGGCCGTGTCGTCGGCGGGGTACGTCGTCCGGTCGAGCGCGACGAGCAGCGGCCCGTCGCCGACCTCGCGGGAGGCGAACCACAGCGCCGCGGAGGTCGCGACCAGCTCCGACTCGCGGTCGTCGTCGTCGAGCGCCGCGGCGCTCAGCGCGTCGGACACCGCGTCGTCGTAGACGAGAGCCCCCTCGGCGCGGGCGGCGACGCTCGTGCCGTCCGCTCCCTCCGCGGTCGTCGTCGACGGGATGAGGGTGACGGCCCCGTCCGCGTTCAGCGCGTCCACGACGTCGGCGCCGGCGGCGCCCTCGACGGGCCAGTAGGCGGTCGCCGTCTCCTCGCCGATCGCGAGCAGCTCGTCGAGAGAGGGGTACGCGGAGGCCTCGTCCGGCTGGGGCGTCGCGGTCGGGGTCGGCGTCTCGACGGCCTGCTCGAAGTCCTCGCCGCTCTCGTACGCCCGCAGGCTCGTCGGCGCGAGAAGGTCCGTGACGCCCGCCTGCACCTGCGCGGCCACGTCGGCGTCGCCGAACTGGAGGGCGAAGCGCTCGTTCGGCAGGCGCTCGAGACGCGAGAGCCATTCGAGCGCCGGGCCGGGGGCGGATGATCCGAGCGCGCGGATCGCGGCGGGGACGGCCGGATCGATCGCGAGCACCGCGCCCGTGCCCGTGACGGCGCCGAGCAGCCGGCCGAGCGCGCCGTCCGCGCCCGTGAGGGCGGTGAGCTCCTCCGCCGTGAGGAGGCCACCGCTCGTCACGGGAGCCGTGACGGGGACGACGACGGCGACGGGGGCGCGCTCGTCCGAGGCGACCACGACGACGCTCGACGCCTGCAGCGTCGCGCTTCCCGAGGTGTACGTCGCCTGCAACGGGTACACGCCCGCTCCCAGGTCTTGAAGGCCCTCGGCGTCCTCGGGCACCGAGACGCTCGTCGTGATCGAGCCGCCGCCCGCGATCGCGGCGGTCGACGCCGTCTGCAGCGACGTGAGCGCGGGATCGCCCTCGCCGCTCGCGAGCCAGCCGTCGAGCGCCGACCGGTCGGAGAGGGCGGATGCCCCGATGCTGAGCTCGATCGAGCCGGCCGCGAGCTGCGCGGTGCCCGGGTTCTCGATCGTGAGCGTGGCGACCAGGTCGTCGGACGCGCCCACGACGCCCTCGTTCGCGGGGAGCAGCGCGAGCGACGGGCGGGTGGAGTCGTCCTCCTCCGCCTCCGCGGGGACGCCGACGGCGTCCTCCGTGTCGTCCGCGCTCTCCTTCGCGGCGTTCGACAGCTGGCGCGCGGGCTGCGTGGGGTCCGCGGTCTCGGCGGCGGCGGGAGGGGCTGCGCCCAGCAGGGCGACGAACGCGACGACCGCCGCGGGCGCGACGAGGCGCCGGGGGCGCCTCGGGGGCACGGCCGTGCGGCGTTGCGTCATGGACTTCCTGCTCGTCGGGTCGGGTGCGGGATCGGCGCACGGAACCGTTCAATCCTACGAACGCTGCTGGGCGGGGCCTGCGAGGCGTGCCGCGTCTCGGCCCGGGGCCCGCCGTGTCGGCTCCGCCGCCGTGTCGAGGTCGACGGCGCGTGCGCCCGGCGGGCTCAGCGCACCGGACGGGCGCTCTCGCGGACGACGAGCCGGGTCGGGACGACCGTGCGCGCGGCGACGGCGCGGCCGTCGAGGCGTGCCAGGAGCAGGTCGACCGCGGCGGCGCCGAGCTCGTCGAAGCGCTGGGCGACCGTCGTGAGGGGCGGCCAGTAGTCCGCGGCGTCGACGACGTCGTCGAACCCCACGACGCCGAGGTCGTCCCGTCCGAGCGCGTGGGCGGCGTGCAGGACGCCGAGGGCGGTCTGATCGTTGGCCGCGAACACCGCCGTCACGGCGGGGTCCGCGGCGAGGGCCTCTCCGAGGCGCCGTGCCGTCGCCGCCGTCCAGTCGCCGCGCAGCGGAGCGGGAGCCGCGATCCCGGCATCCGCCAGCGCCGCCCGCCAGCCGCGCTCGCGCTCGTCCGCAGCGAACGCGCCGCGCGGACCCGCGACGTGGTGCACGGCCGCGTGCCCGAGCGAGAGGAGGTGCGCCGTCGCGAGCGCGGCTCCCCCGGCGTGGTCGGACGAGATCGCCGTGAAGCGCTCGCTCGTCGCGGCGTCGACCGCGACGACGGGGAAGCCGGGGTCCGCCGCATCGTGGATGGTGGGCGTCGCCTCGTTGAGGACGACGGCGCCGTCGACGCCGTGATCGTTCAGCGCGCCGAAGGCGGCGTCCGCGGCGGTCCTGTCGTCGGCCTCGGAGAGCGTCACGACGAGCACGGCGTGCTCCCGCGCGGAGGCGGCCGAGGTGACGGCCTCGAGCATGCGCGTGTTCCCCACCGAGGCGAGCGTGCGCACGACGACGCCGATCGTGCCCGTCCGCCCCGTCCGCAGGGCGCGGGCCGTCCGGTTCGGCCGGTACCCGAGGGCGGCCATCGCGCTCTCGACGCGCGCGCGGGTGACGGGGTCCACGCGCGGCGAGCCGTTCGCGACGCGAGAGACGGTCTGGCCGGACACGCCGGCGAGCCGCGCGACATCGGCCGCCGAGACCTGCGCCATGACGCCTCCCTTCCTCCTGCGTCCACTTTGCACTAGCATCCATGTTGACGTCAACACGCGCGATATGGCGCACGAACGGAGGACGAGATGGAGGCACCGGCGACGACGCTGGGCGCCGGGGTCGTGAAGCGGGCCGCACGCCTGGCCGACGGCCGTGAGCTCATCTACTACGACGACCCGGGCACGACGCTGCCGGCGGAGCGCCGCATCGACGAGCGCGCGCTCGCACCCCGGCCGGAGACCGCGACCATGCGCCGCGACGTGCTGACGGGCGACTGGATCTCGATGGCGGCCGCCCGGCAGAACCGGGCGTTCCTCCCGCCCGCCGAGCTCGACCCGCTCGCTCCCCAGTCGCCGGCGAACCCCTCGGAGGTGCCGAGCCTCTACGACGTCGCCGTCTTCGAGAACAGGTCGCCGTCGTTCGGCCCCGCGCTCGACCTGGCGACGGGCGACGCCCCCGCCGCCGCCGACCCGCCCCTCGGCCCCGACGACCTCGACACCCCCGGCCTCGGCCGCAGCCGCACCTCGGTGGGGCGCTGCGAGGTCGTCTGCTTCAGCCCCGAGCGCACGGGCTCGTTCGGCACGCAGTCGGTGACCCGCGCCCGGACGGTCATCGAGGCGTGGGCCGACCGCACGGCCGCGCTGGCGGCGCTGCCGGGCATCCGCCAGGTGTTCCCCTTCGAGAACCGCGGCGAGCAGATCGGCGTCACCCTGCACCATCCGCACGGCCAGATCTACGCGTACCCCTACGTCACCCCGCGGACGAGGCTGCTGCTGCAGGCGATCGAGCGGGAGGGCGCGGACCTCTTCGAGCGCATCGTCGCGTTCGAGGAGCAGGGGCCGCGCGTCGTCCTCGAGGCGGATCACTGGATCGCCTACGTGCCCTTCGCCGCACGCTGGCCCGTCGAGGTGCATCTCGCTCCGCGTCGGCACGCGCCCGACTTCACGGCGCTGACCGACCCGGAGCGCGACGAGCTCGCCACGGTGTACCTGAGGCTCCTGCAGGGCGTCGACCGCCTGTACGACACTCCCACCCCCTACATCGCGGCCTGGCATCAGGCGCCGGTCGACGTGGCGCGCGACTCCGCCCGTCTGCACCTCCAGCTCACGTCGCCTCGTCGGGCGGCGGACAAGCTCAAGTACCTCGCCGGATCGGAGTCCGCCATGGGGGCGTGGATCGGCGACATCCCGCCGGAGCAGGCGGCGGCGCGTCTGCGCGAGGCGGTGGGCGCATGACCGGGGCGCAGCGGCAGGCCGTCGCGCTCTTCGCCGAGCTGACGGGACACGACGCCGACGGCGTCTGGTCGGCCCCGGGCCGGGCGAACCTCATCGGCGAGCACACCGACTACAACGAGGGCTTCGTGCTGCCCTTCGCGATCGAGCACCGGACGTATGCCGCTGCCGGTATGCGCTCGGACGGCACCGTCCGCGTGGTGTCGACCTTCGACGGCGAGCCGTTCTCCCTGGCGGTGTCGGCCCTCGCCGAGACGTTCGACGGTGCGCGGGGGCGCGCCGTCGCGAGCGGCGCCGTGCCGGAGTGGGCCGCCTATCCCCTCGGGATCGCGTGGGCCGCGCTCGCCGCGACCGGTCGCGACGCCGCGGACGTCCCGGGCGTCGACATCGCGTTCGCCTCGGACGTCCCGGTCGGCGCGGGCTTGTCGTCGTCGGCCGCGATCGAGGGCGCCGCCGCCTCGGCGCTGAACGACCTGTGGTCGCTGGATCTCGGCGGCCTCGCGATCGCGAAGCTCGGCCGCACCGCGGAGAACGACGCCGTCGGAGCCCCGACGGGCATCATGGACCAGGTCTCGTCGACGCTCGGCCGCGTCGACGCGGCGACCTTCCTCGACTGCCGCACCCTCGAGACGGCGTCCGTCGACCTCGGCCTCGCTCGCGAGGGCCTCGCGCTCGTCGTGATCGACACGCAGGTGTCGCACGCCCACTCCACCGGCGGGTACCGCGACCGGCGTGCCTCGTGCGAGAAGGGCGCAGCCGGCATGGGCGTCCCCTCGCTCCGCGACCTGACGATCGTGGACCTCGATCGCGCCGAGCGGGTCCTCGACGACGTGACGTTCCGCCGCGTGCGGCACATCGTGACGGAGAACCAGCGGGTGCTCGACACGGTGGAGACGCTGCGGACGGCCGGCCCCCGCGGGGTCGGAGGCCTGCTCGTCGCGTCGCACGTGTCCATGCGCGACGACTTCGAGATCTCGACCGCCGAACTCGACGCCGCCATTGACGCGGCGCTCGCCGTGGGAGCGATCGGCGCGCGGATGACCGGCGGCGGGTTCGGCGGCGCGGCGCTCGCGCTCGTCGAGACCGGCAGGGTCGACGACGTCGCGGAGGCGGCGGGCCGCGCGTTCGCGGCCCGGGGGTTCGCGGCTCCGCACACGTTCACGGTGACGCCGTCGGAGGGCGCCCGCCGGGACGCGTGAGAAGGGGGCGGGCGTCCTCCGACGCCCGCCCCCTGTCGCCCGTCCGCGGTCAGGACGTGAGCGCGGGTCCGACGGTCTCGGCTCCCTGGACGGTGTGCTGCACCTCGACCTTGCGCGGCTTCGCCTTCTCGCTGATCGGGATGATGACGCTCAGCACGCCGTTCTCGTAGCTCGCCGAGATGCCCTCGGTGTCGATGCCCTGGCCGAGGTTGAGCTGGCGCAGGAACGAGCCCGAGGAGCGCTCGCGGGTGATCCACTTGACGCCGTCGGCGCTGCGGGTCGTGCGCTCGGCGCGGATGGTCAGCAGCTGTCCGTCGACGTCGATGTCGACGCTGCCCGGATCGATGCCGGGCAGGTCGGCGCTCAGGACGTAATGGTCCCCGTCGCGGTACAGGTCCATCGGCACGAGCCGCGGTCCCTGTCGGTCGAGGAGCTGTTCGGCCACACGGTCGAACTCACGGAACGGGTCGAAGAACATTGCCATGATGATCGTCCTCCTTGTGTTCGGCGCTGTTCGAATACTTGAGCCTCATCGGCTCAAGTTCAGATTAGCACTCTCAAGGGGAGAGTGCTAAAAGCTCGCTTCGAGCTTCCTGAGAGGACGCTCGAAAGGCGTCTTCTTCGCGCCCTCGGGCGCCTCGCGTTCGAATGACGAAATCGACCCGGTTCAGCGGCCGAAGTGGGCGGAATTCGTCATTCGAACACCGGAGGAGGGGCGCGGACGGTGCGGCCGAGCTCTGCGCACGGGGTTGAATGGACGGGTGACGCCGAACCCGGACCCCGCCCTCTGCCGTGGTCTCGCCGCCGATCTCGCGGCGGCGCGCTTCCGCTCCGAGGCGCTGCGAGCGATGTGGGGCGTCGAGGCCGACGATGCGATCGGCCGCAGCCTGCGTGCTCCGGCGCTCCGCGCCATCCGCCACCGGGACGACCTGCTCGCCGTGCTCGCGCGCCTGCTGATCTTCGGGGTGGCGCAGCCCCGACGCGACGTCGACGCCGCGCTCCCCCGCACGGGGGCGGCCGGTCTCGCATCCCTCGGGCTCGCCGCGGTCGAGGGCGGGACGGTCACTCCGCTCGCCATCCTGCGACCGCAGTCCTTCCACGACGACCGCGGCCCCGGCGAATGGCTCGTCGCGAGCGACCTCGACGAGATCGCGCTCGGGGGAGGCGCGCTCGCCGAGGACCACGTGCTCGGCGTGGGCGGCGCCTCGCTCACCCTCGCGGGCCTGCAGCTCCCGACCCCGGCCGCGGCGGTGCTCGACCTCGGCACGGGCTGCGGCGTGCAGGCCCTGCGCGCCCGGCGCTACGGCGAGAGCGTGGTCGCGACGGACGTCTCGCGGCGCGCCCTGCGCTTCGCCGAGCTCAACGCGGCCCTGAACGGCGTCGAGGCGATCGAGACGCGCGAGGGATCGCTCTTCGAGCCGGTGCGGGGCGAGACGTTCGACCGCATCGTGTCGAATCCTCCCTTCGTCATCACGCCGCGCGCGAAGGGCGTGCCCGCGTACGAGTACCGCGACGGCGGACTCGTCGGCGACGCCCTCGTGCAGCAGGTCGTGACCGGGGTCGGCGGGCACCTGAAGCCCGGCGGCGTCGCGCAGTTCCTCGGGAACTGGGAGACGAAGAACGGCCTCGCGGGCCTCGACCGGGTGCGTGCCTGGGTGGAGGCCTCGGACGCCCCGCTGGACGCATGGATCGTCGAGCGGGAGCAGCTCGACCCCGTCGCGTACGCCGAGATGTGGATCCGCGACGGCGGCACGTCACCGGGCAGCGCCGCGCACGATGCGCTGCTGGACGCCTGGCTGGACGACTTCGCCGACCGCGGCGTCACGGCGATCGGCTTCGGGTACGTGCTGCTCCGCCGTGCGGAAGGCGCCCCGACGCTCGCGCGCTACGAGAGCGTGTCCCAGCCCATCCCGTCGGAGGGCGGCCTCGGCGCGCACCTGGCCGCCGCGCTGGCCGCGCACGATCGCGTGGCCGGGCTCGACGAGGCGGGCCTGCTCGCGGCGCACCTGAAGGCCGCGCCCGACGTCACGGAGGCGCGGCACCACCTTCCCGGGGCCGCCGACCCGAGCGTCATCGAGCTGCGGCAGGGCGGGGGCTTCGGGCGCTCGGCGCCGGCCGACCCCGCGCTCGCGGCGCTCGTCGGGGCCTGCGACGGCGAGCTCTCGATCGGGCAGATCGTCGGAGCGATCGCGCAGCTCATGGAGGTCGACGAGCGCACGCTCCGCTCCGGGCTGCTCCCCGCCGTCCGCGAGCTCCTCGTCGACGGGTTCCTCGCGTTCGTCTGAGCGGCGCCCGTCCCGCGCCCACGCCGTCCGCGAGACTCCGGCCGATCCGCTCGCCGCGGGGGAGCGAGGCGCCGCCGTGCCGGTCAGAGCACGTGCAGCACCCGGTGCGGGACCCATCCCTCTCGGCCCGCGGCGTCGCGGCACCACGCCCATCCGCTCGCGTCGTCGTCGGCGACGATCTCGACGACGACGCCCGAGCGCGCCGGCAGCTCGGTCGTGTCGTAGGCCTCGACCACGCGCGCCTCGGGCCGTGCGCCGTCGAGGTGCCGCGACGGGACCCATCCCTCGCCGCCTTCCGCACGCACGAGGACGAACGCCGGCCACTCCGCGTCTCGGTCGCCGACCCGCACGGTCTTGCCGGCGCGGACGCGCAGGGGCGCGCGTGCGGGGATCTCGTGATCGGCCGTCAGACGCGCCGACGCGCCGGGCACGCTCATGGCCGCAGGAGCGTCTTGATCGCGCGGCGCTCGTCCATCGCGGCATAGGCCTCGGCGACGTCGGCGAGCGGCAGCTCGAGGTCGAAGACGCGGCCCGGGTCGATCGTGCGGTCGAGCACCTCGGGCAGGAGGGCCTCCGCGTAGTTGCGCACGGGAGCGACGCCGCCGCGCACGCCGACGTTGGTCGAGAACATCCGCCGCACGGGCAGCTCGGGCTCTCCGTGGGGGACGCCGACGAAGCCGACCTGTCCGCCGGGGCGCGCGGAGCGGAGGGCCTGATCCATCGACTCCTTCGTCCCGACGCACTCCAGCACGGCGTCGGGGCCGATCCCGTCGAAGAGGTCCTTCACGGCGGCGACGCCCTCCACGCCGCGCTCGGCGACGACGTCCGTCGCGCCGAACTCGCGGGCGAGGGCCTGGCGCGGCGCGTGGCGCGACATCGCGACGATCCGTCCGGCTCCGAGGCGCGTCGAGGCCAGGACGCCCGACAGGCCCACGGCGCCGTCGCCCACCACGACGACCGTCGAGCCCGCCGTCACGCCCGCCGACACCGCGGCGTGGTGGCCCGTGAGGAAGACGTCCGACAGCGTCAGCAGGCCGGGGACGAGATCGTCGGACGGCGCTCCGCCCGGCACGACGGTGAGGGTGCCGTCGGCGTGCGGCACGCGCACGTACTCGCCCTGGCCGCCGTCGACGGGATGGCCCCAGTGGTCCTCGCCGCCCCAGTCGCCCTTCTCGAGGCACGACGTGCTGAAGCCGTTGCGGCAGTTCGCGCACGTCATGTCGCAGTCGTAGAAGGGCGCGATGACGAAGTCGCCGACCTTCACGCGCGCGACGCCGTCCGCGACCTCCTCGACGATGCCCACGAACTCGTGCCCGATGGGACGCGGGACCTTCGCGGAGGACGCGATGCCGCGGTAGTGCCACAGGTCGGAGCCGCACACGCACGACGCGACGACGCGCACGATGGCGTCCTGCCCCGACACGAGCCGGGGGTCGGGGACCTCTTCGAGCCGGATGTCCTTCTCGCCGTGGATGATCGTCGCGCGCATGCCGTCGAGCCTACGGCGGCGACCTCGGAGACCGGTGCCCGCGCATCCGGTCTGCGCTGAGCAGCGAGAATCCATCCGTGCCGTGAGAATCCCGGTGGCGGCCGTATTCTCGTCGCGCACATGGATTCTCGCTGGACGGACGGTGGCAGTCAGAGTGTGCACTGGGTGGACGGCGGGCGGGTGGACGGCGGGCGGGTGCCGGGATGCGGACGTGCGGGCCGGATGAGCCCCGACGGGCGCCGACTACCCTGGAAACCATGCTCAACATGGCCGCCGGACTCGCACGCCTCGGCGACCTCGCGACATCACCCGTCGTCGCGACGCTCGCTCGCGCGTTCGCCGATGCGGGGCACGACCTCGCCGTCGTCGGCGGTCCCGTCCGCGATGCGCTGCTGGGGCGTGCCACGCACGACCTCGACTTCACGACGGACGCGAGGCCCGACGACATCCTCCGGATCGTCACGCCGATCTCCTCGGCGCAGTGGGACATCGGGCGCGCCTTCGGCACGATCGGCGCGCGCGTCAAGGGCGAGCAGGTCGAGATCACGACATACCGCGCCGACAGCTATGACGGCGCGACGCGCAAGCCCACCGTGGAGTTCGGCGACACGCTCGAGTCCGACCTCGCCCGACGCGACTTCACGGTCAACGCCATGGCGCTGCGGGTGCCCGCCGTGACGCTCGTCGACCCTGCGGGCGGCGTCGAGGACCTCCTCGCGGGCGTCCTGCGCACGCCGATCGATCCGCGCGTGAGCTTCGGCGACGACCCGCTCAGGATGCTCCGCGCCGCCCGCTTCTCCTCGCAGCTCGGCTTCGACATCGAAGGCGGCACGCTCGCGGCGATCGGAGACCTGCGCGAGACGCTCAGGATCGTCAGCCCCGAGCGCATCCGGGCCGAGCTCACGCGCCTGCTGCAGACCGACGACCCCGTTCGGGGCATCCGCGTCCTCGTCGAGTCCCGGCTCGTCGAGGAGTTCCTGCCCGAGATCCCGGCGCTGCGGCTCGAGGTCGACGAGCACCACCACCACAAGGACGTCTACGAGCACTCCCTCACGGTCCTGACGCAGGCGATCGAGCACGAGCGGCTCCGCCGTCCGGATGCCGCGCCCGACGTGCCGCTGCGCCTCGCGGCGCTCCTCCACGACATCGGCAAGCCGCGCACGCGGAAGCTCGAGCCCGGCGGCGCCGTGACGTTCCACCACCACGACCTCGTGGGGGCGCGGATGGCCCGCAAGCGCCTGCAGGCGCTGCGGTACGACGGCGACACGATCGGCTCCGTGACGACCCTCATCGAGCTGCACCTCCGTTTCTTCGGCTACGCCGAGGGCGCGTGGACCGACTCGGCCGTCCGCCGCTACGTGCGCGACGCCGGCGACGAGATCGAGCGCCTGCACATCCTCACGCGAGCGGACGTCACGACGCGAAACCGTCGCAAGGCGGCTCGTCTCGCGGGTGCCTACGACGACATCGAGGCCCGCATCGCGACGCTCCGCGAGCAGGAGCAGCTCGAGGCCATCCGCCCCGACCTCGACGGCAACCGCATCCAGGAGATCCTGGGCATCCCCCCGGGGCCGGCGGTCGGCAAGGCCTACCGGTTCCTCCTCGAGCTGCGTCTCGACGAGGGCGTGCTGGGCGCGGAGGAGGCCGAGCAGCGCCTGCGGGCCTGGTGGGCCGAGCAGGACTGACGCGGCAGGGGCCCGGCACGCCTCACAGACGCCTCCCACGTCGTGGAATAGTCTCGGGGGAGAACTCCCCCGCCGCTCGGCGCCGCCACGAACAGCACTGCGAGGCATCCGTGACCACCCCCGCGCCCGACGCATCGCCCTCCCGGGCATCATCCGGCGAGCGGCCGCTCACCGTCCTGCTGGGCTGTGACACGTTCTCCCCCGACATCAACGGAGCGGCCCGGTTCGCCGAGCGACTCGCGGCGGGGCTCGTCCAGCGCGGCCACGACGTGCACGTGAGCGCGCCGAACACGAGATGGAGGCGGACCGCACCGCGCACGGAGGTCATCGAGGGCGAGTCGCTGACGATGCACCGGTTGCCGTCGGTCCGGCTGCCGTGGCACGAGTGGCTGCGGTTCGTCTGGCCGTGGCGCTCCAAGCACTACGCGCGCCAGGTGCTCGACGCCGTCAACCCCGACGTCGTGCACATCCAGTCGCACATCGTCATCGGCCGCGGCCTCGCCCGCGAGGCCCGTCGGCGCGGGATCCCGGTCATCGCGACGAACCACGTGATGCCGGAGAACATCCTCGACTCCACGCGCCTGCCCGAGGCGCTCAACCGGGTCCTCCTCACGCTCGCATGGGCCGACGCCAAGCGCACGTTCGATCTCACCGCCGCCGTGACGACGCCCACGCGGAGGGCCGCCGACTTCCTCGAGACGACCATCGACATCGCCGGGGTCGTCCCCATCAGCTGCGGCATCGACAAGGCGAACTACACGCCCGACCTCGCTCCGCGCACCGAGAACCGCGTGGTCTTCGTGGGTCGCCTCACGAGCGAGAAGCAGGTCGACGTCATCGTGCGCGCCGTCGCGAGGCTCGACCCGGCTCTCGACACGCGGCTCGATCTCGTCGGCGACGGCGATCAGCGGGCGGCCCTGGAGAGGCTCGCGGAGGAGCTCGGCATCGGCGACCGCGTCACCTTCTTCGGGCACACCACCGACGAGGTGCTGCGCGGCGCGCTCACGCGGGCGTCCGTCTTCGCGATCGCCTCCATCGCCGAGCTCCAGTCGATCGCGACCATGGAGGCCATGGCGTCGGGGCTGCCCGTCGTCGCGGCGAACGCCGTCGCGCTCCCGCACCTCGTGAGCGACGGCGAGAACGGGTACCTGTTCGAGCCCGGCGACGTCGACGCCCTCGTCGCGCGGCTGACGGACGTGCTCACGGCCGAGCCCGAGGAGCGCGCCCGCATGCAGCGGGCCTCGCTGCGGATGGTCGACGCCCACGACATCACGCGCACGCTCGACACCTTCGAGGCGCTGTACCGCGGCGACGCGCTCCCCGCGTAGACCGGACCCCGCCGTGCACATCGTGATCTTCGGCGACCAGCACGTCGAGACGCTCGGCGGCGCACAGGTCTCCACGCGGCTGCAGCGCGCCCATCTCGAGCGCGCCGGCCACAGCGTGACCGTCGTGGCGCCGCGACGCCGGTCGCGCGACCCCGTGAACGCCGACGATCCGGCCTACCTCGACCTGCCGTCGATCCCCGTCACGTGGGACCGCGAGTACTCCTTCACCTGGCCGGGAGGCGCGACGGACGCCTTCATCGATCGCGCCCTGAGCCGTCGCGTGGCGCGCGGTGCGCCGATGCCCGACCTCGTGCACGTGCAGGCCGACTTCTGGGGCGCGTTCCTCGGCCACCGGCTCGCGCGGCGACTGCGGGTCCCCGTCGTCCAGACGATGCACAATCGCGTCGACGTGGGGATCGAGGCGACGACGCCGTTCCCGGCCCTCGTGCTGCGTGCGCTGAACGCCTGGCGGCGGCGTGCGCTGCCCGGGTCGGGACCGGGCGACGACGGATGGGCGTACCTGCGCGGCCTCGCCCGCGGCGCGAGCGCCGTGACGGCCCCGTCGGGACACTTCGCGCGCCGTCTCGAACGGCACGGCGTCTTCGGGAGCGTGGACGTCGTCTGGAACGGCATCGACGACGACGTGCGCGACCGCGTGCTCGCGGCGGCTCCCTCCGCGCGCGCGGAAGGGAGACCGCGCCTCGTGTGGGTGGGCCGGATGTCGCCGGAGAAACGGCTGCTCCCCCTGCTGGAGGCCTTCGCGGCGTCGGCCGCCGACGCCGAGCTGGAGGTCATCGGCGGCGGCTTCGAGCACGAGAGGGCGCGGCGCCTCGCGGCGGACCGGGGCATCGCGGACCGCGTCGCCTTCGCGGGGCGCCTCTCGTACGAGCAGACCCTCGGGCGCATCGCGGCGGCGGACGCCCTCGTGCAGACGTCGATCGGCTTCGAGACGCAGGGGATGACGCCGTTCGAGGCGGCGACGCTGGGGACGCCGTCGATCATCAGCGATCCCGACGTCGCGGGCGAGCTCGACGGGGGCATCTGGGAGGTCGACGCGCCGGAGGACGAGCCGTCCCGCGTCGCGGCGCTGGCCGCGTCCCTCCGCCGTGCGGCGGCGGACATCGCCTCGGGGAGCGCGCCCGTGCCGTCCGAGCGCGTGGCGGCGGAGTTCCGCCAGTCGTCGCGCACGGCCGCGATGATCGAGATCTACGAGCGGGTGCTCACGCGGTGACGTGGGGACGCTGCGCGAGGCCGACGCCATCCCTGCTCACCCCTCATGCGGGCCGACGGCCGGTGCCCGCCGTCCGTCGGCATTCCGGTCGGGTATCCTCGCCCACTCCGTCGGACGCGGTCCGTATCCGTCGGACCGCAGCGCGAGCACGGTGGCCGCGACGCCCCAGGTCGCGAGGGCGGTGAGGGCGAGGAGGAAGAGCATGGCAGAAACGCTACGGTTGTGCGTTTCATGCCACGAGTGGCAGGATAGCCACAGAACGTGCTTTTTCTGCCAAGCCTCGGGAGGCGCTCATGAAGACGGTGGCCGTCGTCGTCCAGGAGGGGTTCGCGCCCTTCGAGTTCGGACTCGCCTGCGAGGCCTTCGGGCTGGATCGCCGCGACGACGGCGTGCCCTCCTTCGACTTCCGCATCGTCACCCCTGAGCCGGGTCTCGTCCCCTCCAACATGGGCTTCTCGATCACGGTCGACCACGACCTCTCGTTCGCCGACGAGGCCGACCTCGTCGTGGTCACGCCCATCCCACGGGCGACCTGGGGCGCGATCGACGAGCGCGCGGGCGCCGTCGTGCGGCGCGCGGCGGAGCGCGGCGCCTGGGTGCTCACCGTCTGCAGCGGAGCGTTCGTCGCGGCCGCCGCCGGCGTGCTCGACGGGCGGCGCGCGACGACGCACTGGATGTACGCCGACACGATGCGGCGCATGTACCCGCGGATCGACGTCGACGCCGACGTGCTGTTCGTGCAGGACGGCCGGATCATCACGAGCGCCGGGACGGCGGCCGGCCTCGACGCGTGCCTGCATCTGCTGCGGCAGGAGCTCGGCGCCGAGATGGCCAACCAGATCGCCCGGCGCATGGTCGTCGCCCCGCAGCGGGACGGCGGTCAGGCGCAGTTCATCCTCAACCCGCTCCCCGAGGCGGCAGGCCTCTCCCTCGCCCCGGTCGCCGACTGGGCGCTCGAGAACCTGCACCGCGAGCTGCCCGTCGAGGAGCTCGCGCAGCGGGCACACATGTCGCCGCGCACGTTCGCCCGGCGCTTCAAGGCCGACTACGGCACGACGCCCGCGGCGTGGCTCGGGCGGCAGCGCGTCATCCAGGCGCAGCGGCTGCTCGAACGCACCGACTGGGGCGTCGACCGCATCGCCGCCGACTGCGGCTTCGGGTCGGCGGCCGTGCTGCGCCAGAACTTCGCCCGCGTGCTGGGCCTCTCGCCCGCGGCGTATCGCGCCCGGTTCGCGTGCGTCGACGAGCCCGTGTCGGCAGCCTGACGCGTGCCGCGCGTCCTTCTGCGAAACCTCGCGAAATGCCCGGACACGGGGCGAAACAGAGAGGACGCGTCGGCGGCGGGTCGTTGTTGACTGAGGGCTCCATCGTCCGGACGCCTCTCCGAAGACGAGTCGGCGGGGAGGCAGCAAGAGGAGCCCTCACATGCCGAAACCGTCCGCAGCGCCCCGCAGGCGCCGAACGCGCGCGTCGATCGCCGCAGCCGTCATCGCCGTCGGGGCGCTCGCCCTGTCCGCCTGCTCGGCGTCCTCCCCCGAGACGACGCCGGAGACCTCCTCGGGCCCCGTCGAGGGCGGCGTCCTCCGGGTCGCGCTCGGCAGCGACGCGTCGATCATCAACCCCCACCTGACCGGCAGCTCGATCACGGCGACCATCGCGCGCGACGTCGTCGACTCCCTCGTGGCCCAGTCCGAGGACAACTCGTTCCATCCCTGGCTCGCCGAGGACTGGGAGATCTCCGAGGACAACACCGAGTACACGTTCCACCTCCGCGACGACGTGACGTTCTCGGACGGCGAGCCCCTCACCGCCGAGGCCGTGAAGATCAACTTCGAGTACATCCTCGACCCCGCGAACAACTCCACCTACGCGCGCTCGCTGCTGGGCGCCGTGAGCGAGATCGAGGCGACGGACGAGCACACCGTCGTCATCCGCTACGACGAGCCGTTCGCGCCGCTGCTGCAGGCGCTGAGCCTCCCGTACCTCGGCATCCAGTCCCCGGCCTACGTGCAGAGCGGCGGCGACCTCGCCGGCGACGTCGTCGGCTCCGGCCCGTTCGTCCTCGACTCGTGGGCGCAGGGCCAGGGCTCGACGCTCTCGAAGCGCGACGACTACGCGTGGGGATCCGACAGCTTCGAGCACACCGGCGCCGCCTACCTCGACGGCATCGAGTACAGCTACCTGCCCGAGGCCTCCACGCGGCTCGGCGCGCTCACGAGCGGACAGGTGGACGCGATCGACGCCATCCCGCCGGCGAACTACGAGAGCGTGACGTCCACCGACGGCGTCGTGGTCGACACCTACGAGAACCCCGGCGTCGTCTACGCCCTCCAGCTGAACACGACGCGCGCCCCGTTCGACGACGCGCTCGTCCGCCAGGCGTTCCAGACGGGCGTCGACATCGACTCCGCGGTGGAGGCGACCCTGTTCGGCACCGTGGAGCCCGCCGAGGGCATCCTCGGCCCGCAGACCGAGTACGTCGACGAGTCGATCGACGGATCGTGGAAGAACGATCCCGAGGGGGCGGCGGCGCTCCTCGACGAGGCCGGATGGACCGAGACGGACGATGAGGGATACCGCGTGAAGGACGGCGAGCGCCTGTCCGTGGCGTGGACCTACGACGAGTCGACGAGCGGCGAGGACAACGTCAACCTCGTGCAGGCGCTGCAGTCGGAGTACCGCGAGCTCGGCATCGAGCTCGTGCTCGACCCCGTCGACTCGGGCACCTACACGTCGCGCACGGTCTCGGGCGACTACGACGCCACCGCCTACTACTTCGTGCGCGCCGAGGCCGACATCCTGCGCACGGTCTACGGCTCGGCGAGCATCGGCGCGGGAAACAGCTCGCGTGTCGACTCCCTCGACGCGCAGCTGGACGAGGCGGTGGGAGCGGACGCCGAGCGCAGGGCCGAGCTGTACGCGGAGGTCCAGCAGGCGGTGATCGACGAGGCGTACTCCGTGCCCGTCTACATCCCGGCGTACCACCTCGGTCACAGCGACGAGCTCCAGGGCGTCCGCTGGGCGACCAACGCGAAGCCGCTCTTCTACAACGCCTGGCTCGACCCGGGCGAGTGACCCCGTCCGGGGGAGGCCGCCTGCGGCCTCCCCCGGAACCGTGTCCGAGGCACCTGAGGAGAGATGCGTGACCGACACCGAGACGCGAGCACCCGCGTCATCCGACACCTCGCCGGCCGAACGCGCGGCGTCCCGAGCCGCCGCGGCGCGCGGCGCTCCGCTCGTGCGGGTGATCGGACGACGACTGCTGGAGATCGTCCTCGTGCTGTGGGGCGCGGCGACGATCACGTTCATCGCCGTGAAGTCCATACCGGGCGACCCCGTCGACATCATCAGCGGCGGCGAGAACATCGTCGACGCCGCGCAGCGGGCGCTCATCACGGCGCAGTACGGCCTCGACCAGCCGATCCTCGTGCAGTACGCGACCTATGTGGGGCGCGCGTTCGTCGGCGACTTCGGCGACAGCTACGTCTTCCGCGCCCCCGTGCTCGAGGTGATCGGCAACGCCGCCGTGCCGACCCTGCAGCTCGCAGGCTCCGCGTTCGTCCTCGGGATCGCGCTCGCGCTCGCGGCGGCGCTGTCCACGTCGGGACGCCGGCCCGTCCTCCGCTGGCTCGCGTCCGGGGTCGAGCTGCTCCTGCTCAGCACCCCCGTCTACTGGGTGGGCATCGTCCTGCTCGTGGTGTTCAGCTTCGGGCTCGGGTGGTTCCCCGTCACCGGCGCCGACGGCCCGGCCTCGCTCGTGCTCCCCGCGATCGCCCTCGCCCTGCCGATCGCGGCCGTGCTGTCGCAGGTGCTCCGCGACGGCGTGGAGTCGGCGCTCACGCAGCCGTTCGCGCTCACGGTCCGTTCGCGCGGCGTCGGCGAGGGGGCGCTGCGGGCGCGTCACGCGCTGCGCCACGCGCTCCTGGCGGCCTCGACCGTCTCGGGCAACGTCCTGGGAGGACTCCTCGGCGGCTCGATCCTCACCGAGACGGTGTTCGGACGGCCCGGCGTCGGGCAGATCACCCTGCTCGGCATCGGCTCGCGCGACATGCCGCTCATCCTGGGCCTCGTCGTCCTCTCGGCGCTCGTGTACTCGGTCGTGAACCTGCTCATCGACCTCGGATACCGGGTCATCGACCCCCGGGTGAGGGACGGGGCGACGGCATGACCACGGTCGACGCCCTCCTGAAGGCCCGTCGGGTCCGGCGCGGCTCGGTCCCGGTGGGGACGCTCCTCGCCGCGCTCGTCGTGGTCGTCGTCGCGGTGGCCGCCGTCGCCCCGCAGGCGCTGACGTCGTACGACCCCGAGAAGGCGGCGCTCGACTCGGTCTTCCTCGCCCCCTCGCTCGCGCACCCGTTCGGCACCGACCAGCTGGGCCGAGACGTGCTCGCCCGCGTGATCCACGGCGCGCAGTACTCGCTGCTCATCGGGCTCGGCGCGGCTGTCCTGTCGCTCGCCCTCGGCGTCGTGGTCGGGCTCCTCGCGGTCTACCTGCCTTTCGGCCTCGACCGCCTCGTCCAGCGCGGCATCGACATCCTCCTCGCCTTCCCCGAGCTGCTGCTGGCGCTCCTCGTCATCGCGGTGCTCGGGCGCGGGCCGGTGAACACGCTCATCGCGGTGGGACTGTCGGGTCTGGCCGGCTATGCGCGCCTCGTGCGCTCCCAGGTGCTCGCCGCACGGCTCTCCGGCTACGCCGAGCAGGCGAAGGTGCTCGGAGAGCGTCCGCTCCCGGTGGTGCTCCGCCACGTCCTGCCGAACATCGCACGGCCGCTCACGGTGCTCGCGACGCTCGGCGTCGGCTCGGCCATCCTCGCCGCGTCGTCGCTCAGCTTCCTCGGCCTCGGCGTCACGCCTCCGACCCCCGAGTGGGGTGCGATCCTGTCGGAGGGACGCAGCCAGCTCGGCATCGCGCCGTGGACGAGCCTGCTGCCCGCCACGGTGGTCGCCGTGACGGTGATCAGCATCACGGTTCTCGGTCGCGCCCTCCAGGCGCGCCTCACGCAGAGAGGACGCGCATGACGACGTCGGCGACACGGCATCCCGTGCGGGCCGCGGCCGAGGCCGGGCCGCGCGAGACGGATCTCCGCGTGCGCGGCCTGACGGTCGCGTTCCCCGCCGTCTCCGAGACCCCGGTCGTCGACGGCGTCTCCTTCGACGTGCCGCGTGGCCGCGTCGTCGCGCTCGTCGGGCAGTCGGGGTCGGGCAAGTCGGTGACCGCGCGCTCGCTCATCGGGCTCGCGGGCGACGGAGCCCGGGTCGCGGTCGAGGCGCTGCGCATCGGCGGCGACGACCTCACGCGCGCCGACGAGGCCCGGTGGCGTGCGATCCGCGGCACGCGCGTCGGCTTCGTCCTCCAGGACGCGCTCACGTCGCTCGACCCGCTGCGGACGGTCGGCCGGGAGGTCGGCGAGGCGCTGCGCGAGGGGAGCCGCGCCGTGCGGGCCGAGCGCACGCGCGAGGCGATCGTCGAGGCCGGCATCCCCGACCCGGACGAACGCGCGGCCCAGTACCCGCATCAGCTGTCGGGCGGTCTGCGCCAGCGCGCGCTCATCGCCTCGGCGATCGTGGGCGATCCCCCGTTCGTCATCGCCGACGAGCCGACGACCGCGCTCGACGTCACGGTGCAGCAGCGCATCCTCGACCTCCTCCGCGGTCTCGCCGACAGCGGCCGCGGCGTCCTCCTCATCACCCACGACCTCGCGGTCGTCGCACAGCTCGCCGATCACGTCCACGTGATGCACCGCGGGCGCATCATCGAGTCGGGCACCGCGCGCGAGATCCTGCGGACCCCGAAAGAGGAGTACACGAGGCGCCTGCTGCAGGCCATCCCCTCCTCGCGCACGCGCGGCGAGCGGCTGCTGCCGCCCGAGCCGGGCGCGCCCGCGACGGATGCCGCACGCTCCGGCGGACAGGATGCGGTGCGGACGCCGCGGGCGGGGTCGGAGCCGCTTCTGCGTGTCAGCGGCGCCTCCGTCTCGTTCCCCGCCCCGCGGCGGGGCCGGCGCGTCGCGCTGGACGGCGTGGGCCTCGAGCTCCGGCCCGGCGAGACGCTCGGGATCGTCGGGGAGTCGGGGTCGGGCAAGAGCACGCTCGGGCGCGCGGTCCTGGGGCTCCAGCGTCTCGACGCCGGCCGCATCGACCTGTTCGGCGAGGAGTGGAGCGCCCTGCCCGAACGGCGCCGGCGACCGCACCGCCGCCGGATCCAGACCATCTCCCAGGATCCCCTGGGGACGTTCGACCCCCGCCTCCCCGTCGCGCGCCTCCTCGATCAGCCGCTGCGTCTCTGGACGACGCTGGGCCGTGAGGAGCGCAGGCGGGAGTCGCGGCGTCTCCTCGCGCTCGTCGGGCTCGACGCGGCCGTCCTCGACCAGCGCCCGCAGCGGCTGTCGGGCGGCCAGCGGCAGCGCGTCGCGATCGCCCAGGCGCTCGCGAGCGGGCCGGAGCTGCTCATCGCCGACGAGCCGGTGTCGGCCCTCGACGTCCTGACCCAGGCGCAGGTCCTGGATCTCCTCGTCGACCTGCGCGAGCGGACCGGGCTCGCGATGCTGTTCATCTCGCACGATCTGGGCGTCGTCCACCACCTCAGCGACCGGATCGCCGTCATGACCGAGGGCGTGGTCGTCGAGACCGGGCCGGTCGACGATGTCTTCCTCCGCCCGCAGCATCCGTATACTCAGCGACTGCTCGAAGCCGTCCCCACCCTCGAAGGAATCCGATGACGTTCCGCACGCGACAGCACGACGACCGACTCCTCCTCGCACTCCCCTCGCCGGCCGGGCACACGCTCCTCTACGGCGCGCTCGAGCGCGGCCTCGGGTCGAGCCGCCTCCCGCTGGACCGCGGTTTCCCGACGCCCGTCCTGCTCGTGCGCTGGCACGTGTCGGGCGAGGCCGTCGTGTGGGAGGCGCTGCCCCACGGCCTCGGGGTCGGCAAGGACGTCATCGCCGGCGCCGACGTGACGGGGCCGGCGGCGGACGCCGCGGTCGACGACTCCTTCGCCGCGTCGGTCATCGCGCGCACGCCGCTCGTCGACGCGGAAGGCGGGCCCTGGACCGACCCGCGCGACCTGCTGCTGGCCGATCCGTTCCGGCTCGGGGAGAGCCTGTCCTCCGCGCCGTGGGGCGGGCGCCCGCGTGCGGAGTACTCCGTCGACGCCGCCCGTTCGGGCGTGCTCGCCGCGGGAGCGGACGCGCTGGCTGGGGAGCTCGTCTACCGTCGCGGACGCGAGCTCCCCGCGGGGGACGACGTGCGGCTGCCGGGCTCGGTGACGGGGCCGGACGCCGCCGCGGAGCCGTCGCTCCCGTCGGATGGCGTGGGCCTCCGGCTGCGGGCCTGGTTCGCCCCCGCCGCGTCGGCCGCGGCTCCCCTCGCGCACCATCCGCGCTCGGGGGGATCGCCCATCCCGTGGCGCGACTTCCGCCGCTCGGACCGTGCGGAGGCGGCGGTGCAGCCGCGCTTCCGCCCGGGAGAGCCGGTCGAGTACCTCGTCGATCCCGGCATCCCCGAGCCGTACCGCACGGCCGTCCTCGACGGGCTGAACTGGTGGCGCGAACCGTTCGCCGAGCACGGCATCGACTTCCGCGCCCGGCTGCCCCAGAAGGGCGAGGACCTCTGGGGCGCGAGGACGAACGTGGTCGTCTGGGTGCATCGCACGGGTCGCGGATGGTCGCTCGGCGGGTCGCAGTCCGTGCCGTTCACGGGCGAGATCCTCCGCGGCACCGTCCGGCTGGGCAGCGAGCGGATCCTGCAGCTGCGGCAGCTGTTCGAGACGATCCTGCAGCCGTTCGGCGCACCCGACGAGGCCGAGCGTCTCGCCCGGATCGAGGAGGCGCTCCTCGGCCGGCTCCGGCAGCTCGCGGCCCACGAGGTCGGCCATTCGCTCGGCTTCTCCCACAACTTCGCCACGCACGTGCAGTCCTCGCCGTCCGTGCTCGACTACCCCTTCCCCGACATCGGCCTCGACGACGGCGGAGCGCCCGTCCTCGTCGACGCCTACCGGGACGGGCTCGGCGACTGGGACGCCCAGCTGCTGCGGCATGCGTACGCGGCGGCGCCCGCGCAGGACGCGCTCGCGACGCTGACCGAGGGGGAGTCCGCCCATGCGACGGGAGCCGCGCCCTGGGTCGCGCACCGCGGCGCCGCGGACCCGCTCGCGGCGCTCGATCACCTCCTCCGGGTGCGCGGGCGGGCGATCGCCTCGTTCGGCCCCTCCGCCGCGCCGGGGCACGTGCAGCAGGGCGAGCTGCGCGAGCGGTTCGTGCGGCTGTTCCTGCTCCACCGGTTCCAGGCCGACGAGGTCACGAGCTTCGTCGGCGGGGCGGACTACGCCTACGGCACGGTCGACGACCTCCGTCGCCGGAGGACGGCGGTCACGGACGCCGCCCTGCAACGGCGCGCGCTCGCCGCGGCGGCCGATCTGCTGCGGGCCGACGTGATCGCCGTGCCGGACGAGGTCACGGCCCTCCTCGCCCCGTCGGCCGACCGCTACGTCGACGGGCAGGGGGCGACGCCCTCGCTCCTCGGACGCCTGTTCGACCCCGTGGCGCTGAGCGGCGCGGCGGCCGCGGTCGTCGTGCTCCCGCTGCTCGGCGTCGAGCGCCTCAACCGCATCTGGCTGCAGAACGTGCGGGACGCCGAGCTCCCCGGCGTGGCGGAGGTCGTGTCGGCGCTCGCGTCGGCGGCGTCGGATGCTCCTGCGGGCGCCTCGGTCACCGGGGGCGCGGGCGGGTACGCCGTGC
The DNA here is from genome assembly GCF_032878875.1 of Microbacterium sp. AB. Classification (NCBI taxonomy): domain Bacteria; kingdom Bacillati; phylum Actinomycetota; class Actinomycetes; order Micrococcales; family Microbacteriaceae; genus Microbacterium; species Microbacterium betulae. Next base: position 3,582,987 of record NZ_CP118157.1, on the reverse strand, counting down.
TGCACGCCGCGGTGCACGCCCTCGCCTCGGATCGCCTCCACGCCGGTGCGCGCGACGCCCTGCGCGGCGTCCTGGGCGCCTGGCCGGACGCGCGCCTCGCGGCACAGGCGCTGTCCGCGCGAGACGCCGTCGAGCGGGATCCTGCCGCGGCACGGCGCTACGCGGTTCCCGTCGTCCCGGCCGGCGCGCCGCTGTAGGGCGGGAGGGGGCGCCTGAACGCCGCGCCGCTCCACGCGGAGGCGGGGCGCCGGCCGGGACACCGCAGCGACCGCGCCGCCGGGTCGCCGCCCGGATCGGGTTCAGCCCACGGCCGAGATGACGCCCGTCAGGATGAGGGTGATCGCCGTCGTCCAGCCGGCGATCGCGAGCGCCTGCCAGAAGAGGATCCGTGCCCTGCCGACGCCGGCCGCTGCGAGCATGGTCGCCGTGAAGTGCGTCGGCAGCAGGAGGGGGCCGAGCAGGCTCACGCCCGGGACGCCGTAGCGCACGAGCGCGCGCTGGAACTTCTCCCTGCGCGGCGAGGTCGGCTCGACGACGGGCCCGACGACGCCGCCGCCCGCCTGCCCGGCCGCGACGAGGGCCTCGTCCCGCACGCGCCCCTGGCGGCGCGTGACGACGGCGCGGCGCGCGCCCGCACCGAGCAGCACGAGCAGGGCGACGCATGCGAAGTTGCCGATCGCGGCGGCGATGCCGGCGACGACCGGGTGGATGCCGCCGATGATCCCGATCGCCGCGGCGCCCTCGCCCTCGATGAACGGGACGGCGCCGGCGAGGGCGACGATGAGCGGTTGGACGAGGTCGGGCACCTGTGCCACGAGGTTCTGGAAGGACTCGATGAGGTTCATGCTCTGCTCCTGTTCGCCGTCGCGTCGGGGCCATCCCCGTGGACGCCTCCAGTCCATCGCCGCCGGCCGCGCCGCGGCAGTGCCGGGATGTCACCGGATCCCGGGCATCCGGCACGCGCCATCCGTGACATGTGTCACGGCCGTACTGTGGACGTCGTGAGCACGAGGTCGCGTGAGAACCCGCCCGCGGGCCGTGCCGCGCTCGATCTGACGCGCGGCGTCTCGGCGACGTGGTGGTACACGGTCGGGGGCGTGGTCCTCCTCGAGCTCCTCGTCGTGCTGCTCTCGACGGTCGCGTGGCGGCCCGTGAGCGACTCGGCGTCCCAGACGGCGCTCGTCCTCGTCGCCGGCCTCGTGTGGACGGCGTCGACCGTCCCTGTGCTCGTCGCCTACCGCGACCGCACCGATTCATCGCCGCTCGTCGCGCCCGGGCTGGTGTCGTTGCTGCTCGTCGCGGCGGCCTGCGGGATCACGGTGGGCGCCGTCGTGCAGAGCTGGGTCGTCGCCGCGCTGCTCCCCGTGCAGGCGATCCTGCTTCTCAACTGGCCGCGCGGCGTCCGGCTGCGACTCACCCTCGCGCTCACGGCCGCGCAGGGACTCCTGTGGTTCGTCGATTCGCGCATCGACGTCGACGGCGGCATCCTGAGCTCCGCCGGCTGGCCGGCCGTCGCGGTGTACGCGATGATCCTGCCCGCGATGACGGTCTTCTCGCTGTGGTGGTGGGATGTGCTGGTCGCCCTCGATCGGGCACGCGTGGCGGAGGCGAAGCTCGCCGCCACGCAGGAGCGGCTGCGCGTCGCGACCGACGTCCACGACCTGCAGGGCCACCACCTGCAGGTCGTCGCACTGCAGCTCGAGCTCGCCGAGAGGCTCATGGGCCGGGGCGAGGACGCCGCGATCGAGCAGGTGCGCGCGGCCCGCGTGAGCGTCGCGGAGGCGATGCAGGGCACGCGAGACCTCGCGACGGGTTTCCGGTCGGTGCCGCTGGGCGACGAGCTCGCCAACGCACGGGATCTGCTGCGGGCCGCGGGCGTCGACGTGTCGCTGACGGTGCCGCCCGACGCCGGCGGCGCCCCGGCCTCCGTGCTGGGGCCGGTCATCCGGGAGACCACGACGAACGTGCTGCGTCACGGCGGCGGTCGCCGCGCGCGGCTGTCCCTCGTCCGGGCGGACGACGGATGGCGCTACGAGATCGCGAACGACCGGATGACGGACGCGCCGGAAGACCCGGACGGTGCGGGGCTGGACGGCGTCGGCCGCCGCGTCGCCGACGCGGGAGGGACGCTCGACGTGCGTCGGGACGGCGAGGAGTTCGCCGTGACCGTGACGGTCCCGGCGGAGCCGGCACGATGATCCGCGTGCTGCTCGCCGACGACGAGGGGATGATCCGCTCGGCGCTGGCCGCCCTGCTGCGCCTCGAGGACGACATCGACGTCGTGGCGGAATGCGCCGACGGCACCCAGGCGGTCGCGGAGGCCATCCGCCTCGAGCCCGACGTGTGCCTGCTCGACCTCGAGATGCCCGGTCTCGACGGCGTGGAGGTCGCCGCACGCCTGAGCCGCTCGATCACGGCCCGCTGCGTGGTGGTGACGCGGCACGCACGCCCTGGCGTGCTGCGACGTGCGCTCGCCTCGGGAGTCGCGGGGTTCTTGCCGAAGTCGCGCGGCGCCGACGAGGTCGCCGAGGTCATCCGCCGCGTGGCCGCGGGGGCCCGGTACGTCGACCCCGAGGTCGCCGCCGACGCGCTCGCCGACGAGCGCTGCCCCCTCACCGCGCGGGAGCTCGACGTGCTGCGCGTCGGGCGCCGTGGCGAGACGACCGGCCAGATCGCGCGGACGCTGTCGCTCGCTCCCGGCACCGTGCGCAACCACGTCTCCGCGGTGCTGAGCAAGCTCGGCGTCGAGACGCGCCAGCAGGCCGTGCTCCACGCCGAGGAGCACGGCTGGATCTGAGCCGGCTCGTCAGCCTCCCCGTTTGTGGGGGGAAAACGCCGCTTTCCCCACCGGGTAAACGGCGTTTTCCCCCCACAAACGGACATCGTGCGCTTCCCTCCAGCACCCGCAGATGTTAAAGTTGAGTCATGACGGCTCAAGTTTCACGACCGCAGGAGGAACACGATGCAGGCGAACCAGGTGCCTGAGCAGCAGGAGGAGCAGAAGAGCGCCCTCGAGCAGTTCGGCATCAACCTCACCGAGCGTGCCGAGCAGGGCAAGCTCGACCCGGTGATCGGGCGCGACAGCGAGATCCGTCGCGTCAGCCAGGTGCTCACCCGGCGCACCAAGAACAACCCCGTGCTCATCGGCGAGCCCGGCGTCGGCAAGACCGCCGTGGTGGAGGGCCTCGCGCAGCGCATCGTGGCGGGCGACGTGGCGGAGAGCCTCAAGGGCAAGGCGCTCATCTCGCTCGACATCTCCGCCCTCGTCGCCGGCGCGATGTACCGCGGCCAGTTCGAGGAGCGCCTGAAGAAGGTCCTGCAGGAGATCTCCGAGTCCGAGGGACGCGTCATCACCTTCATCGACGAGCTGCACGTCCTCATGGGCGCGGGCGGCGGCGAGGGATCGGTCGCGGCGGCCAACATGCTCAAGCCCATGCTCGCGCGCGGCGAGCTGCGCCTGATCGGCGCCACGACGCTCAACGAGTACCGCGAGTTCATCGAGAAGGACGCCGCGCTCGAGCGTCGGTTCCAGCAGGTGTACGTCGGCGAGCCGACCGTCGAGGACACCGTCGCCATCCTGCGCGGACTCAAGGGGCGGTACGAGGCGCACCACGGCGTGACGATCAGCGACAGCGCCCTCGTCGCCGCGGCATCCCTCTCGAACCGCTACATCCCGAGCCGGCAGCTGCCCGACAAGGCCATCGACCTCATCGACGAGGCGATGAGTCGCCTCAAGATGGAGATCGACTCCAGCCCCGTCGAGATCGACCAGCTCAAGCGCCAGGTCGACCGGATGCGCCTGGAGGAGCTCGCGCTGAAGAAGGAGAAGGACGCCGCGTCGAAGGAGCGCCTCGCGAAGCTCCGCGAGCAGATGGCGACGGCCTCGGCCGAGCTGGACGTCCTGGAGCGGCGGTGGGAGCGCGAACGCGGCGGCCTGAACCGGGTGGGCGACCTCAAGAAGCGCCTCGACGAGGCCGTCACCGAGCGCGATCGCGCCCTGCGCGAGGCCGACTACGCGAAGGCGTCGAAGCTGCAGTACGAGACCATCAAGCAGCTCGAGGCGCAGCTGGCCGAGGCCGAGCAGCAGGCCGACGTCGTGAGCGAGGAGCCGCGGATGGTCAACGAGCAGGTCACGGAGGACGACATCGCCTCCGTCATCGCCGCCTGGACGGGCATCCCCCTCGGGCGCCTGCTCCAGGGCGAGACGGAGAAGCTCCTGCACCTCGAGGCGGAGCTCGGCAGGCGCCTGATCGGGCAGAAGGACGCCGTGAAGGCCGTGTCCGACGCGGTCCGCCGCTCGCGCGCGGGCATCAACGACCCGAACCGTCCGACCGGCTCGTTCCTCTTCCTCGGGCCGACGGGCGTGGGGAAGACCGAGCTCGCCAAGGCGCTCGCGGAGTTCCTCTTCGACGACGAGCACGCCATGGTGCGCATCGACATGTCGGAGTACGGCGAGAAGCACTCCGTCTCGCGCCTCGTCGGCGCCCCTCCGGGATACGTCGGGTACGAGCAGGGCGGCCAGCTCACCGAGGCCGTGCGCCGGCGCCCCTACGGCGTCGTGCTGCTCGACGAGGTCGAGAAGGCGCACCCCGAGGTGTTCGACGTGCTGCTCCAGGTGATGGACGACGGCCGGCTGACGGATGGACAGGGCCGGACGGTCGACTTCAAGAACGTCATCCTCATCCTCACCTCCAACATCGGCTCGCCCATCCTCGTCGACCCGACGATCTCCGCCGACGTCAAGCGCGACCAGGTGCTGCAGCTCGTGCGGCAGTCGTTCAAGCCCGAGTTCGTGAACCGGCTCGACGACATCGTCGTCTTCCAGACGCTCAGCCAGGACGACCTCGCGCAGATCGTCGAGCTCCAGGTCGACGCGCTGCAGAGGCGGCTCTCCGAACGGCGTCTGACCCTCGCCGTCACGCCCGACGCCAGGGCCTGGCTCGCCGAGCGCGGCTACGACCCGGTGTACGGCGCGCGTCCGCTCCGGCGTCTCATCCAGCAGGAGATCCAGGACCGCCTCGCGATGGCGATCCTCTCCGGCGGGGTGCGCGACGGCGACACCGTGAGGGTCGACGTCGACGCGGCCGGCGACCACCTCGCGCTCGCGAGCCTGGGCCAGACCGCGGCGCCCGAGCCGGACGACGACGTCATCGAGGCCGAGATCGTCGACGACTGACGCCCGCGCGCACACCGGCCATCCCGGCTCGTTCGAATGACGAACTCGACCCGCTTCGCCGCGCGAAGCGGGTCGAATTCGTCATATGAGCCGGGGCGGGGAGCCGGTCGCTATCGTCGGGGACATGACCATCGCGACGGCCGACCTCTCCGACGAGCGCGGGGACGCCCTCGACTCCCTTTCCCTGCCGCTTCAGGACATCGGCGGAAGGGCCGCGTTCGACGGCCCCGTCCGGACCGTGCGATGCTTCCGCGACAACGCGCTCGTCAGGCGCGTCCTCGCGACGCCCGGGGACGGTGCGGTGCTCGTCGTCGACGGCGGCGGGTCGCTGGAGTCCGCCCTCGTGGGCGACGTCATCGCGGCGTCGGCGGTCGAGAACGGGTGGTCCGGCGTCATCGTGCACGGCGCCGTCCGCGACCGCCTCGCGATCGGCGCGCTCCCGCTCGGCGTGAAGGCGCTCGGATCGAACCCGCGCAAGAGCGCCAAGGAGGGGACGGGCGAGATCGACGTGCCCGTCGAGATCGCCGGCGTCGTCTTCACGCCCGGCGCGCACGTCTGGGCCGACGCCGACGGCGTGCTCGTCGAGCGCTGATGCGGCAGCCGTTGCCGTCCTCGCCATCTCGACCGCGGGGATGACGCGCGGGCGGCCTCAGCCGGCGACGACGGAGGGGCTGTTGATCGACACCGTGAGGTGCGTCGTCACGTGCTGCACGGTGCGGCCGACGAGGATCCAGGCGTTCGCGGCGGTCTCCAGCACGTCGGCGAGGTCGCCGTCGAGGCGCGTGGCGTAGTGGTCGGACCCCGCATACAGCCCGGTCTCCCTCGCGTGATCGACGGCCGCGGCGATCGCCGCCATGTGGTCGCCGCCGGCCTGACCGGCGTCGAGGAGCGGATACAGCGACCAGTGCGCACGGGCGCGGACCCCCGTGGCGGCGAGGGCGATCGGCGATGCGGCGAGGGCGGTCGCCCCGGGAGGCAGCTCGCACTGCAGCTCCCCCGGGCAGCCGCGCGAGAGGAGGATGCTCGCGGAGAGGTGCGCGCCGCGCGCTGCGGCGGCGGCGATCACGTCCCGCAGGAACCCCGCGACCCGCTGCTCCGTGCCCCCGACGAACGTGGAGATGTCGTTCGTCTCCACGACGAGGCCGTCCGCATCCGCCTCCCCGAGCGCGCCCAGGATGATCGAGACGTAGTCGGAGTCGTACACCGACAGCGTGAAGCGGGCGCCCACGCCGTACTCCTGCGGGGTGATCGGGGGGACGGCGATGCCGGTCTGCTCGGGGGTCACGCCGACCACCATAGCCGCCGCACAGGTTACGATGGCGAGCACACGGGAGTCCGGTAGGCCGGGCTGAGAGGAAGGTCATCCAACCTTCGACCGTCGAACCTGATCTGGGTCATGCCAGCGCAGGGAGGCATCTCTTCATCCCCGTGCCCCGTCAGCGACCGAAGGGCACGCATATGCGTCTGCAACCATCCGCTCGTCCGCGCCCGCTCGCGGCAGCCGCCGTCCTCGCCGCGGGCGTCCTCGTCGCGGGATGCGCGGGACAGGCCGCCCCGTCGGGCGAGGGAGGCGAAGGGCTCACGCCGGTGTCGTTCGCCCTCGACTGGGCGCCGAACACCAACCACATCGGCGTGTACGTCGCCGACGCCCTCGGCTACTTCCAGGACGAGGGGCTCCGGATCGAGATCCTCCCCTACGGGTCGGCCTCCTCCCCCGGCCTCGTCTCCGCCGGCGAGGCCGACTTCGGCATCGGCGGGCAGGCGAGCGTGCAGCTGGGGCGCACCGCGGGTCTCGACATCGTGTCGGTGCTCGCCGTGACGCAGAGCGACACCGGTCGTCTCGTCGCCCTCGGCGACCGCTCCGACATCGCGCGCCCCGCCGACCTCGACGGCGGTGTCTTCGGCGGGTTCGGCTCGCCGCTGTACGGCGCGATCGCCGAGACCGTCATCGTCGGCGACGGCGGGGAGGGCGACTTCGAGGAGGTCGTCCTCGACACGGGCGCCTACGAGGCGCTCAGCCAGGGGCGCATCGACTTCACGCTCTCCGTGTCGACGTGGGAGGACGTCCAGGCGGACCTCGACGGCCATCCCTACACGGCCTTCCGCTACCAGGACTACGGCCTTCCCGAGCAGCAGTCGACGGGCGTCATCTCGAGCGACGCGTACGTCGAGGAGCATCCGGACGAGGCCGCGGGGTTCGTCCGGGCGCTGCAGCGCGGATACGCCTATGCCGCCGAGAATCCCGGCGAGGCGGCGGACATCCTCATCGAGGCGAACCCCGACACGCTCGGAGCCGCGGAGGAGCTCGTGCGCCGCAGCGCCGAGCTCATGGCGACGGACGGCTACCTCACCGCGCAGGGCCGGGAGGTGGGCGAGGTCGATCCCGTGGCATGGGAGGAGTTCGGCGCGTTCCTCGTCGAGAACGGCCTCCTCGTCGACGCCGAGGGCGAGACGGTCGCCGAGGCGCCGGACTGGACGGCGTACTACGCCGAGGATCTGGCCGGATGAAGGACGTGCCGAGCACGGATCGGCCGAGGGCGGATTCCCGGACCCGGATGACGTCTGACGGAGCGGGGACGGGCGTCTCACATGCGGGCGGCGGGCTCGCGGGGGGAGCACGGCACGTCGCCCGTGGCGTGCTGCCTCCTGCCGCGGCGTTCCTCGCCCTCCTCTTCCTGTGGCAGGCGGTCGCGTCGGCCGGCGTCATGCCGGCCGACGTCCTCCCCTCTCCCACGCGCATCGCGACCGCCGGCGCCGCCGAGTCGGACGCGCTGCTGCGCAACGCCGCCCCGACCCTGATCGCGACGGTGACGGGCTTCACGCTCTCCGTCTCCGTCGCCCTCGTCGTGGCGACGCTGCTCGACTTCTCCCGTCCCCTCCGCCGGGCCGTCCTGCCCCTGCTCGTCGTGAGCCAGACGCTGCCGATGATCGCCCTCGCGCCGCTCGTCGTGCTGTGGTTCGGGTTCGGACTGCTGCCCAAGGTGCTGCTCGTCGCCTTCGTCACGTTCTTCCCCATGGTCGTCGGGCTGCTGCGCGGATTCGGCTCCGCCGACCCCGACGCGGAGCACCTGCTGCGATCGATGGGGGCGGGCCGGACGACCGTCTTCCGGATGATCCGACTGCCCGCGGCGATGCCGTCGTTCTTCTCGGCGCTGCGCATCTCGATCACGTATGCGGTCGTCGGGGCGATCTTCGCCGAGTACGCGGGCGCCGTGGCGGGGCTCGGCGTCTACATGCAGTCGGCGAAGAACGTCTTCCGCACCGATCTCGTCCTCGCCGCCGTGGTGGTGAGCTCGCTCGTGACGCTGCTGCTGTACGCGGTGGTGACCGTCACGGAGCGCGTCGCCCTGCCCTGGCTGCGCATCGAGCGCGGAGCCGAGCGATGAGCGCCCAGCCCCTCGAGGTGGACGGGCTCTGCAAGGCGTTCGGCGATCGGCGCGTCCTCGACCGCGTCTCGCTGCACGTGGAACCGGGGGAGGTCGTGTCGATCGTCGGCCCGAGCGGGAGCGGCAAGTCGACCCTGCTCGCCCTGCTCACCGGCGCGCTCGCGGCGGATGCGGGCGCCGTCCGCTACGCCGGCGCCGCGGTCGGCGACGACCGGCCGTTCGCGTTCATGCCGCAGCGCGACGTGCTCCTGCCGTGGCGCCGCATGCTCGACAACACGACGATCGGCCTGGAGGTCGCGGGTCTCCCCCGCCGTGAGGCGCGTGAGCGGGCCGGCCGGCTCTTCGCGCCGTTCGGCCTCGCGGGCACGGAGATGCTGTACCCGCGGCAGCTCTCCGGCGGGATGCGTCAGCGCGTGTCGTTCCTGCGCACGATCGTCCAGGGGAAGCCGGTCCTGCTGCTCGACGAGCCCTTCGGCTCCCTCGACGCGATCACGCGCGACGAGCTGCAGCAGTGGCTCCTCGGCATGTGGGCGGAGAGCCGGTGGAGCATGCTGCTCATCACCCACGACATCCGCGAGGCCATCCGGATGTCCGACCGCGTGCTCGTGCTCGCGTCCTCCCCCGGGCGCATCGTCGGGGACGTCGCCGTGACGCGCGCCATCCCCCGCGGCGACGGCTTCGTGCGCGATCCTCGCGTGCCCGAGCTGGAGGACCGGCTCCGCCGCATGCTCGCCGCAGGGCGAGCGGGGTCCTGATGCACGACGCAGGGAGATCGCGCGCGCAGAGCGCCGTCCGGGCCGGATCCGGGCGCGAGCGTGACGGATCTCCGGCACCGTGCTCGGTGCCGGACGGACTCAGGCGTCGACGAGGAGCGTCTCCGGGAGGGGACGGCGCACGCGGGGCGCCGTCTCGCGCTCGCGGAGCACGTCGGGCAGCGCGTCGACGTCGCCGAGCTCGCCGAGGGCGATGACGGTGGTCGGCGCGAGGCGTTCGGGCAGGCCGAAGCGCTCGCGGACGACGGCGGGGTCGAAGCCGCTCATCTGGTGGACGAGGAGGCCGTCGTGGTGCGCCTGCACCGAGAGGTGCGCGACCGCCTGCCCGAGGTCGTAGAGCGCGTGCGTGTTCGCTCGGCCGTCCTCGGAGGCGGTCTCGGCGACGGCCACGATGAGGACGCCGGCGGCCCCCGCCCACTGCCGGTTGAACTCGGCGAGGCTCTCGACGACGGCGGCGTGCTCCGGCGTGCCGCGGCGTGCGACGACGAAGCGCCAGGGCTGGCCGTTGTAGGCCGACGGCGCCCAGCGGGCGGCCTCGAGGGCGCTGTGGAGCTTCGCCTCGTCGACGGGCGCGGCGGCGTCGTAGGCGCGAGGGCTCCAGCGTCCGGCGAGGACGTCGAGGACGGGGTGGTCGGTCGTGGCGGTGCGGTCGAGGGTGGGGGCGCCCATGTGTGCTCCTTGGTTCGTGCGGATGGATCGGGCGCCGTTGCCCTGTCGGGATCAAGCCCCGACGCGGGGATTCTATTCCCGTGCATGGGCGGGCGGGAGGGCCGCGGACATCCGGCGTCGCATGGCGCGCGGACGGGGTGGCACGCCGCCCCCCTGGGGACGACGTGCCACCCCGTTCCGGCGGGGGCTCAGCGCTTGAGCGCGTCCTTGAGCTTCACGCGTGCGCCCATCTTCAGCAGCGAGTTCTCGTAGATCTTCGCGCCGAGCAGGATGACGACGACGCACGAGGCGAGCAGCACGCCGAGCGACAGGAGCGGCTCCCACCACTGCGCCTCGGTGAAGAAGAGGCGGACGGGCATGCCCACCGCGGCCGAGAACGGCACGTACGACAGGATCGTCATGACGAGCGGGTTGTCGCTCAAGAAGATGACGAGGAAGTACGGGATCATCGTGAGATAGATGAGCGGCGTCAACGTCGGGCCCGTGTCCTCCTGCCGGGAGACGAGCGCCCCGGCGGCGGCGAACATCGCGGCGAGCAGGATGAAGCCGAACAGGAAGAACACGGCGAACCAGACCACGGGGGCGCCGAGCATCTGCAGGAACTCCGTCTGACCGGTCACGACGAGCCCGATGACGGCGGTGGCGATGAGCAGGAGGATCTGCCCGACGGCGAGGATCGTGTTGCCGACGACCTTCCCGGCGAGCAGCACGCGCGCCGGGATGGCCGAGATGAGGATCTCCACGACGCGCGTCTGCTTCTCCTCGACGACGCTCTGCGTGATGGGCGTGCCGAAGCTCATCGCGGCCATGAAGAACACGAGTCCGAAGACGAGACCGATGGCGTAGCGCAGCGCGCCGTCGTCCGCGGCCTCCGGATCGAGCAGCTCGACCGTCGGCGAGACGGAGAGCGCCGAGACGAGGGACGACGGCGTCTCGTCGAGGGCGATGACCGTGAGCCCCGTCGGCGACGCCGGGTCCTCGACGAGCGCGGCGTCGACGTCGCCGGCCTCGACGAGCGCCTCCGCCGCGGCGCGATCGGCGACCTCCGTGACGTCGAACGCCTCCTCCGGGAGCTGCGCCGCGACGGCTCCCGTGGCCGCGACGCGGGTCGTGCTGCTGTCGCCCGCCGAGAACCCCGCCCAGAGCACTCCGGCCAGCACCGCGACGAGCAGGATGGCCGTGGAGATGAGGAAGGACTTGGCGCGGAGCCTCGTGCTCAGCTCGCGCTCGGCGACGAGCCAGACGCCCTGGGCCGGCGACACGGTGGGAGCCGGCGGGCGGTGCGTGGTCCGTGTGGGGGCGGGAGAAGTGCTCACTGGATGACCTCCTTGTAGATCTGGGAGAGGGAGGGATGCTGCGGCGCGAAGCTGGCGACGGCGCCGCGATCGAGTGCTTTGCGCAGCACACGCTGAGCGGTCTCGTCGGCGTCGACGTCGAACTGGGCGAACCCGCCCTCGAACTCGACGACCTCGACGCCCGGCTCGGCGCGCAGCCATCCGGCGTCGCCGTCCGTGAGGAGCTCGTACCGGTTCGACGAGTGCTGGTCGCGCAGCGCGTCTCGAGGGCCTGCGGCGCGGACGCCGCCCCCGGCGATGATGACGAGGTCGTCGCACAGCCGCTCGACGACGTCGAGCTGGTGCGACGAGAACAGCACGGCCACGCCGTCGGACGCGCGCTGCTGCAGGACGCCGGCGACCGTCTCGACCGCGAGCGGGTCGAGACCCGAGAACGGCTCGTCGAGGATGAGCACCTCGGGGTCGTGCACGAGAGCGGCGGCGATCTGCGCGCGCTGCTGGTTGCCGAGCGAGAGAGCCTCGACGTTGTCTCCGAGCCGCTCCCCCAGGCCCAGCTGCTCGAGCAGCTCCGTGGCCTTGGACGTCGCCTCGTCCTTGCCGTATCCGTGCAGGCGCGCGAGATACACGATGTGCTCGAGCACCTTCATCTTCGGGTAGAGGCCGCGCTCCTCGGGCATGTACCCGAAGTGCCGGCGCTGCGCCGCCGTGAGCGGCGCGTCGCCGAGGGTCACCTCTCCCCCGTCGTGGGACAGCAGGCCGAGCACGATCCGCATCGTCGTGGTCTTGCCGGCCCCGTTGCCTCCGACGAAGCCGGTGAGCCGTCCTCTCGCGACGTCGAACGAGACGTCGTCCAGCACCCGGCGTTCGCCGTAGTGCTTCGTGATCCCTCGCAGTCTCAGCATCCGTGTGCCTTCCTCTCGGTGTGTGACCCACGCTAGGAAGTCGCGTGGCCGGGCGCCTCCCCCGTCAGGCGGAGAACGTGTGTCCGCCGCGCGGGGGACTCATCTCAGGCGAGCCCATGCCGATGCGCGTATACGACGGCCGCGACGCGATCCCGTGCCCCGAGCTTGAGCAGCAGGTTCGACACGTGCGTCTTCACGGTGGCCTCTCCGATGAACAGCGTGCGGGCGATCTCGGCGTTGCTCAGCGCCTGGGCGAGCAGACGCAGCACCTCGAGCTCTCGATCGGTGAGGCCGGCCCGGTCGGCCGGCTGTGCGGGGTCGGACGGCGTGGCGGCACGGGATGGCGCGTCATCGGCCAGGGCCGACCGCGCGTGCCGCTGGATGACGCGACGCGTCACCTCCGGCGCGAGGAGGGCGTCGCCCGCCGCGACGACGCGGACGGCGTTCACGAGCTCCTCGGGACCGGCGTTCTTGAGGACGAAGCCGCTCGCGCCCGCGTCCAGCGCGGAGAAGAGGTAGTCGTCTCGGTCGAACGTCGTGACGATGACGACGTGCGCCGCCGTGCCGGCCTCGACGATGCGGCGTGTGGCCTCGATGCCGTCCATGTCGGGCATCTGGACGTCCATGCACACGACGTCGGGGCGGAGCTCGGCCGCCCGGGCGACGGCCTCCTCCCCCGTCGCCGCCTCGCCCGAGACGACGATCCCCGTCGCCTCGAGGATCATCCGGAAGCCCGCCCGCATCGTGGCGTGGTCGTCGACGACGAGCACGCGGATCGACGCGGTCATGCGGCGGCCGTCACGCGTCGATCCGACGTCAGCGGGACCGTGACGCGCACGAGGTAGCCGCCACGATCGCGTGCGCGGAGCTCGAGCGTCCCGCCCGAGGCGATCGCCCGCTCGCGCATGCCGAGCTGGCCGAGACCCGGGCGTGCGTCGAGGGCGATGCGGCCCGCGTTCGTGACCTCCAGCTCGACGGACTCGTCGGTGTAGCGCACGCGCACCTCCGCGGTCGCATCGGGGCCGCCGTGGCGGCGCGCGTTGGTGAGCGCCTCCTGCGCGACGCGATAGAGGTTGACCTGCACGAGGTCCGGGACGGGGACGGGCTCCCCCACGACGACGTGGTTCGTCGGGGTCCCGGAGGCGGTCATCGCCTCGGCGAGGGAGCGGAGGCTCTCGAGCCGCAGGGTCGACGGCGCCCCGGCGGAGAAGTCCGGGTCGCCGTCGGCGGTGCGGAGGGTGTCGAGCAGATGATGCAGCTCGGCGATGGCGGAGCGGGCCGAGTCCTCGACGACCGCCAGCGCGCTGCGGGCGGCCTCGGGGTCGCCGTCGATGACGGTGCGCGCCGCGCCGGCCTGAACGCCCATGGCCGAGACGTGATGGGCGACGACGTCATGGAGCTCGCGCGCGATGCGGACGCGATCCAGCGCGACCGCCTGCGCGGCCGTCCGCTCCCGCTCCTCCTCGAGCTCCCGGGTCCGGCGCTGCAGGATGGCCTTGGTGCGCGCGGCCGTATATGCCCGATCGCCCATATAGTACGCGCCGCCGAAGTAGGCCGCGTTCACGAGCCAGATGAGCAGCATGTACGCGAGATACGGGGAGAGGGCGCCGGCGAAGCTCTCCTCGAGCGCCTCGGTGTCGGTCGCCCCGACGAAGGTGGTGACCAGCAGCCAGAGGAACATGGCCGCGGTGATGAGGACGCGCGCCATCGCCGCACGCCGTCGGTCGTCGAGCCACGCGCCGATCGTGAAGATCGCGATGAAGATCGCGACCTGGCTCACGTAGAGCTCCGGGAACTGCAGCGACACCGCCACGAAGTACGCTCCGCAGACGACCACCGTGACCGTGACCGGGAGCCGGCGGCGCAGCCCGAGCGGGAGCGTCATGAAGGCGCTCGCCAGCAGCGACCATCCGGCGTTCTCCGGCCGGGTGAGGAAAGCGCCCGACACGCTCGCCAGGGCGATGCTGATGACGGCGGCGCCGAAGAGTGCCGCGCCGAGGACGGCGTCCCGGCGGAGGTCCTGTCGCGTGACGGTCCGCTCCAGGAGGTCCGACCCGGCGTCGTTCTCGACGGGGCCGAGGGATGCGGTCACGGCGTTCATGCTCCCACGCTAGGCAGACCGGGGCGCGGCGTCATCCCCCGCCGGACGGATCTCGGCCTCGCTCTTGACGCGACCGCATGCGCCTTGCCAGGGTTCGACACCGGCGCAGTGCGGCACCGCGCCCGGCATCCGACACCGCATCGCTGCAAGGAGCCCCGCATGCCCACCGACATCTTCGTCAACCTGCCCACCGCCGACCTCGACCGCGCCAAGGCGTTCTACGAGGCCCTCGGCGCGACGATCGTCCCGGAGTTCACCGACGAGAACGCCGCCTGTGTGAGGTGGGACGAGAACGTCTTCTTCATGATCCTCACGAAGGAGTTCTTCGCGACGTTCACGTCCCGGCCCGTCGTCCTCGGCTCCGAGGGCGCGCAGGTCATCACGGCCCTGAGCCGCGCGTCGCGCGACGACGTCGACGCCATCCGCGCGACGATCCTCGAGGCCGGCGGCGGCGAGAACACGGAGCCGCAGGATCACGGCTTCATGTACGGCATCAGCATGACCGATCCCGACGGCAACATCGTCGAGCTCATGTGGGTGGATCCCGTGGCGGCGGAGAAGGGGCCGGAGGCGTTCTCGGCCGAGCAGGGGGGCTGAACGCCCCGCTAGACTCGCGCGGTGGTCTTCCCCGCGCGTCGCATCCTCGTCGCCGGAGTCGCAGGCTCCGGCAAGACGACGCTGTCGGCGGGGATCTCCGAGCGGCTCGGCGTCCCGCACGTCGAGATGGACGACCTGCACTGGGGGCCCGGATGGACGCCCCGGGAGACGTTCCTCGCCGACGTCGCGGCGCTGGCGGCGCGGGACGAGTGGGTCACGGAGTGGCAGTACGGCGCCGCGAGGCCCGTCATGCTCGCTCGGGCCGAGGCCGTCGTGTGGCTCGACCTCCCGACGCGCGTCACGATGACGCGCGTCATCCGCCGGACGCTCCGCCGTCGCCTCCGGCGCGAGCCGCTCTGGAGCGCGGGGAACGTCGAGCCTCCGCTGCGCTCGATCCTCACCGATCGCGAGCACATCGTGCGATGGGCATGGCGCACGCGGCAGAAGTACCGGACAGGCGCCCTGTCGCTGTGGGAGCGGCCGGACGTGGAGGTGATCCGCCTGCGGTCGGCGCGCGAGGTCGAGCGCTGGCTCGCCTCGCTGGAGGCGTGATCAGCCGAAGATCATCGGCACGTCGTCGTCCTCGGGGGAGAGGTCGACGTCGACGACCACCGGGACGTGGTCGCTCGGTCCGTCGCCCTTGCGCTCCTCGCGCGCGATGGACGCCCCGGCCACGGCGTCGGCGAAGGCGCGCGAGCCGAGGACGAAGTCGATGCGCAGGCCCTCGTCGCGGGGGAACCGCAGCTGCTTGTAGTCCCAGTACGTGTAGCCGGTCGGGATGAGCGGCCGCACGACGTCCTGCAGGCCGGCCTCTTCGAGCGCGTGGAACGCGGCGCGCTCGGCGGGGGAGACGTGCGTCGAGACGCCCTCGACGATGGAGGGGTCGCCGTTGTCGGAGTCGAAGGGCGCGACGTTGAAGTCGCCGACGAGCGCGAGAGGCAGGTCGGGGTCGCCTGCGAGCGTGCTGGCCGTGTACCCGCGCAGGGCCTCGAAGAATCTCAGCTTGTACGCGAAGTGCGGGTCGTCGAGCCCGCGGCCGTTGGGGACGTAGAGGCTCCACACGCGCACGCCGTCGACGAGGGCGGAGATCGCGCGGGCCTCCAGAGGCGCGTCGTCGCCTGTATGCCCCTTCTTGAATCCGGGCATTCCCGGAAAGGAATACTGCACGTCCTCGAGCGGCTCGCGGCTCGCGATCGCGACCCCGTTCCACTGGTCGAGGCCGTGGGCCTCGACGTGATAGCCGGCCTCCTCGAACCGCGCGTACGGGAACTGCTCCGGCTTGCACTTGATCTCCTGCATCGCGAGCACGTCGATGTGCTCCCGCTCCGCGAACGACACGATGCGATCGACGCGGGCGCGGATCGAGTTCACGTTCCAGGTGGCAAGACGCATGCCTCCAGCCTATTTCGCGCGGCGACGTCCGATCGCGATCCGAGTCCGGGCGCCGCCCGACACCACGCAGGAAGAACGGTCGGCGGCGGCTGCCGCGTCCGCGCGATGCCGGGGCTCTCGTCGGTCCCTCCCCGCGGGATTCCTGCATTGTGCTCGCACGATCCGTGCTCTCTAAGCTGGTGCGCATGGCCATCGCATCCACGCCCGAGCTCGAAGCCGACCGTCAGGAGCTCATCCGCCTCATCAAGGAGGACGCGGTCTTCCACGGCGACTTCACGCTCTCGAGCGGCAAGAAGGCCACCTACTACGTCGACATGCGGAGGCTCACACTCGACCACCGCGCCGCTCCGGCGATCGGCCGCATCGTCCTCGACCTCATCCGCGACGTCGACGGCGTGGCCGCCGTCGGCGGGCTGACGCTCGGCGCCGACCCGATCGCGAACGCCGTCGTGCACGCGTCGGTCGCGGCGGGGCGTCCCGTCGACGCCTTCGTCGTCCGCAAGGAGCCGAAGGACCACGGCCGGGGGCGCCAGATCGAGGGCGCCGACGTCGAGGGCAAGCGCGTCGTCGTGCTCGACGACACCGTCACGACGGGCGGCTCGCCGCTCAAGGCCGTCGAGGTGCTGCGCAAGGCCGGCGCCGAGGTCGTCGCCGTCGCCACGATCGTCGACCGCCGGACCGGCGCGCAGGAGCGCATCGAGGCGGAGGGACTCCAGTGGCTCGCCGCCGTCGACCTCGACGACCTCGGCCTCGAGCCGCAGTAGGCCGGTCGCCGTCGGAAGCCTGCTGGCCCGTATCGGCGCCGATCGCATGGACGGGACGGCGCACCGTGGTGGGCACGGGCGGTGATCGCGGCCGGAAGCGACACCTCGGCACCGATGAACGCCCGCGTCGATACGCTAGGGGTGCCCACCGGCGCGCCACGCAGAGGAGCCCCGCATGACCCGCATCGCGCTCGCCGTCGACCTCGGCGGCACCAAGGTCGAAGCCGCCCTCGTCGACGGAGACGGCGCCGTCGTGACGGCGAGCCGCAACCGTCAGCCGACCGGGCCGGAGCTCACCCCGGACCGGCTGCGCTCCGCCGTCGCCGACGTCGTGTCGCGTGCGCTGGCCCATCTCCCGGAGGGTGCGGAGTTCGTCGGCGCCGGCATCGGCAGCGCGGGGCCCATCGACCTCGTCGAGGGCACCATCCGCCCCGTCAACCTGCGGGGCGTGCACGGATTCGGCCTCGTCGAGGCGGTGAGGGACGCCGTCATCGCCTCGACGGGGCAGTTCGACCCCACGGTGCGGCTGCGTCACGACGGCGGATGCCTCGCGCTCGCCGAGTCGTGGATCGGCGCCGCCGCAGGAGCGCGTGCGTCGCTGTCGTTCGTCGTGTCGACCGGCGTCGGCGGCGGCATCGTCATCGACGGCCGGGCCATCGGGGGAGCATCCGGCAACGCGGGGCATCTGGGGCAGATGCACGTCGGCGAGCTCACGGTCGAGGAGATCTCGTCGGGGCCGTCGAGCGTGCGCTGGGCGCAGCTGCAGGGATGGCACGGCGAGACGGGGGAGGACCTCGCACGCGCCTCGGCGAGGGGCGACCGCATCGCGCGGGCCGCGATCGAACGGTCGGCGAAGACCCTCGGGCAGGCGCTCGCCGACGCGTCGTCGCTGCTCGACCTCGAGGTGATCGCCGTCTCGGGCGGCTTCTCCGCGGTGTCGGACGACTACGTCGACCTCGTCGCCGGATCGCTGCGCGAATGGGCCGTCCTGCCCTATGCGCAGAGAACGCGCGTCGTCCGCAGCGCGCTCGGCGGCGACGGCCCGATCATCGGCGCCGCCGCGCTCGTGCTGCGGGGCTGACGCGCCCGTCGGCGGGTCGGCCTGTCCGGTCCGCGGAGTCGTGGGACAGGGGTGCCCTCGTGGGGCTCATCCGCAACGTCGGCCGCACTCATCCACCGACCGGCCACGCGGCCCGGTGCGCGGGCCGCCCTCAGCCCTTGCGGTACGCCGCCCGCATCCGCCGCGTCGACAGCAGCGCGCCGACCCCCAGCATGAGCGCGGCGAAGGCGACCTGCTCGACCGTCATCCACGCGGGATACAGGCCGGGGACGGCGGCGATCGTCAGGGTCACGGCGGGGAAGACGAACGAGAACAGGCGCATCCGCGAGTACGCCCAGTACCAGCCCTGCTCGGCGCGGAACGAGAAGTAGCCGAGGCCTCCGGTCAGCCCCAGGACGACGAGGCTGCGGAACCACACGAGGAACGGCTCGGGCATGCCCTGCGCGGTGAGCCAGAAGGCGATGCCCACGGCGCTCACGCCGAGCATGATCGCGACGCCCAGGAGCAGTCGGACGACGAGCCACGACCTGCGCAGGAACGGGTCGGCGAGCCTGTCGGCGGGGACGCGGATGTCGCGCTGACGGCCGGCCGCGAATCGATCGACGCGCAGCAGCACCTCGTTGAGACTCACCCCTCAGATGGTACCGGGGTCGACGGGCGGGACTCGCGGCGGCTGCGCCGCGCGTCCGGTCCTGAGGGCCGGGGATCCCGCGAACGCCGGATGATCCGGGCCGATCCGATCCGGCGTTCGCGGGATCTCCGGCGTTGGGGAAAGCGCCGTGGGTGTCGGCGGCGGCGCTCGCAGGGGGCGGGGGAGCGCGCTGGCCTAGTCTGTCGAGCATGACCGACCCGCACGAGACCCGTTCCGCCGTCGAGGAGTCGCGGCTGGAGAAGACGGTCGGCAACCGTGTGCGCCACTACCGGGCGGCCGCCGGTCTCACGGCGGCGGATCTCGCCGCGCGCGCCGGGCTGTCCCCGGCCATGATCTCGCGCATCGAGTCGGCGTCGACGTCCGCGAGCCTCACGACCATCAACCGTCTCGCCCGCGCCCTCGACGTGCCGGTGGCGTCCCTCTTCCGGGGAGCGGATGCGCCGCGCGCGGCCGTCGTCGTCAAGGCCGGCCAGGGCACGGAGTCGGTGCGCGCCGGCAGCAGGCAGGGGCACCGCTACGCGAGCCTCGGGAGTCTGCTGTCCACGAGCGGCCCGTCGCTCGAGCCCGTCATCGTGACGCTCAACGGGGCGTCGGACGAGTTCCCGCTCTACGAGCACGCGGGGGTCGAGTTCCTGTACATGCTGGAGGGTTCGATGCTCCTCGTCCACGGCGACGACGAGCACGTGCTCGAGGCGGGCGACTCGATCCTCCTCGACGCCGAGACGCCCCACGGCCCCACCGCCGTCCTGCGGGCCCCCGCGCGGTTCCTCTCCGTGAACCCCGTGGGCGGCTGACCCTCGCAGGCGCGGGACTCTCGGCCGCACGACATCCGGACGTAACACGGATAGCTTTACTGTCGGTAAATTAGTTGCGTTGGCCGCAAGATGGCACACGCGCTTCCCGTCGGACGGAGACCCCGTTCGCGGCGACATCCCGCTCGTCTCCTGGAGTACTCGTGCCCGAAAGCCCTCTGTCCCACGTCGCCATCTGGGACGGCACCCGCGCCATCGGCGCGGGCCGTCTCGCGTGGGAGGGCGATCTCATCACGGCCGTGGAGGCGACCGGCGACGGCGGGAGCCCGCGCTACGCCGTCATCCCCGGGCTCGTGGACACCCACGTGCATCTCGGCGGATACGCAGGGCCGCAGGAGCAGCCGTGGGGATCGCCGTGGTCGCTCGTCACGCCCGACACCGAGAGGGTCTTCCACATCGCCGCGCAGGCGCAGCGCGCGATGCGCGCCGGCGTCACGACCGTGCGCGACCTCGCGGGCGACGCGCTCCAGCTCTCCGTCAGCCGCGTCTTCGACGACGGCGTCCAGGTCGGGCCCCGCGTGCGCGTGCACGGCCAGGTCGGCATGACCGCCGGGCACGGCGACCTCTTCATCCCGCCCCACTACCCGCACCGCGACCCCGTCGCCGACAGCCCCGACGAGTGCCGCAAGCTCGTGCGCCAGTGGGCCCGGCAGGGCGCCCACGGCATCAAGATCTACGCGTCGGGCGGGGTGCTCTCGATGGGCGACCGGGTGGGATGGCGCAACCAGACGATCGAGGAGATCCGCACGACGATCGACGAGGCGCACGCGCTCGGCATGCCCGTCGCGGCGCACAGCCACGACGCGGTCAGCGCCCGCCGCGCGCTCGAGGCGGGCGTCGACTCGATCGAGCACGGCACGGGGCTCGAGGAGTCCCTCTGGCCGCTCGTCACCTCCCGCGGCATCCCCGTCGCACCCACCCTGCTCATCAACGACCGGCTCGCGGACGGCACGGTGCCGGTGGGCCAGGACGCGCGCGCGAAGGCGCAGGCCGTCGTCGCCGAGCGCGACGCGAACTTCGCCGGAGCCGCGGCCGCCGGCGTCCGCTTCGTCCTCGGCACCGATGCGAACGGCGTCATGGTCCGCTTCGGCGAGCAGCACCGCGAGGTCCGGCTCATGGCGGAGACGTTCGGCTGGACCGCCGAGCGGGCGCTCGTCTCGGCCACGAGCGACGCGGCCGACGCGATCGGGATGGGCGACCGCGTCGGCCGCCTCGCGCCCGGCTACGGCGCGGACTTCATCGTCATCGACGGGCGCCCCTGGGAGGACGTCTCCCACCTCGACGCCGACCGCATCGTCGCCGTCGTCTCCCGGGGACGCCTCGTCTCCGGGTCCCTGAACCTCTGACCCCCGACGTTCTGCACCACCTCCATCCCGAGAGGAAAACCGTGAACACATCCCCGAAGAGGCGCATCGCGCTCGCCGCAGGCTCCGCCGTCGCCCTGACGGCGCTTCTCGCCGGCTGCTCGGCAGGCGGCGGCTCCGAGGGCGAGGGCTCGGGCGGCACGCTCGTGTTCGCCGTCGAGACCGACCCCAGCTGCATCGACCCGCAGCAGCCCACCGTCACGCAGGCCCTGTACATCGGACGTCAGGTTGTCGACTCGCTCGTCGACCAGGACCCCGAGACGGGCGAGATCGTGCCGTGGCTCGCCTCGGAGTTCTCCTCGAACGACGACATGACCGCATTCGAGTTCACCCTCCGCGACGACGTGACCTTCAGCGACGGCTCCGAGCTCACGAGCGAGGTCGTGCAGGCGAACTTCGACGCCATCGTCGAGATGGCGGCCGACGGCTCGACGGCGTCCCTCGCCGGCCAGTACCTCTCGGGGTACGCAGGGACGGAGATCGTCGACGACCAGACGTTCCGCGTCGCGTTCGACGCTCCCAACGCGGCGTTCCTGCAGGGCGCGAGCACCATGAGCCTCGGCCTCGTGTCGCAGGCGACGACCGAGGAGACGCCCGAGGCGCGGTGCCAGGACGGCGTCATCGGCACGGGCCCGTTCGTCTACGACGCGTACGCGCCCAACAGCGAGGTGTCGATGGACCGCCGCGACGGCTACGACTGGGCGTCCGGGCTCCGCGGCCACGAGGGCGACGCGTACCTCGACCGCATCGAGTTCGCCGTCGTGACCGAGGCCAGCGTCCGCGTCGGCGGGCTGCAGTCGGGCGAGTTCGACATCGTGGGCGAGCTGCCGTACGCCGACGAGCCGCGCATCGCCGACGAGGGCTACTCGATCTACGCGAAGGCCAACCCGGGCATCCCGACGAGCCTCATCCCGAACCTCGAGAACCCGGTCCTGGCCGACCCCGCGGTGCGCGAGGCGCTGCGCGTCGGCATCGACCGGGAGGACATCAACGCCACGCTCGGGTACGCGGGCGGCGAGGCCCCGACGAGCGCGCTCTCGAGCGGCACGAGCGGCTACACGAGCCAGGCCGGCCTCATGGCGTACGACCCCGACGCCGCGATCGCCGCGCTCGAGGACGCCGGATGGGCCGAGGGCGCCGACGGCATCCGCGAGAAGGACGGCCAGCGCCTCACGTTCACGGCGACCGGCTTCTACGAGCAGGAGATGATGGAGCTCATCCAGCTGCAGCTCAAGGATCTCGGCATCGACATGCAGATCGACTTCACCGACGCGGGCGGCTTCTTCGGCGCCATCGCCGACCGCAGCTACGACGTGCTCTTCGCCGCGCTCACGCGCACGGGCCCGGACGCCCTGGGCGTGATGTTCGAGCAGGCCGCGCCGTCGCACTGGGCCGTCGTGGACGACGCGGAGCTGGAGGCGATCCTCTCCGAGCAGGCCGCCACGAGCGATGAGGACGCCCGCCAGGAGCTCCTCGACGAGGCGCAGCGGATCATCATCGAGGACGGCTACCTGTTCCCGGTCCTCGAGGTGTACCAGGTGCACGCGTCGCAGCCCGAGGTCACCGGGTTCGCGTTCGACTCCGCGTCCCGCTTCCATCTCTACGACGTCGAGCTCGGCTGACATGCCGGGAGCAGGAACGTCTCCGTCGCGGACGGCCCTCGCGGCGGTCCGCGCGGTCGCGCCCCGGATCCTCCAGTTCGTCTTCGTGGTCTGGGCGACCTACACCGTGACGTTCCTGCTCATCCGGATCCTCCCCGGAGACCCCGTCCTCGCCGCGCTCGCCGTCCAGTCGGGCGACGCCACGACGGTCGACCCCGAGCAGCTCGCGGCCCTCCGCGAGGAGGCGGGCCTCGCCGGCAGCGTCCTCTCCCAGTACCTCGCGCAGCTCGGCGGCCTGCTCACGGGCGACCTCGGCACGTCCCTCGCCACCGGTCGCCCCGTCACGCAGATGATCTCCGACGTCGTCCCGGGAAGCCTCGCCGTCGCGGGCCTCGCGCTCGTCGTCGGCGTCACGATGTCGCTGCTCGTCGGGTTCCTCGCCTACGTCTCCCCGTGGCGGTGGCTGCGGGACCTCCTCGTCCAGCTCCCGCCCCTCGGCGTCGCGGTGCCCGCGTTCGTCACGGGGCTCGTCCTCATCAGCGTCTTCTCGTTCACGCTCGGCTGGTTCCCCGCGTCGGGAGCGCGCTCGCCGCTGAGCGTCGTGCTGCCCGCGGTGACGCTGGCCTTCCCCGTGGGCGCGATCTTCTTCCAGGTCTTCTCCGCCGCGATCCGCGAGGCGGAGGGCAGCGCGTACGTCTTCACGGCCGACGTGAAGGGCCTCTCGCGCCTCGCGATCTTCGGCCGCCACATCCTCCGGAACGCCATGCTGCCGTCCGTCACGAGCATCGGACTGCTCGTGGGCTTCCTCGCGGGCGGCACCGCCGTCGTCGAGACCGTCTTCTCGCGCGACGGCATCGGCCGCATCGTGGTCGCGGCCGTGCAGGCGCGCGACGTCAACGTCATCCAGGGCGTCATCATCGTCGTCGCCGTCGTCTACGCGCTCGCGGCGCTCCTCGTCGACCTGTCCTATCCCCTGCTCGACCCGCGGCTGCGGACGCGCGGGCGGGTGCGGCCGGCGCCGGTCGTGGCGGGCGGACTCGGCGCCGTGGCGGCGCCGGGCGAGGCCCCGTCGGGGTCCGCGCCCTCCGCCGGCGAGGAGGCTCCTCGATGATGTCGCGCCTGCTGCGGCCCACGACCCTCCTGGCGCTCGCCGTCGTCCTGCTCGCCGCCCTCATGGCGCTCGCGCCCGGGCTGCTCGCGCCGGGCGACCCGCTCGCGGGCGTGACGGCCGATCGTCTCCGGGCTCCGAGCCTCGCCCATCCGTTCGGGACGGATGCGCTGGGCCGCGACGTCTACACGCGCGTCGTGCACGGATCGTTCCTCTCGCTCGCGGCCGCCACCACGGCGGTCCTCGTCGGCGGCATCGCCGGGGGAGCGGTCGGGCTCGTGTCCGGCGCGCTGCGCGGTCGCGTGGGGCGGATGGTCGACTTCGTCGTCATGCGCTTCGTCGACGTGCTCATCGCCGTCCCCGGCATCCTCCTCGCGCTCATCGTCGTGGCGACGCTCGGCTTCGGCCCGTGGAGCATCGCCCTCGGCGTGGGCCTCGGCGCCGCCGGCAGCTTCGCGCGCATCATGCGCGCCCAGGTGCTGCGGGTCCGCGGCGAGGAGTACGTCGAGGCCGCGTCGACCCTCGGCGTCCGCCCGCTCGCGGTGCTCGGCCGGCACATCCTGCCCAACGCCATGCGTCCCGTCCTGGCGATGGCGGCCCTCGAGCTCGGCACGGCCATCCTGTCGGTCTCGACCATCAGCTTCCTCGGCTTCGGCGCGCAGCCGCCCTCGCCCGAGTGGGGTGCGCTCGTGAGCGACGGCCGCGACTACCTCGCGACGGCCTGGTGGCTCACCGTCCTGCCGGGAGCCGTCATCGTGTGCGTCGTGCTCGCCGTGACCCGGCTGGCCCGCGTGATCGGAGTGGAGCGATGAGCGACGGAATCCCCCGCGGCGGGACAGCGCGTGACGACGCCGCGCGTGACGACGTCCTGACGGTCGAGGGCCTGCACGTCCGGTACCGCAGTGGCCGGCGCACGATCGACGCCGTGCGCGGCGTGGACCTGCGCGTCCCGCGCGGCGGGATCGTCGCGCTCGTGGGCGAGTCCGGCTCGGGCAAGAGCAGCGTCTCGCAGGCGCTCGTCCGCCGGCTGCCCGAGAACGGGCTCGTCTCGGGAGGGGCCGTCCGCTTCGACGGCGTCGATCTCACGCGCGTGCGCGAGCGGGAGCTGCGCCGCATCCGCGGTGGACGGATCGGCTTCGTCCCGCAGGACCCCAACGCCTCCCTCAACCCCGTCATGCGCGTGGGGGAGCAGATCGCGGAGGGCCTGCGCCTCCACGTCGGGCTCTCGCGCGTCGACGCGGCCGAGCGCGCCGTGCGCATCCTCGGCGACGTCGGGCTCCCGCACCCCGAGGCGCGGGCGCGCCAGTACCCGCACGAGCTGTCGGGAGGCATGAAGCAGCGCGTGCTCATCGGCATGGCGTGGAGCTGCGACCCCCGGCTCGTCATCGCCGACGAGCCGACGAGCGCCCTCGACGTGACGGTGCAGCGGCACGTGCTCGACCAGATCGCGTCTCTCGCGGCGGAGCGGGGCACGGCCGTGCTCCTCGTCACGCACGACCTCGGCGTCGCGAAGGACCGCGCGCAGGAGGTCGTCGTCATGCAGCAGGGCCTCGTCGTGGACCAGGGCACGACGGCCGAGGTGCTCGGCGCCCCGCGCACGGAGTACACGCGCGAGCTCGTCGCGGCGGCCCCCGGGCTCACGAGCCGTCGCCTCGAGCCGTCGATCGAGGGCGACTCCGTCGAGGACGTCGACGCCCCGGTGCTCCTGGAGGTCGACGGCCTGCGCAAGACGTTCGGCGACTTCGTCGCGGTCGGCGGCGTCTCCTTCGCCGTGCGCGCGGGCCAGACCGTGGCGCTCGTGGGCGAATCGGGCTCCGGCAAGACGACGACGGCCCGGATGGCCGCACGCATCGCGGACGCGGACGAAGGACGTCTCCTGTTCCGCGGCGAGGACGTCACGGCCCTGCGCGGAGCCGGGCTGCGCGAGTGGCGGCGCTCGGTGCAGGTCGTGTACCAGAACCCGTTCGGCAGCCTCGATCCGCGCATGAGCATCGAGGCGGTCGTCGCCGAGCCGCTGCGCGCGTTCCGCATCGGCTCGCGCCCGGAGCGTGCGCGCCGCGTGCGGGGGCTGCTCGACGCCGTGCGCCTGCCCTCCTCGGTCGCGGAGAGGCTTCCCGCCGAGCTGTCGGGCGGCCAGCGGCAGCGCGTCGCGATCGCGCGCGCACTGGCCCTGCAGCCCGACCTGCTCGTGCTCGACGAGCCGGTCTCGGCGCTCGACGTGTCGGTGCAGACCCAGATCCTGCAGGTGCTCGTCGACCTCCAGGCCTCGCTCGGGCTCGGCTACCTCTTCATCACGCACGACTTCGGCGTCGTCCGGCAGATCGCCGACCACGTCGTCGTCATGCGCGCGGGGAAGGTCGTCGAGCAGGGCGCGGCGCGGCGGATGCTCTCGACCCCCGGCTCGGACTACGCTCGCGAGCTGCTCGAGGCGGTGCCCGGCTCGCTCGGATGAGCGGCTCGTGCAGGACCTCGTCGTGGACGCGCAGCGCGTCGGGATGCTGGCCCTGACGCCGCGAGCACGACAGGATGGCAGGCGTGGCGGACCTGGATGAGCTTCGGCTGCTGAGGGAGCGCGCGTACGGCCCGCACGCGGACATCGACGCCGAGGGGTGGCGAAGGCTGCAGGAGCTCGAGACGCAGTCGTCCGGTCCCGGCCCGCGGGCGGCGGAGGCCGAGACCGTGTCGCCGGCTCCCGAGGCCCCGGCGGCGAGGAAGCGGTCGCGGCACCTCCGCAGCGGGATGATCCGCCCGAGCGCGGACGGATCATCCGATGGGCGGAGAGTCTGCAGCGGCTCCCGCTCCGGCGGCTGTCGCTGCTCTGGGCGACCAGCCTCCTCGTCGTCGCGCTCGCCGCATCCGCCGTGACCGTGGCGATCGTCCGGCACGATCCTGGCCGGGTCGCCGTGCTCGACGTCGACGAGGACTTCGCGTTCCCGGGATTCCTCGGGGACCCCGGGGAGGACGGGGCCGGCTACGAGGAGTTCCTCGGGCTGTCCGTCGTCCGGTTCGGCGAGGGCTTCTCGCTGTATCCCGGGAGCGTCTGCGTGGGCGTCATGCTCGCCGACGACGTGGACGAGGGCTCGACGTCGTCCTCATCCGGGATGGGACTCCAGGTGGGGTGCAGCGCGGGCGGCTTCCCCGCCGCCTACTCGTCCCTGTCGCGTCGTCCTCGCCACAGCTGCCAGACGAGCACGACGAGCGTGGCCGTCGTGACGAGGAACGTCGCGGCGAACAGCAGGTCCCGTTCGGACACGGCTCAGACCCCTGCGGTCAGCTCCGCGCCGCCATCGCCCTCGACCGCGGTGTCGAGGAGGGTGGCGACGGACGGCACGATCTCGTCGGGGCGGAACGGATACTGCTCGATCGAGGCGCGGTCGCTGATGCCCGTCATCACGAGCACCGTGTGGAGCCCCGCCTCGATGCCCGCGACGATGTCGGTGTCCATCCGGTCGCCGATCATCCCGGTGTTCTCGCTGTGCGCGCCGATGCGGTTGAGCGCCGAGCGGAACATCATGGGGTTCGGCTTGCCGACGATGTAGGGCTCCTTGTTCGTGGCCTTCGTGATGAGCGCGTTGATCGCACCCGTCGCGGGCAGCACGCCCTGGGCGCTCGGGCCCGTCGCGTCGGGGTTCGTGGAGATGAAGCGGGCGCCGTTGTTGATGAGGCGCACAGCCTTCGTCAGCGCCTCGAACGAGTAGTTGCGCGTCTCGCCGACGACGACGTAGTCCGGGTCCGTCTCGGTCATGATGAAGCCGGCCTCGTGCATCGCCATGAGGATGCCGGCCTCGCCGATCACGAACGCCGACCCGCCCGGGCTCTGCTGCTTGAGGAACGCGGCGGTCGCGAGCGCGCTCGTCCAGATGTTCTCCTCCGGCACGTCGATGCCGGAGGACCGGAGCCGCGCGGAGAGGTCGCGCGGCGTGAAGATCGAGTTGTTCGTGAGGACGAGGAAGGGCGTTCCGGTGTCGCGCCACTGCGACAGCAGCTCGGAGGCGCCCGGGATGGGCCGCTCCTCGTGCACGAGGACGCCGTCCATGTCGGTGAGCCAGCACTCGATCTCGTCGCGTCGCGCCATGACCTCAGCCTAGGTTCCCGCGGGTGCGCGTGGGATGCCGATCGTGTCGCGGGCGGCGGATCCATCGCCGATCCCCAGGACGGACGCGGCGTCTTGTCCCCCGAAATACCTACATCGCGCGGCGGCGAACGGTGTCACCATGGCGATAAGGCCTCGGGGCACATCGACGTGATGGGCACCGGGGCCTTTCTGCGTTCGGCGTGACAGGGGGGGACATCATGAGAAGTGGACTGCTGCCCGACTGGGAACCACGTCGCGGAGCCGTGACCGCCTGGCGGGCGAGCCGGAGCTCGAAGGACGCCGTGCGCGCGGCGGCGACGGAGCCCGCGCATCCCAGCTACATCCAGCGCCGCCATTTCGTCGACGCCGCGGGCGCCCAGACGGGAAAGCGCCGGTCGAGCTTCGCGGTCGTCACGTTCGACATCCACGACGCGTACGACGAGCGGCTGGTGGCCGAGGTCTTCCGCGACCACCTCCGCCGCCACTCCGTCTACCACACGTGGGTCGAGCACGACGGCGGCGGCTACACGGGCCGCACCATCGCGGCCGAGGACATCGAGGTCGAGATCGACCCGGCCGTCGGCGGGGTCATGGAGGCGGATGCGCTGCGCGCGTACGTCGACGGCGACCTGCCCGACATCGCCGAATGGGACATGTTCCGCCTCATCGCCATCCGGCCCGAGGAGACCCCCGACCGGTTCACGCTCGCGTTCGTCGTCGACCACTTCTACAGCGACGGCGTCTCGCTCGGCATCGTCCTGTACGAGTTCGTCACCGCCTACCGGGCCGCGCGATCGGGCGAGCAGCCGCGCCTCCCCGGCGTGGAGGGGTATCACGCCTACTGCGCGGACGAGAAGGACCACTGCGACGAGCTCACGTGGACGCACGACGACGTGCAGCGCTGGGCGCAGCTGCTGGTCCGCGCGGGCGGGCACCTGCCCCGCTTCCCGCTGCCGCTGGGCCTCTCGGAGCACGTCCACGTGCCCGGCCGGGGGCACATGATCGAGAGCGCGGTGGACGCCGCCGCGCTCGACGCCTTCGCCGAGGTCTGCCGCGGTGCGGGCGGGAACCTCAACAGCGGGGTGATCGCCGTGGCGTCGATGCTCGACGCGGTCGTGACGGGGAACCCCGTCTACTCGATGCTCACCCCGGTCTCCACGCGGTCGCGGCGCAGTCAGATCCTCTCGGTCGGCTGGTACACGCGGCTCGTCCCCGTGCAGTTCGCGCGCGCGGAGGACCCGCTCGACTTCGCCGCGGTGATCGCGGGGGCGCAGCGCGGGGTGGAGGAGAGCCGGGCGTTCGCGAGAACGCCCCTGCACCGCGTCCTCGAGGTGCTCCCGTCCGCGGGCGGCGAGGCGCCCCCGACCGACTTCGCCGCGCCGATGATCTCCTATCTCGACCTGCGCAGCCTGCCGGGCAACAACCTCCCCGTCACCCACGACATGCACGTGTACGGCAGCGTGGACGACTCCCGAGAGGTGTTCGTCTGGCTCAATCGCACGCCGCAGGGGCTCGACGTGAACGTCATCCATCCGGACACCGAGACGGCCGCGCGCAGCACGGCCGCGTACACCGACGCCTTCGTCGCGGTCATCGCCTCGATCGCGAGGCACGGCAGGGTCGATCCCCTCGAGATCGCGCCCCAGCTCGACGCGCTGCGCACGGCGGCGGGGCGCGAGGCGGTGGCGGCCTGACCGCCATCGTGCGCAGACGGCGCGAGGCGGCGCTCTTCCTCGCGTCCTACGGCCTCAGCACCGGCGGCAACTCCGTCGTGGGCGTGCTGCTGCCGCTCGTCGTCATCCAGCAGCTGCGGGATCCGCTCGGAGCCGCCGTCGTCGCGGCCGGCAGCGCGGTCCCCGGCATCGTCGCCGGTCTCTTCCTCGGCGTCGTCATCGATCGCATCGACCGGCGCTGGTCGGCGTCGACGGCCGACGCGCTCTCCGCGCTCGCCGTGGGCGCGCTCCCCGTCATCGCGTGGACGGGGGAGCTCACGCTGGGATGGCTCCTCGGCCTCGCCCTCGTGCGCGCGGTCGGCGAGGTGCCCGGCGTCACGGCGCGGGAGGCGATGGTGCCGGCCGTCGTGGCGCGCAGCGGCGTCCCGATCGAGCGGCTCACCGCGATGCGCGAGACCGTGGGGGCGGGGGCGATGATCCTCGGTCCCGCCGCCGCCGGCGCCCTCCTCGGCATCCTCGGACCGGCGACGGCCCTCTGGGTCGCGTCGGCGTGCTGCGCGTCGGCGGCGGTCACCGTCCTCGTCCTCGACCGCGTCGTCGGCAGGCCCGACGCGGGGGAGCAGGGCACGGCGGTCACCTGGGCCGCGGTGCGCGAGGGATGGGGCTTCATCCGGCGGACACCGGTGCTGCGGAGCATCATCGTCGTCACCGCCGTCATGATCGCGGTCCTCGGGGCCGTGCAGGGGATGATCCTCCCCACCTACTTCACCGAGATCGACCGGTCCGACGCCGTCGGGTTCGTGCTCGTCGCGTTCGCCGCGGGAAGCCTCGTGGGCGGCGGGTCGTTCGCGTTCGCCGGGCCGCGCGTGCCGCGCCGCCTCTGGCTGTCGGCGGGCATCGTCCTGTCCGCCGCCGGGATCGCGACGATCGGGAGCCTCGCGTCGATCCCGGTCATCCTCGCGGGGGCCGCCGCGCTCGGCGCCGCGAGCGGCGCGCTCGTGAGCCTGCTCGGGGTCGTGCTCGCCGAGCGCGTGCCGGACCGGCTGCGGGGCCGGGTGTTCGGGGTGCAGAACGCGGTCTCGGCCGCCGTGCCTCCGCTGGGCATCGGCGCCGCTGCGGTCTGCGTGCACCTCGTGGACGTGCACTTCGCCGGCGTGGCCGTCGCCGCGGCGTGGCTGGTGACGGCGGTCGTCGTGCTCGTGCTGCCGGCGCTCGGGCAGCTCGCGGCGCCGGGGTCGCCCGGTCGTCCGGCGTCCTCCCCGCCCTCGTGATCCGTCTTTCCGTGACGTCGCGCCCCGTCGTGCAGCCGTGAGTATGCCATCGGGCGTATCTTCTAACCGTGACCGAAAGCGCGCCCGCCCCCTGGGACCCCGCGCGCCTGCCCGACCAGTCGGGCCGCACCTTCCTTGTCACGGGCGCGAACGCGGGGCTCGGGTACTTCGCGAGCGAGCAGCTCGTCGCGGCCGGCGCGCACGTCATCCTGAGCGGTCGCAGCCCGAACCGGCTCGCGGCGGCGCACGACGCGCTCGAGGCGCGCGTGCCCGACGCCTCGGTCGAGACGCTCCTGCTCGACGTGAGCAACGCCGGTTCGATCCGCGCGGCGGCGGCGAGCGTCCGAGGCGGCCTCTTCAAGCGGCAGCGGCTCGACGGGGTGCTGCTGAACGCCGGCATCATCCACACGCCCCGGCAGCGCGAGACGACGCGCGACGGTCGTGAGCTCGTGCTCGCGACGAACGCGCTCGGCCACTTCGTGCTCGCGTCCGAGCTCCTCACGACGCTCTCCAAGTCGGCGAGCCGCACGTGGACGCCGCGCATGGTCTGGCTCGGCAGCGCCGTGACGCGGATGGGCGCGTACGACCCCGTCGACATCCAGCTCGAGGGCCGCTACCGGGCATGGCGCGCGTACGTGCAGTCGAAGGTCGTCGTGCAGGCGCTCGGCATCGAGGCCGACCTGCGTCTCAAGGACGCCGGGGTGCCGGTGGAGAGCGTGCTGGCGCATCCGGGGTACTCCATCGGAGGCCGCACCCCGCGGGTGGCCGGCGTGAACGAGCCGGGCGCCTGGAAGCGGGTACGCGACGGCCTGCAGGCGCCGATCGCGCAGTCCAAGGAGCGCGGGGCCGCCTCGCTCGTGCGTGCGCTCGTCGACCCGTCGATCGCCGGCGGCGAGTACTGGGGTCCGCGTCACGTCACGCGCGGCGACCCGACCCGTCAGCAGCCCTCGAAGACGTCGTCCGACCCCGAGGTGCGGCTCCGCATCTGGGAGACGTGCGAGCGCCTCTCGGGCATGGAGTGGCCCTTCGCCCGCGCCGCGCGGCTCGCGGGACGCTAGCCTTCGCCCTCCGCTCCGCCCCCGATCGTCTCTCAGCGCCCGACGACGCCCAGCTCGTAGGCGAGGATGACGAGCTGCACGCGATCGCGCGCGCCCAGCTTCTGCAGCAGGCGGCCGATGTGGGTCTTCACGGTCGAGGGGGAGAGGAAGAACCTCTCGGCGAGCTCGTCGTTCGTGAGGCCCTCGGCGATCGCGGCGAAGACCTCCCGCTCACGCGGCGTGAGGGCGTCGAGATCCACGTGCTCGCGCGCCGCCGGGGTCGCGGGCATGGCGAACAGCTCGAGCATCCGCCGCGTGACGCTCGGGGCGAGGACGGCGTCCCCCGCGTGGACGGCGCGGATCGCGGCGAGCAGGTCGGCGGGCTGGGCGTCCTTCAGCAGGAACCCGCTCGCGCCCGCCCGCAGGGCGGCGAACGCGTACTCGTCGAGGTCGAAGGTCGTGAGCATGAGGATGCGGGGGAGCGGCGAGCGCTCCGTGATGCGCCCGGTCGCGGCGATGCCGTCGACCCCCGGCATCCGGACGTCCATGAGCATGACGTCGACCTCCTCGCTCTGCGCGAGCGCGACCGCGGCGGCGCCGTCGTCCGCCTCGCCGACGACCTCGACGTCGGTCTGGGCGTCGAGCACCATGCGCAGGCCCAGGCGCACGAGCTGCTGGTCGTCGGCGATGGCGACGCGGATGGACGGGCTGTCCGTCACGATGATCCCTCCTTCAGCACGGTGCGCAGCCGCCATCCGCCCGCCGGGGTCGGGCCCGCCTCGACGGCCCCGTCGTGCAGCGCCGCCCGTTCGCGGACGCCGATGAGCCCGCTCCCGCGGCCGGAGGGCGCGGTGCCGGGGCGGGCGGGCGGATCGTTGACGACCTCGACCACGACGGCTCCCTCGTCGTGCCGGACGATCGCCTCGACCCGCCGGGCCCCGGGCGCGTGGCGCAGCGCGTTGGTGAGTCCCTCCTGCACGATGCGGAAGGTCGTGAGCTGGAGCGCGCGGTCCTCCACCGGCGGTCCGCTCCGGGTGAGCCGCACGGGCAGACCCGTCTCCCGGAACCGGGCGACGAGCGCGTCGAGGTCGGCGCCGCCGGGCTGCGGCGCGAGGTCGGGAGACTGGTCGCGCGCGCGCAGCACGCCGAGGAGCCGCCGCATCTCGGCGAGCGAGGCGCGACCGGTCTCGGCGACCGTGCGCATGACGTCGGGCGCGCGCGGGTTCCCGGCCTCCGCCTGCGCGGCGGCGCCCTCCGACAGCGTCACCATGACGGTGAGGCTGTGCGAGACGATGTCGTGCATCTCGCGCGCGATGCGGGCGCGCTCGTCGGCGACGGCGAGCCGGGCGCGCTGATCGCGCTCGCGCGCGAGGTCGGAGGCGCGCGCGATGATCGCGGCGACGTAGCGGCGCCGGTTGCCGACGGAGATCCCGAGCAGCGTCGGAACGAGGAACACGATGGCGTTCGGGACCGCTGCCGTGACGGGGGCGGGGGAGTCGCCCGTCGCCCAGATGCTCACCTGGGCGACCGACGACAGCTGCAGGACGACCAGCGTGACCGCCGAGGCGACGCCGTACCCGATCCATGTCCGTCGCGGAGTGCGGTACACCCCGAGCGAGTACAGCGCGATGAACACCGCGACGGCGCCGCCGAAGTTGAACGGATCCGGGAGCGCGGAGAGCACGGCGCACACGACGGCGCTCACGAACGGCATCCGCCGCCTCACCATGAGCGCCGCCCCGCCGGCCACGAGCGCTGTCACCACCCCGGCCGTGCTCCAGCCGTCGAGCACGAGGTCGCTCGCCGGCAGGCTGGCCGCGATGAGGGTGGCCGCTCCGGGAAGCACCTGGCTGACGAGCACGAGACCGGCGTCGACCGTGCGCGGGTGCGCGTCGAACCAGCGGCGGACGGCCCCGGGCGGGCGGGGGAGCGCGAGCTCCGCCGCCGATGCCGGGTCGTGCTCGGTCATGTCGTCCTTCTGCACGGCACAGTGCAGGAGATCTGCGTCCCCCTCCGGGCAGGAAGCGCGTTCCCGGCCGGATCCCGCGCGGGATTCCTGCGTTCTGCTCGCCTCACGCGTCCGACCCTACGCGGGCGGCCCGCACCCCGCGAGGGATGCGGGCCGACGCGCGGATCCTCGGTCATACGTCGCGTCGGCGCACCACGGCCATGCCCGCGACGAGTGCGGCCGCCGGCCAGGCGAAGGTCAGCGCGATGTCGCGGACGACCGTGCCGTCGACGCTCTCGTGCACCGTGTAGAGCGCGGAGCCCGTCTGCCCCATGAGCAGCTCGGCGACGTGGAGCGCCCACTCGAAGGGGAGGGACAGGAACACCGTCGGAAGGATGAGCAGGAAGACGAGGACGAGGCTCACCGCCCACGTCTCCGAGCGCAGCAGCGCCGCGACGCCGAGCCCCAGGACGGCGGACAGCGCGACGAGCACGGCGGCACCGAGCACGGGGATCGCGATCTGCGTCAGCGGGGAGTCGAACGCGACGGGGAAGTCGAACGCCGTGTAGACGATCGCGACGCCGATCGCCGAGACGACGAAGACGAGGGCGGCCCACACCGCGGTCACGAGCCCGACGACGGTCGCCTTCGCGCCGAGCACGCCGACCCGGCGCGGAGCCGCGGCGAGCTGCGTCCGCAGCGAGCCGGTCGAGTGCTCCTTGGCGAAGGCGCCCACGCCGATGAGCACGGCGACGATCTGCACGATGACGACGCCGTTCAGCGCCATGTCCATGAGGGGCGGCGCGACCTCGACGGGGAGCGGCTCCTCCGCCCGCTGCGTCGCAAAGCCCCAGATGACGGAGAACCCGACGGCGGCCAGGATGGCGAAGAGGGCGCCGAGCACGAGGGAGACGACGTTGCCGCGCAGGCTCCAGAGGCTCACCCACTCGGCGTGCACGAGGTGCGGGAATGTGATGCGGGCGTCCGCGACCGAGACGGCGCGGCGGGGAGAGGCGGTGAGAGAGGTCATGGGGTTCCTCCGGGTCAGGCCGCGATGGCGGCGGGGTCGCTGCGGTACTCGACGGCGTCGCCCGTGAGGGCGAGGTAGGCGTCTTCGAGGGAGCCGCGCAGGGGCACGAGCTCGTGCACGTCGATGTCGGCGCCGACCGCGACGCGCACGATGCGCGAGGCCGCGACGCCCTCGACCTCGAGCGTGTCGCCGTCGGCGTGGGCGATCGAGACGCCCTCCGCGGCGAGGAGGATGGCGAGCTCGCGGGCGTCCGAGGCGCGCACGCGCGTCCGCTCGCGGTCGCCGCCGCCGAGGAGGTCGCCCACGGGGGCGTCCGCGAGGATGCGGCCCCTGCCGAGGACGATGATGTGGTCGGCGGTCTGCGCCATCTCGCTCATGAGGTGCGAGGAGAGGAAGATCGCGCGTCCCTCGGCGGCGAGCGAGCGGACGAAGCCGCGCACCCAGTGCACGCCCTCCGGGTCGAGGCCGTTGACCGGCTCGTCGAGGATGAGCGTGTGCGGGTCGCCGAGCATGGTCGCCGCGATGCCGAGGCGCTGGTGCATCCCGAGGGAGAAGCCCCCGACGCGGCGGCGGGCGACGCTCGTGATGCCCGTGAGCTCCATCACCTCGTCGACGCGGGCGCGTCCGATGCCGTGCGTGGCCGCGAGGAGACGCAGGTGCGACTCCGCGGTCCGCCCCGGATGGACGCCCTTGGCGTCGAGCAGGGCGCCGATCTCGGTGATCGGCGCGCCGTGCCGTGCGAACGGGAGGCCGTTCACCGTCACCGACCCCGTGTCCGGCCGGTCGAGCCCGACGACCATGCGCATCGTCGTCGACTTGCCGGCGCCGTTGGGGCCGAGGAAGCCGGTGACCTGACCGGGACGCACCTCGAACGAGATGCCGTCGACGGCCGTGTGGGCGCCGAAGCGCTTCGTGAGGTTCTCTGCGGTGATCATGCCCTCGACGCTACGGATCCGGTCGGCCGGCCGCGTCGGAGCGGAGACGGATGTTCGGCGCCCCGCGTCATACCGCGGTACTACGTCGCGCGGCAGGCGCGGTGCCGGGAGGCGTCCGTGTCGGCGTCGGCTGAGCCCGACGCACTCCCCGGTGACGTCCCGCCGTCGTCCGTCGGTGCCGTTGTGCCGGTATGGCCGCCCGATGGCGGCGCTTCCGCACCAACGAACGACACGGTGCCGGACAGCGCTGGACGCCGCTCACTCCACCCGGCTGTAGCCGTAGAGGTCGTCCTGGGCCCCGTTGATCCACACCTCGTCTCCGCGGTCCGGATCGGGGACACGGACGGTCCGTCCGTACGACTCGTCGATGACGGCGGGGTCGAAGCCGGCGTCGCGCAGGCGCGCCGCGAGCGCGTCGAGGTCGCCCGGCGCGAGGAAGGAGAGCCCGATCAGGGGCTCGTCGCCGTGATGGAGCGCCACGAGGCCGCCGCCGCCGGCGACCAGCTCGACCCATCCGCCGCGGTCCGAGACGATCCGCGGACGCAGGCCCAGGGCTTCCAGGATGCGGTGCGGCTCGTCGAGATCGGGCTGGAACCAGATCGGCAGCACGGCGAGCTCGCCGGGACGGGTGACGCGCCCGCCGGCGGAGACGGTGACCGCGATGCCCGATGCCGCGCGCACCGTGAGGATCTCGCCGACGCCGTCCAGGGCGCCGCGCGAGACGTCGAAGCCCGACGCCGCCCGCTCCGCGGCGTCGAGGTCGTCGACGAGCAGGTGGACGTCCACCTGCCCCGCAGGGTGCTCCCCGCTCGCGTGATGGATGGCGAGGACGCCGTCGCCGTCGAACTCGGCCCACTCGGGGGTCGGCTCAGACGGCGGCGTCAGGCCCAGGGCGCCGGCGAGACGATGCCACTCCGTCGTCTTCGCGGTGAAGAGGATCTGCTGGATCGTGACGGTCATGTTCTCCTCGTCTCACGTCTCTGCGGAGCTCCGTGGTCCCAGATAGGACAGCAGGGCGTCCTCGACCAGCTTCGACAACGACTTGCCCTCGTCGATCGCGCGATGCTTGATCGCCCGGACCAGATCGGGCGGGACGTAGACGTTGAGCTGCTGCTTCTCTGTCATGCAAGGATGCTAGCAAACAAGCCGGTGCAGGAGCAAGAGCGGTTCCGTCGGCGCCTACGTCGTCAGCCAGATGACGTCGTGCGCGCCGTCGGGCAGGGCGACCTCGACTCCGCCCACGCTCACCCCGCCGTCGGTGACCGTCGCCTCGATCCCGACGTCGATGCCGGCGCCCTCGATCTCGCGCAGCAGCTCGGGATCGCGGTCGCGGACGCGCAGGACCCGTCCGACGTGCCCCTCCGGCGCATCCGCGAGCAGCACGAAGGGCTCGCGCGCGACCCGTCCGTCCGCATCCGGGATCTTGTCGCCGTGCGGGTCGAACGACGGGCGGCCCAGGTGCTCGTCGATCCGCTCCAGCAGCCGATCGCTGATGGTGTGCTCGAGCACCTCGGCCTCGTCGTGCACCTCGTGCCAGCCGTAGCCCATCTCCCGCACGAGCCAGGTCTCGATGAGGCGGTGGCGGCGGATGATGCCGACGGCGCGGCGCTCGCCCTCGTCGGTCAGGCGGACGGCGCCGTACGGGACGTGCGAGACGAGACCGGCTGCCGCGAGCTTCTTCACCATCTCGGTCACGCTCGACGGCGCGACGCCCAGCTTGCCGGCGAGCACCGACGGGGTGATGGGATCGTCCTGCCACTCGGTGTGCGAGTACACCGTCTTCAGGTAGTCGTCCGCCGCAGGTGAAGCCACGGCTCCAGCCTACGGCCGGCGGATCGTGCGCCGAAGGCCTCGGCGAGGCCGCGTGCACAAGGGCGTCTCTCCGAGGTTTCTCTCCACAGGATCGTGACGGCCGGCGTCCGGGTCCGCGAGGGCTGACAAAGTCGAAGGAGCTGCGCAGAATAGGAGGCATGCAGATGTCCGAACCTCAGATCTGGGTGTTCCTGGGGGTGTTCAGCACGTTCGCGTTCGCGACCCTCGGCGTCATCTCCTCGAACTTCACGCGCGTGCTGCGGGCCGAGACCGGGACGCTGCGGGCGGAGATCGGCGGGCTCCGCAGCGAGATGAACGCGGAGATCGGCGGGCTCCGCGCCGAGATGCGGGCGGAGATCGGCGGTCTCCGGAACGAGATGAACGCCCGGTTCGCCGCGGTCGACTCCCGCTTCGACGCGACGAACACGAAGATCGATCATCTCGACGCCGACGTGGCCGCTCTGACGCGTCGCGTCATGGGCGAGCATGACTGAGCGGACGTCGCCACGGGCGCGCCGGGATACCCTCGTCCGGTGACCCCAGCCGAGCCGGAACCGAGCCGAGAGGCGTCGACGCATGGCGTCGGGCCCTGGCCGGGGGAGTGGCCCGAGGGCGACCACTACGACCGCGAGCTGCTCGCGAACGGCGATTCGCGCAACGTCGTCGACCGCTACCGGTACTGGCGGATGGAGGCGATCGTCGCCGACCTCGACACCAGGCGTCATCCGTTCCACGTCGCGATCGAGAACTGGCAGCACGACATGAACATCGGATCGATCGTGCGCAGCGCCAACGCGTTCCTCGCCGACACCGTGCACATCATCGGGCGCAAGCGCTGGAACCGGCGCGGCGCGATGGTGACCGACCGCTACCAGCACGTCGTGCACCATCCGGATGTCGCCTCGTTCGCCGCGTGGGCGGAGGCCGAGGGGCTTCCGATCATCGCCGTGGACAACGTGGGCGAGGCCGTCCCGGTCGACCGGGCCGAGCTGCCCGAGCGCTGCGTCCTGCTGTTCGGCCAGGAGGGGCCGGGCCTCAGCGAGGAGGCGCTCGCCGCGGCGTCGGGCCGCATCGAGATCACGCAGTACGGATCGACGAGGTCGATCAACGCCTCCGCAGCCGGTGCGATCGTCATGTACGAGTGGGTCCGCCGGCACGCGTGAGAACGGCCGTCCCCTACGCCCGCTGCTCCATCCACGCCCTGCCGCGGATGCGCGCGCCGAGGGTGACGGCCCGCGCGAGCATGTAGACGCCGTAGTAGGCGGCGGCGAGCCAGGCGAGGGCGCCGGGGCCGGTCGGCGCGAGCTGCGCGAGGAGGACGAGGACCGGCAGGAACGGCAGGAGGTTGAGGCCGCCCGCGAGCGCGAGATAGCGGGCGTCGTTCGCGCCCATGAGCACGCCGTCGAGCACGAACACGAACGCGCCCAGCGGCTGCGACAGCGCGAGGACGAGCAGAGCGGGCTGGACGAACGCCGCCACGGCGGCGTCGCCCGTGAAGACGAGCCCGACGACCCCCGAGAGCGCGGCGACGACGACGCCGAACGCGACGCCGCACCAGACGCCCCACAGGGCGGTGCGTCCGAGCACGGCGCGCACCTGGCGCGGGTCGCCCTCCCCGAGCGCCTTGCCGATGAGCGCCTGGGCCGCGATCGCGAGCGCGTCGAGCGCGAAGGCGGCGGTGTTGAAGATCGTGAACACGACCTGCCAGCCTGCGAGCTCGTCCGTGCCGAGGGACGTCGCGACCCACACCGTGCCGAGCGTCGCGACCCGCAGGCTCACGGTGCGGAGGAACAGCCATCCGCCCGACCGGGCGGATCCGCGCACGCCCTCGCGCTGCGGCCGCACGGAGGCACGATGGCGGCGGGCGAGCCGTCCGATCACGACGACGTAGGCCGCGACCATCCCCCACTGCACGACGACCGTGCCGATCGCGGACCCCGCGACGCCCCATCCGAGGCCGTAGATGAGGAGGCCGTTGAGGAGCGCGTTGGCCGTGAAGCCGACGCCCGCGATCCACAGCGGGATGACGGTGTCCTGCAGCCCGCGCAGCAGGCCCGTCGCGGCGAAGACGACGAGCATGGCGGGAAGACCCCACATCGAGATGCCGAGATAGGCCTCGGCGTGCGCCGCGACGGCGTCGGTCGGGGAGAAGGCGGCCACGAGCAGCGGAGTGGCGAGGATCCCCGCGACGGCGAGCACGGCGCCGATCCCGAGCGCGAGCCACATGCTGTCGATGCCGACGGAGACCGCGCCCCGGGTGTTCCCGCGGCCGAACCTGCGGGCGACGGCGGGCGTCGTCGAGTAGGCCAGGAACACCATGAGCCCGACGACCGTGGTGAGGACGGCCGAGGCGATGCCGAGCCCTGCGAGCTCCTCCACGCCGAGATGCCCGATCATGGCGGCGTCGATCGCGAGGAAGACCGGCTCGGCGACGAGCGACCCCAGCGCCGGCACCGCCAGCCGCAGGATGTCGCGGTTCAGCGTGCGGCGATCGGTCACCGTCCGAGCCTAGGGCGGCCCGGCGACATCCGACGGCCGGGTGTGCGCGTCAGGACGCGGTGAAGGAGGCTCCCACGACGCGGAGGGCGTCCAGCACCACGCGCACGGCGCGGCGCTCCGCCCGGTCGGGGCGGCACATCGCGCGGATGTGGCGCCCCGTGGGGATGCCCGCGAGCGGCCGCATCGCGATCCCGCCCGTCGTGGGGGTCGTGAAGCGCGGCAGGACCGCGAGGGAGTCTCCGGAGGCGACGAGCGTCTCGATGAGGCGGTTGTCGCGCAGCCGCTGCCGGATGTCGAGGGGCGATCCGGTCGCATCCTCGATCGCCATCCGCACGGTGTCGAACGGATAGCCCGGCGGGACGGCGATCCACGGCCACGGCGCGACGTCGTGCGCCGTCACCTCGTCGAGGGCGGTCAGCGGGTGCGTCGCGGACATCGCGATGTCGAGGGGCTCGCGTGCCAGCGGCACCGTCGTGACCCGGTCGGAGACGGGCGTCGCGCGGGAGAGGCTGTGTCCGATGACGATGTCGTGATCGGCGACGAACGGGGGGAAGTCGTCCTCGGCGATGTCGACGTCGGCGAGCTCGAGCTCGATCGGCAGGTCCGCGAGTCGCTCGAGGACGCCGGGGAGCAGGAAGGAGGCGGCGCTCGGCAGGGTCGCGATCGTGACGACGCCGCGCGGCTCGTCGCGGAACTCCTGCCACCGCGACTCGGCGACGGTCACGGCGCGCGCGAGGTCCCGGCCGCACGACGCGAGCAGCCTCCCGGCCTCTGTCAGGCGCACGCCGCGGCCGGCGGGCTCCACGAGCGAGGCGCCGAACGCTCTCTCGGCGCTGCGGAGCTGCTGCGACACGGCGGATGCCGTCCGGTGCGTCGCGAGGGCCACGGCCGCGAGGCTGCCGCGCTCGTCGAGCTCGCGCAGCAGATCGAGGTGGCGCACGTCCATGTAGGAAGGCTAATCGGTCGATCAAGGATTATTCGTTTGTGCTTCCCGGTCGAAGCGCGGATGCTCGGAGCATGGGCCCGGACGGAATGAGCGCGCGCGACCGCCTCCTCGCGGTCGCGGTCGCGGCGGCGTGGGGCCTGAACTTCGTGGCGATCGACGCCTCCCTCGGGCACTTCCCTCCGTTCTTCCTCGTGGCGCTGCGGTTCGCGCTGCTCGCGATCCCGACGATCCTCTTCGTGCCGCGCCCGAGGGTCCGTCTGCGCTGGCTCATCGGGTACGGGCTCGGGTTCGGCACGTTCCAGTTCCTCTTCCTCTACGCGGGGATGGTGGCGGGGATGCCCGCGGGCCTCGCCTCGCTCGTCCTGCAGTCGTCCGCCCCGTTCACGGTCCTGCTGGGCGCGCTGTTCTTCCGGGAGCGGATGTCCCCGGCGCGGATCGCCGGCCTCGTCGTCGCGTGCGCGGGACTCGCGATGGTCGGAGCCCCGCGTGCGGGCGACGGCGCGAGCCTCCTCCCCTTCCTCCTCGTGCTGGCGGGCGGCCTGAGCTGGGCGGTGGGGAACGTCGCCACCGCCCAGGCGCACGCCGACGACCCGCTCCGGCTGACGCTGTGGATGTCGGTCGTCCCGCCGCTTCCGATGCTCGCCCTCTCGCTCGTCGTCGAGGGGCCCGACGCGATCGCGGGCTCGCTGACCTCGTGGCAGGAGCCGACGGCGGCGCCGGCCCTGCTCGGGCTCGCGTACACGGTGCTCGTGGGGACGGTGGGCGGCTCGGGCGTGTGGTCGTGGCTCATGACGCGTCACGGATCGAGCGCGGTGGCCCCCTTCTCGCTCCTCGTCCCCGTGGTGGGGATCGCCGCGGCATGGATCCTGCTCGGGCAGGCCGTCACGCCTCTCGACCTCGCGGGGGCCGCCGTGGTCATGGCGGGCGTGTACCTGGCGACGCGCGCGCCGGCGCGGGGAGGGGCGCGCACGGACCCCGTCGTCGCGCCGGGGTGACGCTGAGCGCCTTCCCTGCTCCCCGTCGGCGGCCGTGCCTACGATGGGTGCATGACGGCTGCTCCCCTGACCTCCGGTATCGCACTCGACGAGCTCAGCAAGGAGATCCGCCCGCAGGACGACCTGTACCGCCACGTCAACGGCGGCTGGATCGAGCGCACCGCCATCCCCGGCGACAAGGCGCGATGGGGGTCGTTCCACCAGCTCGCCGAGCAGGCCGAGAAGGACGTCCGCGCGATCGTCGAGGAGGCGCAGCGCGCGGAGCCGGGCACCGACGCGCGCAAGGTCGGCGACCTCTTCGCGAGCTTCATGGACACGGCGCGCGTCGAGGCGCTCGCCACCGCCCCGCTCGTCGCCCTGCTCGAGCGCGTGGAGGCCGTCTCCGACGTCGCCTCGCTCCTGCGGACGGCGGGCGAGTTCGATCGCGAGGGCCTCGGCTCGCCCATCGGCGTCTTCGCCGAGCCCGACCCGGGCGACCCGACGCGCTATGTGCCCTTCCTCGTGCAGTCGGGCATCTCGCTGCCGGACGAGAGCTACTTCCGCCTGGAGGGCTTCGCGGGCACGCGTGCCGCCTTCCGCCGGCACGTCGAGCGCCTTCTCGCCCTGGCCGGGGTCGCGGGGGCCGCGGCGCAGGCGGAGCGCGTGTTCGTCCTGCAGGCCGACATCGCCGCGCACCACTGGGACAAGGTGCGCAGCCGCGACGCCCTCGCGACGTACAACCTCAAGACGTGGGACGAGATCCAGCAGCTCGCCGGGGTCGACCTGACGCCGTGGCGCGACGCGGTCGTGCCGGGCCGGCCGGAGGCGCTCGCGGAGGCCGTCGTGGCACAGCCCTCCGCGCTCGAAGGGCTCGGGTCTCTGCTCGTCGCCGAGCGTCTCGAGGACTGGAAGGCGTGGCTGCTCTTCCAGGTCGTCCACGCGCTCGCGCCGTACCTGCCCGACGCGTTCGTCGATGAGAACTTCGCGTTCTACGGCACCGAGCTCACGGGCGTGCCGACCCTCCGCGAGCGCTGGAAGCGCGGCGTCGCGCTCGCCGAGGGCGCCCTGGGCGACGCGATCGGCCGCGTCTACGTCGAGCGCCACTTCCCCCCGGCGGCGAAGACGGCGATGGACGAGCTCGTCGCGAACGTCGTCGAGGCCTACCGGCAGAGCATCTCGCAGCTGGCGTGGATGAGCCCCGTCACGCGCGAGAAGGCTCTCGCCAAGCTCGACGCCTTCACGCCGAAGATCGGCTACCCGGTGAGATGGCGCACGTACGAGGCGCTCGAGATCGTCGAGGACGACCTCGTGGGCAACGTGCGCCGTGCGAGCATCGCCGAGCACGACCGGCAGCTCGGCAAGATCGGGCAGCCGATCGACCGCGACGAGTGGTTCATGTCGCCCATGACGGTCAACGCGTACTACAACCCGCTCATGAACGAGATCGTCTTCCCGGCCGCCATCTTGCAGTACCCCTTCTTCGACGCCGAGCGCGATCCCGCGGCGAACTACGGCGGGATCGGCGGCGTCATCGGCCATGAGATCGGCCACGGCTTCGACGACCAGGGCAGCCGCTACGACGGCACCGGCGCGCTCAGCGACTGGTGGACAGAGGACGATCGCGCGGCCTTCGAGCAGCGCACGCGCTCGCTCATCGATCAGTACGACGCCCTCGTCCCGCGAGGGCTCGAGTCGTC
This sequence comes from Microbacterium sp. AB, assembly GCF_032878875.1. Taxonomy (NCBI): domain Bacteria; kingdom Bacillati; phylum Actinomycetota; class Actinomycetes; order Micrococcales; family Microbacteriaceae; genus Microbacterium; species Microbacterium betulae. The sequence continues at coordinate 3,539,438 of NZ_CP118157.1, read as the reverse complement.
GCACACCGTCAACGGCGCGCTCACGATCGGCGAGAACATCGGCGACCTGGGCGGTCTCGGCATCGCGCTCAAGGCGTACGAGCTGTCGCTCGGCGGAGAGGAGTCGCCCGTCGTGGACGGTCTCACGGGGGTGCAGCGGCTGCTGCTGTCGTGGGCTCAGGTCTGGCAGCAGAAGTCGCGCGAGGCCGAGACGCTCCGCCTCCTGACGATCGACCCGCACTCGCCGAACGAGTTCCGCTGCAATCAGATCGTGCGCAACGTCGACGCCTTCTACGAGGCCTTCGGCGTCACGCCGGACGACGCCCTGTGGCTCCCCGAAGACGAGCGCGTGACGATCTGGTGAGAGTCTGCCGAGGGCAGACGGCCCCCGGTGATAATGGAAGGACGTGTGCGCGACGGCACGCGGGACAACTGAATATCCGACACAGCACCCCGGATGTGGAACCTTTGGGAAGGAACTCCGTGGCTACCGAGCCTCAGAAGGAAGCTGTGTCGCTGCGGGGGACGCGACGCAGCGGAAGACGCCCGAGACGGCGTGCCATCCTCAGACCGACCTTCGCCTCGACGCTGCGCGCGCTCGAGGGGCTGGTCGCGGCGGATGGCCGTGTCGCGGTGCATGTCGCGGACCTCGACCGCGGGACGGTGCTGCTCGGAGGCGATGACCACGTCACGATGCCCGTCGGCGGCGTCGGAACGGTGCCCCTGCTCGTCGAGGCCGCGGCGCAGTTCGAGGAGGGCACGCTCGACCCGTACGAGGTCGTCGCCCGCGATCCGCTCGACCCCCTGCGCGTGTCGGGCGTGTGGCGTCACCTCCAGGCGCGTGAGCTGCCGCTCATCGACGTCGCCGTGCTGACGGCGACGAGCGACGACGCGCTCGCCGCGAACGCGCTCCTCGAACGGGTGGGGCACGAGCGCGTGTCGCGCCGCTACGTCTCGCTCGGGATGCCGCGCTCGGCGCTCCTCGACCACTTCCGCGACCGGCGCGGGCCGGACGACGCACCGCATGTCGCGCTCGGCACGGCGCGCGAGTTCGCGGTGCTCTTCGCCGACATCGTCTCGGGCAAGGCCGCCGGCGCGACCGTGAGCGCGCAGGTCGCCGAGTGGCTCACCCTCAACCACGACCTCAGCCTCGTGGGCAGCGCCACGGGACTCGCGCCGTTCGCGCACGACGACGACGGACACGGCCTGCTCTTCCTCAACAAGACGGGTCGCGACCGGGACGTCCGTGCGGAGGCCGGCGTGCTGGCCGGCGCGCGCGGCGGGGTCGCCTACGCCCTCTTCGTCGAGTTCGACGACGCGAGCATCCTGCACCGCGACCGCGCCCACGAGGCGTTCCGCGTCCTCGGCCGCGAGCTCATGGAGTACGCGGCCTGAGGCGGCTGCGCGTGCAGGCGCGCCGCACGCGGCACGGTCCGCGCGCCGACAGCCGGCGCCGGGGCTCGGCCGTCATCCCCAGAACCCGAGGGCGAACTCGGCGACGACGGCCGACAGCAGGAACGACGCCGTGATCGCGACGAGGCCGACCGGGACGATCTTCCACCCGATGTTCCGCAGCAGCGGCAGGTCCTTGCCGAGCGAGAGGCCCGCGAGGGTCAGCATGACCGTCGCGATCGAGAGGAAGTCCACCGCGGCGACGGCCTCCGCGAGCGCGTCGCCGGCGAAGAACCACGGGCTCGACACGTAGGCGCCGATCGTCGTGATCCACACGATGGCCGAGACCCTGCCCCGGGTGAGCCTCGCCAGCAGCGAGCCGAGCAGCACCAGCGCGAGCATGATGGCGTAGCCCGCCACGATCCGCCCGTCGAACGCCTTCGCGGCGACGAACGCGGTGCCCAGTCCGAGGACGGTGAGGATGCCGAGGGAAAGCCAGAGAGGCAGCCTCACCTCCGCGGAGGAGGCGGCGACGGCCTCGCGGAACCGACGGTTCTCCTCGGTCCCGGCCGGAGCGGCCTCCGTCGAGGGGGCGCCGGCTCCGACGGGGACGGCGGCGGGCGTCGCCCTCTCCCGCCTCCGCGTGAGGAGCCGGTAGAAGCGGTCGGCGAGCGGCAGCGAGAGGTAGATCCCGACGTAGACGCCGAGCACGGTCGTGATGAGGTTCGACACCGCGGCCATGGCGAGGATGGCCTCCTCGTCGGCCGGGTAGGCGGCCACGATGCTCGCCGCCGAGGCGGCCATCATGGAGCCCGAGCCGACCCCGGCCCCCATCGCGAGGGCGAGCGGATCGAAGATCTTCCAGTTGGCCACGAGCGACGTCAGCAGGGTGATGTACACCGCGCCGAACATCGTCCCGAAGACGTACATCGCCAGCACCCCTCGGTACTGGTCGGAGTCGGGGCCGTACTTTTCGGACACCATCGCGAACGACGGCTCGCGGTCGAGCGAGAACGTCGCTCCGACCGTCGCCCCGCCCATGCGCAGCAGCACGGCGAGCGGGAGCGCCAGCGCGACCGTGCCCAGCAGATGACCGACCTCCTGGAGGAGGAGCGCGGGGCCCGCCTGGAGGAGGACGGGAAGGCTCGGCCCGATGTTGAAGGCGAGACGAGCGACGAGCAGCATGACCGAGACGCCGACGAGCGCCGCCGCGACCTTCTGCAGGTCGAGTCCCAGCGGCGTGAGCCTCTGCACCGAGACGAGCAGGCCCGCCAGGAGGCCCCACACCATGGGGAAGATCACGATGGCGCCGATCCCGATGTCGATCTGGGCGCTTCCGATGAACTGGACGACGAGGGTGATGACGAGCGCGAGCAGGGCGATGGGCCATGCCTCCCTCGTCCCCGCCGTCGTGACGGGGCGTGCGGTCGTGCGGGTCATGAGGGCGTGCTCTCTTCCTGGACGGTGGCGGGATGCCGGTGTGCGGAGCCGACGGATCGCGGGCTCAGGCCGCGCGTCATCGCACGCCCTCGGACGCGAGCGAGGGGAACGGCACGGGGGCCGGAGCCGTCGGCGTCCAGATCGCCTTCGTCTGGGTGTACTCGTCGAGCACGCCGGGGCCGGACGACCTGCCGTGCCCGGAGTCGCCGAACCCGCCGAACGGCGCCGCGACGTGGATGGTCTTGTACGCGTTGATCCAGAACGTCCCGGCGTCGACGCTCCGCGCGACGTGGTGCGCGCGAGCGACGTTCTCGGTCCAGACCGCGCCCGCCAGCCCGAAGGCCGAGGCGTTGGCGCGCGCGATCGCCTCCTCGGCGTCGTCGAAGGCGTCGGCGCCGACGACGGGGCCGAAGACCTCCGTCGACTCGACGACGTTGTCGGGGGAGACCCCCGCGAGCAGTGTCGGCGGCACCCAGAACCCGCCCCCGAGAGCGCCTTCCCGCACGGCGGCCGGCGTCTGTGCGGAGGTGATCCGGCGAGCGCCGCCCTCGACCCCTGCGGCGATGAGGGCCGTCACGGTCTCGTACTGCCGGGCGGTGATGATGGGGCCGATCTCGGTGTCGGGGGAGAGCGGGTCCCCCAGGCGCAGGAGCGAGGCCCTGTGCGCGACGAGCTCGACGAAGTCCTCGTACGCGGAGCGCTGGACGAGGAGGCGCGATCCCGCCACGCAGGACTGCCCGGCACCGGAGAAGATCGCCGACACCGCGCCGTCCGCCGCCCGTTCGAGGTCGGCGTCGGCGAACACGATGTTGGCGCTCTTGCCCCCGAGCTCGAGCACGGTGGGGATGCCCGCCTGCGCGGCGGCGACGGCGACGGCGCGCCCCGTCGGGACGGAGCCGATGAACGAGACCTTGCCCACGCGCCGGTCGGTCGTCAGCGCGGCGCCCGTGGTCGATCCGAGGCCTGCGGCGACGTTGAGGGCTCCGGCGGGAAGCCCCGCCTCGAACGCGATCTGGGCGAGTCGCACGGTCGACGCGGGAGTGAACTCGCTCGGCTTGACGACGACGGCGTTGCCGGCGGCGAGCGGCGCGGCCGCGTTCCATCCGCCCGTGAACATCGGGGCGTTCCAGGGGGTGATCGCCACGACGACGCCCCAGGGGACGCGCTCGGTGTAGGTGTGCCAGTGGCCGGGGACGGGGATCGTGAGCCCCGTCACCTTGTCCGCCCAGCCGGCGTAGTACCCGAACATCTCGGCGACCTTCGCCGCCTCGGCCCGGGTGTCGCGGATCGGCTTGCCCGTCGTCGCGCTCTCGAGGAGGGCGAGCTCCTCGCCGTGCTCGGCGATCGCACGCGAGACGTCGCGGAGGACGGCGGCGCGGGCGAACGCGTCGGTCGCACCCCAGGCGGCCGCTCCTCGGCGTGAGCTCTCGAGCAGCGCGTCGGCGCCGTCCTGACCGAGGTCGGCGTACGCGGCGAACGCCTCGCCGGTCGCGGCCGCCGTGAGCGTGAGGCGACGTCCCGTCCCGGGGGCGACCTCCCCGTGGACGAAGGAGCCGAAGCCGGACGGGAACGAGGCGCCGAGGACGGCGGCGGCGGTCGACGCCGAGGAGGCGAGGCTTTCTGCGGCGAGCGCGCTCATCGCGTGCTCTCCTTCGCGGCGAAGAGATCGGGGGCGGTCGTACGGGCGATCTCCGTGAAATCGGCATCCGCGCCCAGGTCGGCGAGAGCGTCCTGCCAGCGCCCGGCGACGGCGTCGAGCAGCGGCGGGCGCGCGCCGCGGGCGGCCGCGACGTCGAGCGCGAGGCGCGCGTCGCGGGCCATGAGCCCGAGCGAGAAGCCCGAGTCGAAGGTGCCCGACAGCACCCACTCGGGGTAGGACGCGGACGATGCGCGGCTCGCGCCGGAGGCGCCGCTGATGCCCTCGGCGGCGACCGAGGGCTCGATGCCGTAGGAGTGCGCGACGGCGAGCGCCTCGCCGACGGTGGCGAGATTGGCCGCGGCGAGGATGTTGTTGAGGAGCTTGACGACGTTGCCCGTTCCCGGTCCGCCGATACGGCGGTAGGAGCCCTGCGTGAGGGCGTCGAGGAGGGGCGTCGCGGCGGCGACGGCGGCGTCGGAGCCGCCGACGAACGCGCTGAGCGTGCCGGCGCGGGCTCCCGCGCGTCCGCCGGAGACGGGCGCGTCGACGAACGAGACGCCCGCCCGGGCGGCGAGCTCCGCCATCGCGGCGCTCGTGGCCGGCTCGGAGGTCGTCGTGTCCACGATGGCGGCCGCGCCCTGCGCGACGAGGGAGGGCACCGTCGTCTCCACGATCGCGGCGGACGGCAGCGACAGCACGATGTGCGGGATGCCGGCGAGCGCCTCGAGCGACTCGACCGTGTCGACGCCCTCGTCGCCGAGGCGGGTCCGGGCATCGGGCGACGGATCGAAGCCGGTCACGCGCCATCCGGCGTCGCGCAGCGCGAGCGCCATGGCGCCTCCCATCGATCCGAGGCCGACGACGGCGGCGGTGGGGGTGGGGGGCATGGGTGCTCCTTCTGTCGTTGCGGGGTCAGTCGGCATAGACGTCGAGGTCCTTCCAGAGCTCGTGGGTCCGACGCAGCGCGGCGCGGCTGCGGTCGGGATGGGCGGCTTCCATGCCCGCGAGGAGGCCGTAGACGGCGGAGCCGGCGGCCGTGACGGACTGGAAGAACGAGATGCCCTCGGACGGCACGACGACGACGTGGTCCGCCGCGGCGGCCAGCGGACCGCGCTTGCGGTCCGTGAGGACGACGATGCGCGCTCCCGCGCGGCGACCCGCCTCGGCGGCGGCGAGGATGTGCCGCTGCGTCCGCCACAGGTTGACGAGGAAGACCACGTCGCCGCCGCCGATCCCGTTGAACGCCGTGGCGAGGTGCACGCCGGCCCGGGTCTCGAGAGCGATCCGGTAGCCCATCGTCGATCCCAGGTGCGCGAACACCGAGGCGGGGCCGGCGAAGGAGCCGAGGCCGACGGCGAGGATCGCGCGCGCCTCGGACAGCGTGCGGATGGTGGACTCCGCGCTCTCCGCCGTGTTCGCCTCGAGGGTCTGCCGCAGGCTCTCGACGTCGCGCGCGATCGCCTCATGCAGCGGCGACCCCGGCACTCCATGCTCCTGCAGGGTCTCCTCCGTCGAGAGGCCGGCGAGATGCCGTGCCCGCAGCTCGCGCTGGAAGTCCTTCCATCCCGAGAACCCGAGCGTCTGCGCCGTGCGGACGGCGGTCGACGGATTCACCCCGGCCCGTTCGGAGACCTCCGCCAGGTCGCCGTAGGCGGCGAGACGGAGGTTGCGCTGGACCACGTCGGCGACCCGGCGCTGGCCGGGGGACAGCTCGCCCTCGGAGAAGGTCTCGTCGAGCCAGACGTCGATGTCCGAGGCCATGGGTCCTCCCGGGTGGGTGCAAGATTCGTTGCAGGAAATCTAGCGTGCAATGTTTCGTGCAGGAAGGCCCCGGGGTTTCCTCCGTGTAAATCCCTCTCGCGGACGTGACCGCGTCCCCGTCCTCCGTAATCTTGTCGGGTGAGGTTCGAATCGGATTCCCCCGACGTCCGGCCGTTCCAGGTCGACCTGCGCGGGGTGGTGGATCTGCTCAGTCGCCACATCTACTCCAGCCCGCAGGTGTTCCTGCGCGAGCTGCTGCAGAACGGGCGCGACGCCATCCGCGCCCGCCACGAGCTCGACGCCGGAGCCCCCGCGGGCTCGCTCGAGATCGAGCCCGCGGGGCCGGGGAGGCCGTTCCGCTTCCGCGACAACGGCGTGGGGCTCACGGCCGACGAGGCGTCGGAGCTGCTCTCGACGGTCGGCCGCAGCTCCAAGCGCGACGACCTCATGCAGGTGCGGCGCGTCGACTACCTCGGCCAGTTCGGCATCGGCCTCCTCAGCTGCTTCATGGTGTCCGACCGCATCGTGGTGCGCAGCCGCTCGGCGAAGGGGACGCCCGCGATCGAGTGGATCGGCGATGCGTCGGGCTCGTTCCGCATCCGGGAGCTCGGCGAGGCCGAGACCGACGGGATGGCCGTGGGCACGGAGATCGCGCTCGAGCCGCGTCCGGACGACGCGTCGCTGCTGTCCCCCGACCGCGTGCGCGCCCTCGCGACGCGGTTCGGCCAGTACCTCCCGGTGCCCGTCGCGATCGTGAACGAGGACGCCACGCTCGACACCGTCACGCGCGCCCCCGCGTTCCTCGGGGCATCCGCCGAAGAGCCCTCCGACGCCCTCGTCGAGCTCGGGACGAAGCTCCTCGGCCGCCGCCCGCTCGACATCATCCCGCTGTCGGTCCCCGGGACGGGGACGGAGGGCGTCGCCTTCGTGCTGCCGTTCGCGCCGCCGCCCGGCGCGCACCAGGCGAGCACGGTCTACCTCGGGCGGATGCTCGTGGGCGAGCAGCTCGACGGCCTGCTGCCCGCCTGGGCCTTCTTCGTGCGCTGCGTCCTCGACACGACGGGCCTCGCCCCCACGGCGTCGCGCGAGGGCCTCGTCGACGACTCCGCGCTCGAGCACACCCGCGAGCAGCTCGGCGCGTCCGTCCGTGCGTGGATCCTGCGCCAGGCGACGACGAGGCCGTGGCGGTTCCAGGAGTTCCTCTCGGTGCACCAGCTCGCGCTCAAGGCCCTCGCCGTGCACGACGACGAGCTCGCCCGCGCCGTGCTGCCGTGGCTCACGGTCGAGACGTCGGCGGGCGACACCACGGTCGCCGAGCTCGCGCGCCGCCACGACGGCGTGCGGTATGCCGAGAGCGTCGACGAGTTCCGGCAGGTCGCCGCGATCGTGCCGCCGGAGACCCCGGTCGTGAACGGCGGCTACTCCTATGACGCCGCGCTCCTGCGGCGCCTGCCCGACCTGCTCGACGTCCCCGTGACCCGCGTCACGGTGAGCGAGCTGCTCGACGAGCTCACGCCGCCGCCGCTCGCGGAGCGCGCGCTCGCCGTCGGCCTCGAGGAGCGCGCCACCGCCGCGCTCGCCGAGGTCGGATGCACCGTCTCCGCGCGTCGCTTCACGCCCGTCGAGCTGCCGGCGTTGTGCGTCGTCGACCCGGAGGTCGTGCGCCGCATCGAGCGCGACGCGGCGCAGGAGACCGCGGCGGGCGGCATCTGGGGCGATGTCCTCGGAGACGTGAGCGAGCTCATCGAGGCACGCCGCCGCGACGAGGGACGTGAGGCCGAGGCGGTCCGGCTGTGCCTGAACTGGTCGAGCCCGCTCGTCCGCCGCCTCGCCGATCTGCGCGACGAGCTCGTCTTCGACCGCACGGTGAAGCTGCTGTACGTGCAGGCGCTCCTCGCCTCGCACCGCCCGCTCGCCCCCGCAGACCGGCGGATGCTGACGTCCGCCCTGACCGACATGGTGACCCTGAGCGTCGGGATCACCGGAGAGCTCGAAGGAGAGGCCCTGTGACCACGACCGGAAGCCGCAAGAGCCGCAGGATCGAGAGCCTCCTGGACGAGGCCGCCGCCCTCCCTACCGGGCCGGAGGAGCGCGCGCTGCTCGACGAGGCCGTGCGCCTGGCCGACGAGGCGGGCGAGGAGGAGCTCGCCTACCGGGCGCGGATGTTCCTCACTCCGTCGGCCCACATGGCGGGGGACACCGACACGATGCTCGCCTCCTTCGGGTGGTGCGTCGGCAGGCACGACTCCGATCCCGTGCGCTTCCCCATCGACCCGGGCGTCCACGTCGACCTCCTCTTCCAGTACAAGTGGATGGCGAGCCGCCTCGCGAGCAACACCCGCTTCCCCCGCGAGCGCGTGGAGGCCATCCACGCCGACATGGAGCGCCGCTACCGGGAGGCCGGCGTCGGGCAGACCGGCGTCCTGCAGTCGAGGCACGACGTGGCGCTCCTCATGGGCGACGTCGAGGCCGCCGGCCGCTACCTCGCCCTGCGCGACGCCCTCCAGCGCGACGACTACTCGCACTGCGAGGCGTGCGTGCGCTCGAGCGACGCGAGCTTCGCGCAGCTGCGCGGCGACGACGCCGAGGCCATCCGGCTCTGGGAGGAGATCCTCGAGCAGAACCTGTCCTGCGGGGAGGAGCCGGAGTCCGCCGAGTCGGACATCCTGCTCGCGCTGCTGCGCGCCGGCCGCTTCGACGACGCGCTCGCCGCGCACGCCCGCAGCTACCGCGCCGCGCGCGCGAACCCCGACGGGTTCCCGATCGTCGAGCACCACCTCGTGTTCTGCGCCGTGACGGGAAACCTCGCCCGCGGCCTGCAGCTGCTGGAGCGGCACATCGACCGCCTTGCGCACGATCCGTACCACGAGGCCAGCCACTTCTCCGGTCTTGCCGCGGTCGCGGTGCTGCTCGACGCCGTGATCGACGCGGGCGAGGGCGACACGGTCGTCCGGGGCTCGGACCATCCGAGCCTCGACGGCCTGCTGGGGGCGTCGGACACCCCGCGCACGGCCGCGCAGCTGCGGGGGCTCTCCTGGGCGGCGGCGGAGGAGCTCGCGCGCCGCTTCGACGCGCGCAACGGCAACGGGGCGTACGCGGAGCGGCTCGCCGCAAAGCGGGCGCTGCGCGAGGTGCGCTATGACGTGCCCTTCGGCGGCGAGGCGTTCGCGCCGCGGCCTGCGGCCCCGACCGCACCGGCGGACGCCGTGGGCTGGCTCGCGCGGGCCCGCACGCGTCTCTTCGCCGGAGACGTCGCCGCCGCGACGGTCGCCGTCGAGCACGGCCTCGCGCTCGAGGACGTCGTCGTGACGCCGGATCTCCACAAGACGCTCGTGTGGGCGGCCGTCGAGCGCGACGACCTCCTCGCGGCCACCGCGCATCACGCCCGGCGGATCGCGGCGCTGCGCGCGGCCGGATGGACGGAGCAGGCGGACGTCGAGGAGCGGCTCGGGCTCACGGTGCTCGGCCATGCGACGGCCGACGACCTGCCTGCGCTCGTCGCCGAGCTCGAGCGCGCCCGGTCGGACGGCGAGGACCCGAACGTGCTCGTCGACCTGCTCGCCACGATCGGCGCGCTGCGCCTCGCCGCCGACGGGCCGGACGCCGCCCTGGAGGCGCTCGACGAGGCTGCGGCGCTGCTGCCCGAGGAGGACCCGCAGTTCCTCCGGCTCTCGGTCCAGGGCCAGCGCCTGCAGGCCCTCGCGGGAGCGGGGCGCGCGCAGGAGGCCGAAGCCCTGACCCGGGCGGTGGTCGACGACCCGCGCAACGCCGGATGGCCGCTGTTCACGGAACTGCGGCTGCGGGCGCAGCTCCTCACCGCGGAGGGCCGGTTCGAGGAGGCGCTCGTCGCCGCCGAGCGCCTCCTGGCCGACGCGGTGTCGCTGGACGTCTCGGTCGTCGTCGCCTCGTCGGCGCAGCTCGTCGCGATGATCCTCGCGGACCTCGGCCGCCCCGACGAGGCCGCGGCGCGGGCGGAGTTCGCCGTCCGGCACGCCGAGCGCGCCGAGCAGCCCACGATCGGGATGCGCTTCGCCCTCGCGCGCTTCCAGCTCGAGGTCGGCCGGACCGCCGCGGCGCTCGAGAGCTTCGAGACCGTGTACCTGGAGGAGAAGGAGGCCGGCGCGGAGCCGCAGGCCGTCGCCGAGACGGCCCTGTTCCTCGGCGAGGCCGCCCTGGCGGGCGACGAGCCCGGCCTGGCCTACCGCTCCTGGAGCGAGGCGGTCGCTCTCGCTCAGCAGGCGGAGGCGTTCGAGCTCGCCGCGCGCGCCGGGCTGTCGCTCGGGAACCTCCTGCTGCAGTTCGGCGACCCCGACGCCGTCGACGCCTTCGCCGCCGCGCTCGCCGACGCCCGCAGATCCGAGGCGACCGGCGTGATCCCGGCCGCGCTGCACGGCCTCGGACGGGCACGCGTCGCGGCGGGGGACGAATCCGGCCTGCGAGAGCTCGACGAGGCGATCGGGATCGCCGAGGCCGAGGACGCCACGTGGTTCGCGGCGAACGTGCTCGACTCGAAGGGCCGCTGCCTCATCGATCTCGGGCAGCTCGACCTGGGCGTCGGCACGGTCCTGCGCGCCGCCGACGCGCTGGCGGACGAGGGCGACGTGATGACCGCGGCGGGCGGGGAGGTCCATGCGGCGCGCGGTCTCGCGGCGGCGGGCCGGGCCGAGGAGGCCGTCGCCATCCTGCGGGGCACCCGCGACCGCTTCGACGAGCGCACGCCGCCCCACGCGGGCATCAGCCTGGAGCTCGCCGACCTCCTCGACGGTCTCGGCCGTTCGGGCGAGGCCGCGCAGCTGAGAGAGGGCGTGGCGTAGGCCCCGCGACGGGTCTCGGTTGGCGTCCGGCGGCCTCTTCGCGGAGAGTGGAGGGATGACCGAATTCGACAACCGACCGTCCGAACGCGACCATCCGAGCGGACACGGCGCGGGAGACCGCGCGATGGAGACGGCGAAGAGGATCGCGAAGGACATCGCCGACCCCGCTCCCGACGGCGTCCATCCCGCACTCATCCCCGGCATCGGCGTCGAGCAGACCGGCCGCGACTTCCGCACGGATCGCCTCGTGTTCGGCGTCGCCGTCGCCGCGACGATCGCCTTCATCGCGTGGGGCGTCGTCGCGGGCGAGAACCTCGCCGGCACGGCCTCGGACGTCCTCGGGTGGGTCATCGAGTACTTCGGCGTCCTCTTCACCGTCATCGCGACGGTCGTGCTCGTCTTCATGCTGTACGTCGGGTTCAGCCGGTTCGGCCGCATCCGTCTGGGGCGCGACGACGAGGAGCCGGAGTTCTCGCTGTTCTCCTGGATTTCGATGCTGTTCGCCGCGGGCATGGGCATCGGCCTGGTGTTCTGGGGCGCCGCCGAGCCGCTGACCTTCTTCGAGAGCCCGCCGCCGGGCACGGCCGAGGCCGGCACCGTGGAGGCGATGCACACCGCGCTCACCCAGGTGCTCTACCACTGGGGGCCGCAGGCATGGGCGTTCTACGCGCTCGTCGGCGGCGCGATCGCGTACGGCGCCTATCGCAGGGGCCGTACTCCGCTCATCTCGTCGATCTTCGCGCCCCTGCTCGGCGAGAAGCGGACCACGGGGCCGATCGGGCGGACCATCGACGTCTTCTCGATCATCGTCACCCTCTTCGGCACGGCCGCCTCCCTGGGCCTCGGCGCCCTGCAGATCGGGCACGGCGTCGAGCTCGTCACGGGGCTCGGCCAGGTGGGCAACGGCCTCCTCATCGGCGTCATCGCCGTCCTGACGGCGGCGTTCATCGCGTCGGCCGTGTCGGGCGTCTCCCGGGGCATCCGCGCCCTGTCGAACATCAACGCCGTCGTGGCGCTCCTCCTGGCGTTCTTCGTGTTCTTCGTCGGCCCGACGATGCTCATCGTCAACATCATCCCGTCGGTCGGCGCGCAGTTCCTCACCGAGTTCACGACGATGGCGGCGCGATCGAACTCCCAGGGCGAGGAGGTCCAGACGTTCCTGTCGGGGTGGACCATCTTCTACTGGGCCTGGTGGATCTCCTGGTCGCCCTTCGTCGGGATGTTCATCGCGAAGATCTCGCGCGGGAGGACCCTGCGGCAGTTCGTCGCCGTCGTCGTGCTCGTGCCGTCCGTCATCTCCTTCGTCTGGTTCGCCATCTTCGGGACGACCGCGATCGATCAGCAGATGAACGGAGCCGGCCTCGAGACCGATCCGCCCGAGAGCGTGCTCTTCGGCGTGCTCGCCGATCTGCCGCTGTCCGGGATCACGGTCGTCGTGCTCGGCCTGCTCGTCGCGATCTTCTTCGTCACCGGGGCGGATTCCGCGTCCCTCGTCATGGGCACCCTGTCGCAGCGCGGCAATCCGGAGCCGACCCGGTGGGTCACGATCGTGTGGGGGTCGCTCGTCGGCGTCATCGCCGGCGTGCTGCTCGTCGCGGGAGGGCGGGAGGGCAGCGGTCTCACCGCCCTCCAGAACGTGACGATCATCGCGGCGCTGCCGTTCGCGGTCATCATGGCGTTCATGATGATCGCGTTCATGAAGGACCTCCGCCGCGATCCGCTCATCCTGCGCGACGTGTACGCGGAGCGCGCCGTCCGGCACAGCGTGCGCACCGGGCTGGAGGAGTACGGCGGCGACTTCGCGCTCGTCCCCGCCCCGTACGACCACGCGTCGGACGACCTCGCGTGGGTCGACCCCGTGGTCGACGAGGAGCTCACGGAGCTCTACGCCAAGACGGAGGCGATCGCCGTGCAGGCGCAGGAGGCCGACGAGGGCGCCGCCGACGAGGACGAGCCGGACGCGCCCCGCCCGTCCGCGGCTCCCGGCGCCCGCTCCGAGGGGACGCCTCCCCGGTCGTGACGGCGGTCCTCGCCTCCGGTCAGCTCCGGCCGGAGGCGAGGATCCGCTCGCGCACCTCGCGGCGCAGCACCTTGCCGATGAGCGAGCGGGGGAGCTCCTCGACGAACACCACGCGCCGCGGGATCTTGTACGCCGCCAGGTGCGCGCGGCAGAAGTCCCGGATCCCGTCGGCGGTCGGCGCCGCTCCCGGGCGCAGCACGACGGCGGCGGCGACCGACTCGCCGCCCTGGGCGCGGGGGAGCGCGACGACGGCCGCCTCGGCGACGTCGGGGTGCGCGAGGAGCGTCTCCTCCACCTCGCTGGGCGAGACGTTGAAGCCGCCCGTGATGATGAGCTCCTTGAGCCGGTCGACGATCGTCACGAAGCCGTCGTCCGACACCGTCGCGATGTCGCCCGTGCGCAGCCATCCGCCTTCCAGCAGGATCTCCCGGGTCTCCGCGGGCCGCCGCCAGTATCCGGAGAACACCTGCGGCCCCCGCACGAGCAGCTCCCCGGCCTCTCCCGGCGGCAGGTCGGCCGTGGGGTCGGCCGGGTCCGCGATCCGGATGTCGGTGCTGGGGAAGGGCACACCCACGGTGCCCGGTCGGCGCGTGGGCCCCATCGGGTTGCCCAGGGTGATGGGCGACGTCTCGGTCATCCCGTATCCCTCGACGAGGAGGCCGCCGCTGGCCTCCTCCCAGCGGGCGATGGTCGACGGCGGGAGGCTCATCGCCCCCGAGATCGCGAAGCGGACGCTGCCGAGGTCGAGGGATCCCCGCGACGCCGTGCGCGTGAGCTGGTCGTAGATCGGGGGAACGGCGGGGAGGAACGTCGGCGGGCTCGTGCGCGCGGCCTGCGCCACGAGATCGGCGTCGAACGTCGGGAACAGGACCAGCTTCGCGCCGATGCTCATCGCGAACGTGAGGCAGAGCGTCATCCCGTAGGCGTGGAACAGGGGGAGCACGCCGTAGAACGTCTCGGCTCCCTCGCGCAGGCCGGGGACCCACGCCCTCCCCTGCATCGCGTTCGCCCGCAGGTTGCGGTGCGTCAGCATCGCGCCCTTGGGGGACCCGGTCGTGCCGCTCGTGTACTGCAGCACCGCGACGTCGTCGATCCCGGGCCGGGCGACCCTGGACGAGATCGGTCGGTCGCCCGCGACCTGCTCCCACGCGAGGACGCGGCGAGCAGACGGGCGCGCCGTGAGCCTCGCGCGGGTCGCTCGGGCCTTCGGGAGGGGGAGACGGAGCGCGATCCGCTTCGTCAGGGGCAGCGCGCGCGTGACGTCGACGCTGACGATCGCATCCAGCTGCAGGTCGTGGGGGAAGTCCGCGACGGTGTCGTAGACCTTGTCCCACACGATCGCGAAGCGTGCGCCGTGGTCCTCGAACTGATGCCGCAGCTCGCGCGTCGTGTACAGCGGATTGTGCTCGACCACCACGGCGCCGAGTCGCAGCACGGCGTAGAACCCGATCACGTGCTGCGGGCAGTTCGGGAGGATGAGGGCGACCCTGTCGCCCCTCTTCACGCCCAGGCGGCGCAGCCCGTGCGCGACGCGGTCGATCGCCTTCCGCAGCTGGGCGTAGGTGGTCACCGCGCCGAAGAACTCCAGCGCGGGCTTGCGCGCGTACCTCCTCCCGCTCGCCTCGACCAGATCGCTGAGCGTCTCCGTCACGTCGCCGATCTCGGCGGGCACGTCCGAGGGGTAGGCGGACAGCCACGGGCGCGAGGCGTAGGGGGACGAAGAGGTCATGCGGGACTCCCGAGGAGAGATGGGCAGTCCCTCCAGGGTATCCGCGGCGCCTTCGCGCCGGCCGGGTGCGCCGCCCCGGGCCGCACCGGTCGTCTCCGCGTCCCTCGCCGCGACGCTCAGCGCTCCCCGTACAGGCCCTCGAGCTCGCCGACGGACTCGAGGTACGCGCGCCGGCGCTCGAACAGACCCGGTGCGAGCGCGCGTACGCGGGCGATGATCTCGCCGAGATCGGCGTTCACGAGCCGTCCGTCCCGCACGACGACGTCCCCGTCGACCATCGTGAGGTCGACGTCCGACCCCCGCACGGCGTGGACGAGGTTGTGGTGCAGGTTGGCGTGCGCCCCGTCCGCGAGCAGGGGCGTCATCCGCGGAGTGTCGGTGCGCACGGCGACGAGGTCGGCCTTGCGCCCGGCGGCGATCGCTCCGAGCTCGTCGCCCCGACCGATCGCGCGGGCGCCTCCCCGGGTGGCCATCTCGAGCACCTGCCAGGAGTCCATGGCGGCGGCGTCCATCGTGCGCAGCTTGCCGAGCAGCGAGGCCACCTTCATCTCCTCGAACATGTCGAGGTTGTTGTTCTCCTTCTCGCCGTCCGTGCCGATGCCGACCGCGACGCCCGCCGCGAGCATCTCGGCGACGGGGGCCATGCCGCTCGCGAGCTTCATGTTCGACACGGGGTTGTGCGAGACGCCCACGCCGCGCTCGGCGATGAGCCCCACCTCGTCGTCGTCGAGCCAGACGGCGTGCGCGATCATGGCGCGCGGCGCGTCGAAGAACCCCAGCCTGTCGAGGGCGATCATGGGGCGCGCGCCGTGACGCGCGTCGAAGTCGGCCAGCTCGATCTCCGACTCGCTGCAGTGCGTGTAGAGCCCCGTGTCGTAGTCGCGGGCCATCGCGATCGCCCGCCTCTGGCCCGCCTCGTCGGCGTAGAACGGGTGCTCCAGCCCGACCCACGGCATGATCCGGCCGTTCG
This sequence comes from Microbacterium sp. AB, assembly GCF_032878875.1. Classification (NCBI taxonomy): domain Bacteria; kingdom Bacillati; phylum Actinomycetota; class Actinomycetes; order Micrococcales; family Microbacteriaceae; genus Microbacterium; species Microbacterium betulae. Next base: position 3,523,694 of record NZ_CP118157.1, on the reverse strand, counting down.
CGGCGCCGGTCCACTCGCGCAGCATCCGCTCGTTGTCGTCGAGGGTGTCGAAGTAGTCGAAGTCGGGGTGCGCGCCGACGTAGTTGACGGTGACGACGCGGTTGCCGAGAGCCGACGCCGCCCGGGCGGCGCCCTCCATGTACCGCCACATGTCCACGACGGTCGTCGTGCCGCCGAGCAGGCCCTCCGCGTAGCAGAGCCAGGCCGCGGCCTCCGCCTCGTCGGGGCGCAGCACGCGGTGCATCGGGTCGATGTGGAGACGGAGCCACTCCCACACCGGCAGGTGCTCGGCCGTGCCGCGCAGCAGGCCGGAGTGGTGGTGGGCGTTCACCAGCCCCGGCATGAGCAGGCGGTCGGGCAGGTCCAGGCGGCGCGCGTGCGGATGCGCCCGTGCGAGCTCGTCGGAGGGGCCGACGGCATCGATCGTGTCCCCGCGCACGAGGACGGCGGCGTCCGACAGCACGGTGCGGGTGTCGTCCATCGTCACGACGTGGTCGGGGACGAGCAGGAGAGGGGCGGCTGAGGGCATGCCCTCAGTCTCGGGGCGGGCGGGGTCGGAGTCGCCCGGCGAGGCAGCGCGAAACGAGGGTTTTACACAGGCTTAACATCCGCCGACTCGTCTCATTCATGTATGAAATCCCTGATAAATCAGCATAAATAGTGACATCTCGGGCCCTGCCGACGCATATAGACATCCATGGTTGTCCACATCTAGAGTCGCTGCCAGAAGACGCGAGCCGAGGAGGACGATGGAACCGTTGCTGACCCTGACGGGTGTGCCGGACGGCGTCGACCCGCTGTACGAGCGGATCGCGGGCGAGGTGCGTCGGCGCATCGACTCGGGCCTGTGGGGAAACGGCCAGCAGTTCAAGTCGGAACCCGAGCTCGCCGCCGACATCGGCGTCGCGCGCGGCACGCTGCGCCGTGCCTTCACGGATCTGGTGAGGACAGGCCATGTCGTGCAGCGGCAGGGTCTCGGCACCTTCGTCTCTCCGGAGAAGGCCGGAGGTCGCGGGCGCACGTTCGAGTCGCTCGGCGAGCGGATGACCGCCGCGGGCATGGAGTTCGAGACGAGGGTGCTGGGGAGGCACATGCGGGAGCCCGGATCGTGGGGAGCACGCCCCGAGAACGGTCCTGCCGTGCAGCTGCGCAGACTGCGCAGCGCGAACGGGGAGCCCGTCTCGGTCCTGCACAACTGCATCCCGACGGCGCTCGCGCCGACGCTCACGACGACGGCTCTGGACGGTCGGTCGCTCTACCGCGTGCTCGAGCTCGACTTCGGCCTCGCGCTCGGGCGCAGCGACCTCACCTTCGCCGCGCGCGCCGCCGACGCCGAGCTCGCCGGACTGCTGCGGGTGGCACCCGGCACGCCTCTGACGCATCTGAGCCAGGTCACCTTCGGGCTCGACGATCGCACCGTCGTCGACATCGCGGAGACCTGGATCCGCCCCGACCGCCACCAGCCCACCGTCTCGCTCTGGAGGAACCCGTGAACGGCTGCGCCATCCGCACCATGTCGCTGCTCGCTCCCTCCGGGCGCTCCGTCATGGTCGCGTTCGACCACGGCGGGGGCGGGGCGCCCGAGGGCGGCGAGGACGTTCCGGGGATCCTCGACACGCTCGGGGCGAGCAGCGCGCAGGGCCTCCTGCTCGGCCCCGGCCTCTCGCGCGCGGCCGGCCCACGCCTCATCCGTCCCGGCGCGCCGGCGCTCGTGACGGCGCTCGACGCACCGATCTTCTCCGACACCCCCGGCGGACACGGCCCGCTGCTCGCCCACCGCCGTGCGCTCTCGCCCGCGACGGCGCTCGGACAGGGGGCGACATCGGGCAAGGTCGTGCTTCCCATCGCCGTCGGCGACGCCGCCGCGCACGCCGACTCCGTGGCCATGATCGCGGCGCTCGCGGAGGAGGCGCACGCCGTGGGCCTCCCGCTCATGATCGAGCCCGCCCTGTGGGGGGCCGATGCCCGACACGACGACGCCGTGATCGCCCACTCGGCGCGGGTGGCGTGGGAGCTCGGCGCCGACAGCGTCAAGATCCATGCTCCGCACGACCACGACGTGCTCGCCGGCATCGTCGCGCACGCCGTCGGACCCGTCTTCGTGCTCGGGGGCTCGCCCGCCTCGGCCGAGGGGTTCGTGCGCGACGTCGACGCCTGGATCGCCGCAGGCGCGACGGGGGTCGTCGTCGGCAGGAACGTGTGGGCGAGGCCCGACCCGGCCGCGGCGATCTCCGCGCTCGCACGGGTCGTCCACGACCGCGACCCCGACGGCGCGCGGGAGATCCTGACGGACGCCGAACGCGCCGCGTCGAGAGGAGCGGTGCGATGACGCATCTGCAGATGGAGCTCTCCGGTCATCGCGCCCTGCGCGCCGTCGAGGCGGAGACGCCGCGTCCGGGGCCCGGTCACGTGCTCCTCGCGGTCGAGGCGGCGAGCCTGTGTCCCACGGACGTGAAGAAGTGGGACGACGCCGCGCTCGCCGAACGCCTGGGCGGGCGGGGGCTCGTCCTCGGACACGAGTTCGCGGGCACGGTCGTCGAGACCTCCGACGGGGACGAGGCGCTCCTCGGGATGCGCGCAGCGGTCGACCCCGTGTTGCGCTGCGGCGCATGCCGGGCGTGCACGACCGGGCGTCCCGGGCTCTGCACGAGCCTGCTGGGGATCGGCGCGGCCGCAGGCGACCCCGTCGCCTGCGCCGGGCTGGCGGCGACCACGGGCATCACGGGCGGCTTCAGCGAGCGGGCGATCGTGCCCGCGGCGAACCTGATCCCGATCCCCGCTGCCGTCGGCTTCGCGGCGGCGAGCCTTGTCGAGCCGCTGGCCGACGTCGTCTGCAGCGTCGAGGCCGCAGGCCTGAGGGCGGGCGAGCGCGCCGCGGTGATCGGCCTCGGCGCGATGGGCCTGCTGCACCTGGACGTGCTCGCCGACCGGGGCGTGCAGGCGGTCGGCGTCGACGTGCGCGACGACCGCCTCGCGCAGGCGTCCGCGCACGGCGCGCCGGGCGTCACCCCGGAGCAGCTCGATGAGGTCGACGTCGTGTTCGTCGTCGCCGGAGGCGCGGGGCACGTCCCTGCCGCGCTGCGCGGACTCGAGGCGCTCGCGCCGGGAGGACGCGTCGTGCTCTTCTCCTCGGCGTCCGCGGGACGGACCGCGCCGATCGACACCAACCGGCTGCACTACCGGCGTCAGCGGATCGTCGGCGTGGTGGGGTTCGAGCGTCATCACGCCGCGGAGGCCGTCTCCCTCCTGGAGCGGGGAGCTGTGGCGGAGGAGGCCATCCGCACGCCGTCCGTCGCGCTCGCCGAGCTGTCGGACGCCTTCGAGGCCGTCGGGGAGCCGGGCGCGCTCAAGCCCGCGATCAGGATCGGCGCTGCCGCGTGACCGCGGCGGAGGTGGCGCTCGGCGTCGACCTGGGGAGCCACGGTGTGCGCGTCGCGGCGGCGCGGGGCCGCGAGGTGCTCGCGGAGGCGTCTCGTCTCTACCCCGGTGCGCTGCCTCCCGCCCGACGTCCGCTCGAGACCTACTGGCGCACGCTCGTGCTCGTCGTCCGCGATCTCCCCGACGAGGTGCGCGCGGCCGTCGGCGCGATGGCCGTCGCGGCCATCCGCGGCTCCGTCGTCGCCCTGGGCGCCGACGGCGAGCCCCTGAGCGAGGTCCTTCCCGACTTCGACGTCGTCTCGTTGGAGACGATGCCCGAGGTGCGCGCAGCCGTCGGGGCCGCGCCGGTCGCTCGTACGGGGTGCCCGGTCTTCCCCCTCTCCGGGCTGCCGAAGCTGAGCCACCTCATGCGCCGGACGGTCGCCGTGCCCGGTTCCCGGCTGGTCGGCCCCCAGGACGCCGTCAACCGTCTGCTGACGGGGCGACTGGCCATGGGCGTGGGCGTCGCGCGTCGTCTCGGCATCCTGCGCGCGGAGACGGCGGAGCCGGATGGCGAACTGCTCGGAGCACTGGGGCTGTCGCACGTCCTCCCCGAGCTGGTCGCCATCGACGAGGTCGTGGGAGGGCTCCTCCCCGAGGCCGCCGATGCGCTCGGACTGCGTCACGGCATCCCGGTCGTCAGCGCCCCCGGCGACACGCCCGTCGCCCTGCGGGGTCTCGCCGACTCGCCCGACTTCGCCTCGCGCGTGCTCCTTGCCTCCCTCTCCACGACGACTGTTACCAGCGTCGTCTCCGCCCCCGGCGTCGCCGCGCGGCTCGCCGGAGACCTCACCTACGAGGTGCTGCGCGGCGACCTCTCCGCCCCGGGATCGCGTGCGGTCGAGGGCGGAGACGGCACGGGCATGTTCCAGGTCGACTGGCTGTGCGGGCTCCTCCGTTGCCGTGCGGAGGAGCTCGACGCGCTCGCGGGCGCCCGCGTGTCCGATGCGTCGCTCGCGATCGACACGCCGTTCATGGACGTCTGGGGCACGGGCCGCGCGGGATCGATCGAAGGCCTCGTGCGTGAGACGGGCCCTGCCGAGCTGGCGTTCGCCGTGCTGGCCGCCGTCGCCGACGGCGCGATCCGGATGATCGAGCGCCTGTCCGCCCACTCCGCGCCCGACATCGTGGTGCTCGCCGGCGGCGGTGCCCGCTCCCGCACCGTCCGGTCCCGGATCGAGGCGGCCGCCGGGATCCCCGTGCTCTCTCTCGCGGACCGTCAGCTCGCTGCGCTCGGCGCCGCCGTCGTCGCCGCACGGGCGACCGGCATCCCCGCGGAGGTCGCCGCATGAGGGCACAGGATCTGCAGAGCTGGTTCGCCGATTACGGGCGCGAGCACCCCGACGACGTCCTCGCGCTCGCCGCACCGGTGCGCGCCGACGGCGTGCTCACGGCCGTCGTCGACGAGCTGGAACGGTCGGGCCGGTCGCCGGTCGTGCACGCACCCGGGGTGGACGGCGGCGTCGACGTCCCCGTCCTGACGAACGTCTTCGCCAGCCGGGAGCGCATCGCCCGGATGCTCGGCGTCGGCCAGGACGAGCTCCATGCGGAGTACGCGCGCCGGCAGGATCAGGCACTGGCCCCCGTTCGCGTGGACGACGGCGCCGTGCTCGCGTCGGTCAGGGCGGGCGACGACGTCGATCTCTCCCGGCTGCCTCTGCTCCGGCACTTCGCCTCCGATCTCGGGCCGTACATCACCAGCGGTGTCGTCGTCGCAGACGATCCGGAGACGGGCGTCGGGAACCTGAGCTATCACCGCGCCACACCGGCCGGTCGCGCGCGGCTGGCGCTGAGCCTGCATTCGCGGGGCGATCTCTGGCGCATGCTGCGGCGTCACGAGCGTGAGGGGACGCGGATGCCCGTCGCGATGGTGATCGGCGCTCATCCGCTCTTCCACCTCGCCGCCTCCGCGCGCGCCGCGGAGAGCGTCGACGAGCGGCACATCGCGGGCGGGCTCCTCGGCGAGCCGCTGAGGGTGGTCGCCACTCCCGTGCACGGGATCGAGGTGCCCGCCGACGCCGAGATCGTCGTCGAGGGCACGATCGATCCGGCCGACGACGCGGCGGAGGGGCCGTTCGGCGAGTTCAGCGGCTACTCGTCCGACCGCTCCACGCGCGACGTGCTCGAGATCGACGCCGTGCTCATGCGGCGCTCGCCCATGCTCCTCAGCGTGACGGGCGGGCGCTCGGCCGACCATCTCACGCTCGGCCGGCTGCCTCGGGAGGCTGATGTCGTCACGACCCTCCGCGGCCGGTTCCCGCAGATCGTGCGGGTGCACTACCCCGCGTCCGGCACGCACTTCCACGCCTACGTCGCGGTCGACCAGCTGCGCCGCGGCGAGGCGCGGCAGATCGCGACGGCACTCCTCGGATGGGATCCGTACCTCAAGACGGTCGTGACGGTCGACGCCGACATCGACGTCACACGGGATGCCGACGTGCTCTGGGCGATGGCGGTGCACATGCAGCCGGAGCGCGACATCTTCGTCGTCGGAGGGCTGCCGGGCAGCGCCCTCGATCCCTCCGCCGACCCCCAGGGGACGACTTCACGGCTGGCGATCGACGCGACCCGCACGCAGCCGTTCACGGCCGCGCCCATCGAGATCTCTGCGGAGGCACGCCGTCGTGCGGCCGCCCTGCTCGCCGATGCGGCGGGAGGCCTGCGATGACCGCTCCGACACCGGCATCCGCCGTCGCGCCCTACCGCGCGACGGGGAAGGGCCGGGCCGCATGGGCCGCTGTACGAGGGGCGCTCCCGGCAGCCGCGGTCGTGCTCGGCGTCGTCGGCGCCTGGGAGATCGCCTCCCGCACCGTGCTCGCCGGGGTGTACGCCCTGCCGGCTCCCAGCCTCGTCGTCGAGCGTTTCGTCGAGGACATCGGCTTCGCGTGGCCCAACGTCGTGCAGACGGGGCTCGAGGCCCTGTACGGATGGACGTGGGGCAACCTCGTGGCGGTCCTCGCCGCAGCCGTCTTCATCCTCGTGCGGCCGATCGAGGTGCTCTTCTTCCGGCTCTTCGTGGCGCTCTACTGCCTGCCGATCGTCGCGCTCGCGCCCATCCTCACGGCGATCATGCCGGGAGGGCAGGCCTCGATCGTGATCTCGGCCCAGGGCGTGTTCTTCACGACCCTCGTCGCGCTGCTGCTCGGCCTGCGCGGGGCCGATCCCGCCGCCCTCGACCTCGTGGCCGTCTCGGGCGGAGGCCGGATGCGCCGTCTGCTGCTCGTGCAGCTCCCCGCGAGCCTGCCCTCCCTGTTCTCCGGGCTGCGCATCGCGGCGCCCGCCGCGGTCCTCGGCGCCGTGGTGGGCGAGTACCTCGGTGCGAAGTCGGGCCTCGGCATCGCCATGGTGTACGCGCAGCAGTCCCTCGACATCACCCGCACCTGGGGACTCGCCCTCTCCACGACCCTGCTCGCGGCGGCGTTCTACATCGCGACGGTGCTCGCCGAGCGTCTGCTCGTCCCGTGGATGAACCACCACACGGCGATCCAGACGCTTCCGTCTCCCGCCGTGCACGCGGGAGGGCCCGTCCGGCGGATCGTCGTCGCGCTCGGCTCCGCCGCTCTGAGCCTCGCCCTCATCGTCGCCGTGTGGTGGGCGGCCGTCGCGTTCAGCGGGCTGAGCCCCTACTTCATGAAGACGCCCGGCGACGTCGCCGCATACCTCTTCCGGGGAGCCGAGGCATCCACGAACCGGGCCGTCGTCGGATCCTCCCTCGCCGTCACCGTGCGAGACACCCTCGTCGGTTACGCGGCAGGCACGCTCGCCGCCGTCCTCGCGGCGGCGGCGACGTCGGTCAGCCGCCCCGTCCGGTCGATCGCGACGCCATTCGTCATCGCCATGCGAGCGGTGCCCCTCGTGGCGATGACACCGCTGTTCGTGCTGCTCTTCGGCCGCGGCCTCGGCGTGGTGGTCTTCATCGCAGGCCTCGTGGCCTTCCTCCCCAGCTACGTGACGATCTCGGGGGCGATGGACAGGGCGCCTCGCGCCGGGCGCGACCTCGTGACCGTGAACGGCGGCGGCGCGCTGAGCGCCGTGCGCCACATCCTCCTCCCGGCCTCCGTCCCCGCCATCCTCGCGGCAGCGCGCGTCGCGGCGCCCACGGCGATGCTCGGCGCCTTCATCGCCGAGTGGCTCGCGACCGGCGAGGGGCTGGGCTCCGACATGCTTCGGGCCGCGGCAGCAGCCGACTACCTCTTCGTGTGGTCGTCGGTCGCCGCGACCGTCCTGGTGTCGCTCGGGCTCTACGCCCTCGCGACCGTCGCCGAGTCCGCCGTGCTGCGGCGTCTGGGCGGCTGATGCTCCACCGCACCATCCGCTCCACCGTCCTCACTCGCACTCCACCCGAAGGAATCCCCATGAAGACCACCGCCTCGCGCCGCCTCGGCGCGTTCGCCGGCCTCGCGGCGGCAGCAGCGCTCACCCTCACCGCCTGCTCCGTGTCGACCGCCGGCTCCCCCTCCGACGACACCGACGACGGCGCCGCGTCGCAGGAGCTCACCTATCAGATCGGATGGCTTCCCACGGTGGAATGGGGTGCGAACTGGATCGCCGACGCGGAGGGCTACTACGAAGACGAGGGCATCGCCTTCGAGTGGCTGCCCGGCGGCCCCAACGTGTCCCCCGACACGGTCGTGACGGCAGGCACGGCGACCGTCGGGAACGCGAGCGCCGAGGTCGTCGCCTCGGCGATCAACGCGGGCGCACCCCTCAAGATCATCGGCGCCGCGTTCCAGCAGTCGCCCTTCAGCATCGTGAGCCTCGCCGACTCGCCCATCGAGACGCCCGAGGACATGATCGGCAAGCGGATCGGCGTCGCGGCATCGAACCAGACTCAGTTCGAGACGTTCCTCCAGATCAACGGCATCGATCCGTCCGCGCTCGAGATCGTGCCCGTGCAGTTCGATCCCTCGCCCGTCGCGAACGGCGAGGTCGACGGCCAGGTCGTGTATTCGATCAACGAGCCCGCTCAGCTCAACGTGCAGGGCATCGACACGTACACGATGCTCTTCGCCGACTACGGGTTCGAGGTGCTCACCGACACGATCTTCGCCACGGAGGAGACCATCGCGAACGAGCCCGAGCTGCTCGCCTCGTTCCTCCGCGCGTCGCAGCGGGGATACCTCGACATGTTCGAGGACCCGGCGGCGGCGGCGGACCTCGCTGTGAACGAGTACGGCTCCGACCAAGGCCTCAGCGTCGACCACCAGACGCTCGAGGTCGAGGCGATGGCCGAGCTCGTCATGCCGGAGGGACAGGAGGCGCCGCTCCTGATGAGCGACGAGCGGATGGCCGGCACGGTCGAGACGCTCGGGCTGGGCGGCATCGAGATCTCGGTCGACGAGCTCTTCGACACGTCCGTCCAGGACCTCCTCCGATGAGCACGGCCGCAACCGGAGGGATGGGACGGATGACGGGCATCGAGATCGCCGGGCTGTCCAAGGCGTTCCGCACGGGACGTCGGACGGTCGACGCGCTCGAGAGGGTCGACCTGTCGACGGAGGAGGGGAGCTTCACCTCCCTCCTCGGTCCCTCCGGTTGCGGCAAGTCCACCGTCCTGCGCATCCTGGCGGGACTGGAGGATCCCACGACCGGGACGACCCGCGTCGGCGAGCGCTCCCCGCACGAGATGCAGAAGGACCACAGCATCGGGATCGCCTTCCAGGAGCCGGCACTGCTGCCCTGGCGCTCCGTCGCGAGGAACATCGCCTTCCCCCGCGACGTCGCAGGCGTGCGCGCCGACCCCGCCGTCGTCGAGGGACTCATCGATCTCGTCGGCCTCCGCGGCTTCGAGAGGGCGCGGCCGTCGCAGCTCTCCGGCGGCATGCGCCAGCGCGCCGCCATCGCGCGCGCCCTCGTGAACGAGCCGCGCATCCTCCTGCTCGACGAGCCCTTCGGCGCGCTGGACGACATGACGAGACAGCGACTCAACCTCGAGCTCCAGCGCATCTGGATGGCCTCGCACCCCACGACGCTCATGGTGACGCACGGCATCGGCGAGGCCATCCTGCTCTCCGACCGGGTCGCCGTCATGAGCGCGCGTCCCGGGCGCATCGTCGAGGTCGTCGACATCGACCTGCCGCGCCCGCGCACCGCGGAGATGATGCGCTCGGCGCGATTCCACGAGCTGCACGATCGCCTCTCGTCCCTCCTCTTCGGAGGCGGGGCGCAGGGGGTCGAGGCCGCATGAACCCCCCGAGGAGCGACCCCATGCCCATCCCGACCCCCGGCCCGCTGCGAGAGCGCGTCGCGCGCTTCCTCGCCGACGGCCCTCACGGCCTGCTCATCGACGGCGTCTGGCGGCCCGCGCAGGCCGGCGAGACGTTCGCGACGCACGATCCGGCCACCGGGGAGGCGATCGCCGAGGTCGCGCGCGCTCGCGCGGCCGACGTCGACCTCGCAGTCGCCGCCGCCCGCCGTGCCCTGCGCGGCCCATGGGCGCGCATCTCGCCCATGGAGCGGGAACGGATCCTCCGGGCCGTCGCGGATCTCCTCCAAGAGCACCTCGACGACCTCGCCCAGCTCGAGAGCCTCGACCAGGGCAAGAACTGGCGGACGTCGCGCTTCGGGGAGGTCCCGGCCGCGATCGGCCAGTTCCGGTACTACGCGGGATGGCCGACGAAGATCCTCGGGCAGACGGTGCCGACCTCGCTCAGCCGCACGCCGGCGGGCAAGGAGGTGTTCGCCTACACGAGCCGCGAGCCCGTCGGCGTCGTCGCGGCCATCGTGCCGTGGAACTCGCCGCTCCTCATGGCCTCCATGAAGCTCGCGCCCGCGCTCGCCGCGGGCTGCACGATCGTGCTCAAGCCCGCCGAGAACACCCCGCTCACGGCCCTCTACCTCGGCAGGCTGCTGCAGGAGGCGGGCCTGCCAGACGGCGTCGTGAACATCCTCCCCGGGTACGGCGCCGAGGCGGGGCAGGCGCTCGCCGACCATCCCCGCGTCGACAAGGTCGCCTTCACGGGCTCGACGGCGGTCGGCAAGCGCCTCGTGACCTCCGCGGCCGGCACCCTCAAGCGGCTCACCCTCGAGCTCGGCGGCAAGTCGCCGTCGATCGTCCTCCCCGACGCCGACCTCCCGGCCGCGATCGACGGCGTCTCGCGCGGCATCTTCGACAACGGCGGGCAGGTGTGCGTCGCGAGCGCCCGGGTGTACGCGCACCGCGACGTCTACGACGAGGTCGTCGCGGGGATGGCCGCGTTCGGCGAGGGGCTGCGCCTCGGCCACGGCCTCGACCCCGACGCCGACCTCGGCCCGCTCGTGAGCCCCGCCCAGGCGGAGCGGGTGGAGGGCTTCCTCGACGAGGGGACGGCGCAGGGCGCACGCGTCGTGACGGGAGGCGCCCGTGTCGGCGACGCCGGGACGTTCTTCCCGCCCACGGTGGTGACGGGCGTCACGAACGACATGCGGCTCATGCGCGAGGAGATCTTCGGCCCCGTCGCCGTCGTGACCCCCTTCGACGACCTCGACGAGGTCGTGGCATGGGCGAACGACTCCGCCTACGGCCTCGCCGCGAGCGTCTGGACGGAGGGGCTCTCGAACGCCCATCGCGTCTCGGCGGCGCTCGAGTCGGGGACCGTCTGGGTCAACTGCCACTCCTTCCTCGGGCCGGAGCTCGTCAAGGGCGGGCACAAGGAGTCGGGATGGGGCTACGAGAACGGGCCGCACGGCCTGGAGAACTACCTGGAGACCAAGTCCGTGGTGATGGTGATCTGATGAGCGATGCACGAGGGCCGATCCTGTTCGGCGCGTTCGAGATGATGAACCCCTCGACGGGGATGCCGACGTGGACGCACCCGCTCGGACGAGCGGACGGATGGGACTCCGTCGACTACTGGGCCGGCCTGGCGCGGACGCTCGACGCGGCCGGGTTCGACTTCCTCTTCTTCGCCGACACCTACGGCTACGCCACGCTCGACGGCGTCATGCCCGACGAGGTCGCCGCGCACGGCATCCAGTTCCCCGCCGTCGACCCGATGCTCGCGATCGCCGCGCTCGCGCGGGAGACGGAGCGTCTCGGCTTCGTCGTCACCTCCCCCACGACGGTCGAGCGCGCCTACGGCACGGCCCGCCGGTTCGCGACGCTCGACCGCTTCACCGACGGCCGGATCGGGTGGAACGTCGTCACCGGGAGCTCGCAGGCGACGACGGACGAGCTGTTCGGGCTGACCGACCGTCTCGCGCACGATCGCCGCTACGACGCCGCGGACGAGTTCATCGACACGTGCCTCGCGCTGTGGGAGACCGGATGGGACGACGACGCGCTCGTCAAGGACCGGGCGCGCAACGTCTTCGCCGAGCCCGCAGGGCTGCACCGCGTCGAGGTGCGGGGCGAGTTCCACGGGACGGACGGCGTCTTCGCGGTCCCCCCGACGCCGCAGCGCACGCCCGTGCTCTTCCAGGCCGGCACCTCGTCCCGCGGACGCGCGTTCGCGGCGCGCAACGCCGAGGCCGTCTTCGTGCAGGGGCAGTCGATCGCCTCCGCCAAGGCGCACGTCGACGACATCCGCGCGCAGGCCGAGGCACATGGCCGCGATCCCCGGACCGTGTCGGTCGTGACGGGCATGACGGTCACGGTCGCGCCGACGACCGCGGAGGCGCGGGCCAAGCGGGCCGAGTACGAGGCGCTCCTCGCCTACGGAGACGCGGGCGTGATCTTCGCAGGGCTGACCGGCATCGACCTCACGCGCATCGACCCCGACACGCGCATAGCCGACCTGTCCACCGACCAGGGGCGCACGCTCCTCGAGCACTACCTGCGCACCGATCCCGACGCGCGCGTCCGCGGCGTCCTCGACGGATTCCGCACGAAGGCGATGCGGGGCTTCCAGGTGACGGGCTCGCCCGCCGAGGTCGCCGACGAGATCGAGCGGATCGTCGACGGCGCCGGTATCGACGGCATCATGCTCGAGCCCACCTTCGGCGGACCCGGGGCCTATGAGGACGTCATCGGGCTCGTGCTGCCGATCCTCGTCGAGCGCGGGCGGGCGGGGACGACCCCCGCCGGACCGACGCTGCGCCACCGGTTCACGGGAAAGGCCCGTCTCGACCCCACCCATCCCGTCCGCCGGCGCCAGCTCGACGGCGCCCGCTGACAACAGCCATCCGGAGGAAGCCATGAAGCAAGAAGCCGTCTCCGCGGTCATCCGCGGACTGAAGAAGGCGGGGGTGAGCGTGGTCGCATACCTGCCCGACTCCCTCCTGAAGGAGCTGTACCCGGCCCTCGACGCCGACCCCGACATCCGCACGATCCCCGTGACGAACGAGGGGGAGGGCGCCGCGATCGCCGGCGGCGTGTTCCTCTCCGGCAAGCGCGCGGCCCTCGTCATGGAGAACTCGGGCCTGCGCGCCGCCACGGAGCACCTCGCCCGTCTCGGCCTGGGCGCCGGGATCCCCGTCATCATGCTCATGAGCTACCGCGGCGAGCTCGGGGAGAACAACTGGTGGGCCGTCCCGCACGGCATCACCATGGAGCCGCTGCTCGACGCGCTGCGGACGCCGTACCGCATCGTCAGGGAGGAGGGCGAGATCGAACGCGCGATCGCCGACGCCTACGACTGGTCCTACTCCGCCTACCACCACTCGGCCGTCGTCCTCGGAGGGGGGATCGTGCGATGAGCATGAGCCGATTCGCCTGCATGAGGCTCCTGGGGGCGCGGCTGCAGGACGAGCTCGTCGTCCTCTCCCTCGGCGGCGCCGTCGACGAGTGGTACAACGCCGCCCCGCACATGCGGGAGGCGAGCCTCTTCCAGCAGCAGCTCGGCTGCGTCACGCCCGAGGCGTTCGGCCTCGCCGTCGGCCTCCCGCACCGCCGCGTCGTCTCGCTCGACACCGACGGAGGGCTGCTGTTCAACCTCGGCATCCTCGCGACGCTCGGCAACGAGAGGCCCGAGAACCTCTTCGTCGTCGTGTGGGACAACGAGCAGTACCAGTCGATCGGCGGGCCGAGGACGCACACCGCCTCGGGCACCGTCGACCTCGCCGCCATCGCGCGGGGCGCAGGCGTCCGCCAGGCGTTCACGGCGACGACGCTCGACGAGTTCGACGGGCTGTGCGCCGAGGGACTCGTCGCCCGCGAGCCGTACCTCCTCGTCGCGAAGACCGACGGCGTCCTCGAGCCCGGGATCAGGCGCAAGCACTCCGACGGACGAGAGGACAAGTACGTCTTCGTGCGCCACGTCGAGAAGACCGAGGGCATCACCATCATGGGCCCGAGCGAGCACAACTGATGCTCACGTCCGATCCGGGGGCGCTCGCCGCCTCGTACGACTACCTCGTCGTCGGCGGAGGCACCGCAGGCGACGTGCTTGCGGCACGGCTGTCGGAGGACACCGATGCGCGGGTCCTCCTCCTCGAGGCGGGAGGCGCGCATCACGGCGTGGGCGCCATCCGCGACGCGACGCGCTGGACGAGCCTGCTGCGCGGCGAGCACGACTGGGGCTACGACTACGAGCCGAGCGAGCGCGTCAACGGGCGCGTGCTGGGCATCCCGCGCGGGCGCGTGCTGGGCGGATCGAGCAGCGTCAACGCCATGCTCTGGTATCGCGGCAACCGGCGCGACTACGACCTCTGGGGCGAGAACGGCGCGACGGGCTGGGACTTCGACGCGCTGCTGCCGTACTTCCGCCTCTCGGAGGACTGGGAGGGCGGCGCGAACGCCTACCGGGGGGCGGGCGGGCCGATGCGCGTCGAGACGTCGAAGCGGCCGCACGCCGTCGCCGCGGCGATGCTGGAGGCCGCTCCCTCCGTCGGGATCCCGGTGATCGACGATCCGAACGCCGAGGACAACGAGGGCGCCGCGCTCGCGAACATGAACGGCCTCACCCGGCCCGGCCTGCCGATGGAGCGATGGAGCACGGCGCGCGGCTACCTCGATCCCGCGCTGGCACGACCGAACCTCGCGGTGCTCACGGACGCCGAGGTCCGCCGCGTCGTGTGGCGCGGGTCGCGCGCCGTGGGCGTCGTCTTCTCGTCGGGAGGCCGCGACGTCGCGGTCGCGGCCGACCGGGGCGTGGTGCTCACGGCGGGGGCCATCGGCACGCCGCGAATCCTGTGGCACTCGGGCGTCGGCGATCCGGAGGAGCTCGCGGCGGTGGGGCTCCCGACGCGGCTGGCCCTGCGCGGCGTCGGGCGGAACTACATGGACCACCCGCTGCTGCAGGGGCTGAGCTTCCGCTTCCGCGGGGACATGGGTCCCCTGACCGACAACGGCGGCGGCACGATGATGAACTGGCGCAGCTCGGTCGCCGACGGCCGCCCCGATCTCCACGCCTTCGTGGCCCAGACCGGACAGGCCACGCCGGCCGTGCGCGAGCGCTTCCCCCTGGGCGACGAGCCCGCGTTCGCCGTGTCGCCCGGCCTCATGTCCGCGCGGAGCGTCGGATGGATGCGCCTCGTGTCGCCCGATCCCGCCGTCGCGCCGCTCATCCAGCCGAACTTCCTCGACCATCCCGACGACATGACCGCCCTCGTCGAGGCGATCGACGTCGTGTTCGACCTGCTCGACGCCCCCGCCTACCGCGCGGTCAGCGACGGCGCGCTCACCCCCGACCGGCGTCTGGACGCGAAGGAGCGCGAGGAGTACGTGCGCGACAGCGTGGAGACCTTCTTCCACTCCTCCGGGACGGCGAAGATGGGCGTCGACGAGATGGCGGTCGTCGATCCGTCGCTCCGGGTGCACGGCGCCGATGCGCTCTGGGTCGCCGACGCGTCGGTCATCCCGACCCTCCCCACCGCGAACACGCAGGCGTGCGTCGTCGCCGTCGCCGAGCGCGCGGCCGAGCTCATCGACGGCCGTTCCCGCATCGGCACGGCATGAGCGCGCGCGTCGTCGTCGGCATCACGGGGGCCTCGGGGGCCGCCGTCGCCGTGCGCGTCGTCGAGATGCTCCGCGAAGCCGGCACGGAGACCCACCTCGTCGTCAGCCGGTGGGGCAGGGCGACGCTCGAGCACGAATGCGGGATGGGCGTGCGCGACCTCGCGCCGCTCGTGGCCGACATCCACTCCAACGGCGACATGGCCGCGCCGATCTCGAGCGGGTCGTTCGGCGTCGACGCGACGCTCGTCGTGCCGTGCAGCGCGCGCACGCTCGGCTCGATCGCTGCGGGGACGGGCGACACGCTCGTCGCGCGGGCCGCCGACGTCGCGCTCAAGGAGCGCACGCGGCTCGTGCTCGCGGTGCGCGAGGCGCCGTTGTCGTCGATCCACCTCCGGAACGCCCTCGCCGTCTCCGAGGCCGGCGGCGTCGTCCATCCGATCGTGCCGACGTTCTATGCGCGGCCGGCGTCGGTCGCCGAGCTCGTCGACGACATCGCTGCGCGCCTGGTCGCCCTGTGCGGCGTCCGCTCGCCGTTGCGGCGCTGGGGCGTCGACCTCGGTATCGACCCGCGCGGCGACGCGCAGAACCGGACAGGAGACCCCTCATGACCCCCGAAGACGCCCTGCGCCTGCTTCCCAAGGCCGAGCTCCACTGCCACTTCGTCTCGACGATGCGGGCGTCGACCCTCGTCGAGCTGGCCGCGCGCCACCGGGTGCCGCTGCGCACCGACGACCTCGACGCGCTGTTCGCCTACGAGGGGCTCCCCGACTTCCTCGACGTCTTCAACGCCGCGCACGCCGCGCTCACGACGGGCGACGAGATCGCACGGGTCGCGTACGAGGGCGTGGAGGACGCCGTGCGGGCCGGCAACCTGCGCTACCGCGAGTACTTCGTCAACCCCGACAACTTCCGCGACGCCGGCATCGGCTACACGAGCCTCGTGGACGCCATGACGGACGGCCTCGTGCAGGCCGAGCGCGACTTCGGCGTCGGCTTCCGCATCGTCGCGGCGATCAACCGCTCGCTGCCCGCCGCGACGGCCGTCGACCTCGTCGGGACCGTGCTCGCCCATCCGCGCGACGCCGTCGTCGGCATCGGGATGGACGACCTCACGCCAGAGCTCACGGAGGATCCGCTGCGCTTCCAGGAGGCGTACGCGCTCGCCGCCCGCCACGGTCTCCGGGGAACGGCCCACGTGGGCGAGACGCTGTCCGCCGATCCGCGGAACGTGGCCGACGCCGTCTTCGGTCTCGGCGTCGAGCGCGTCGACCACGGATACCGCGTCGTCGACGACGCCGACGTGCTCGCGCGCGTGGGGGAGGCCGGGGTGCCGTTCGTGTGCACGCCGTTCTCGACGCGCATGCTCTCGGGGTGGGGGTTCGACCCCGGGCACCGCATCGCGCGGATGGTCCGCGCGGGTCTGCGCGTGACGCTCGCGACCGACGACGCCGTCTTCTTCCGGACCGACATCGGGCGAGAGTACTCCGAGGCGCTCCCCGCGATGGGGCTCGGCCTCGACGACGCCGTCCGCATCGCCCGGGTCGGCTTCGAGGCGGCGTGGTGCGACGAGTCGCAGCGGGAGCGGATGCTCGCCGACCTGCGCGGCGCCGCGCTCGCGCTCTCGGCGTAGCCCCGGGAGGTCGTCACCTGACGTCGTGGATCGGCCCGGGCTGCGCCTCAGAAGACGATCGTGTGGTTCCCGTCGCGCACGACGCGGCCCTGCGCGTGCCACAGGACGGCGCGCGAGAGCACGGCGCGCTCGACGTCGGCGCCGCGTCGGCGGAGGTCCTCGGCGGAGTCGGCGTGGGTCACGCGCACGACGTCCTGCTCGATGATCGGCCCCTCGTCGAGGTCCTCCGTCACGTAGTGGCTCGTCGCGCCGATGAGCTTCACGCCGCGCTCCTTCGCCTTGCGATACGGGTTCGCGCCGATGAACGCGGGCAGGAAGGAATGGTGGATGTTGATGACCGGCACGCCGATCTCGCGCAGGAAGCCGCTGGAGAGGATCTGCATGTACCGGGCGAGCACGACGAAGTCGACGTTGCCCTTCAGGAGACGCACGATCTCCGCCTCCGACTGCGACTTGTCGGGCCCGGCCTGTGAGGGGACGTGGAAGAACGGCACGCCGAAGGAGCGCACGTCGTCGGCGGTGGTCGTGTGGTTCGCGACGACCATCGGGATGCTCACAGGCAGCTCGCCGCGACGGTGGCGCCACAGGAGGTCGAGCAGGCAGTGGTCGTCCTTCGACGCGAGGATGGCCATCCGCTTGGGGATCGAGAGGTCGTCGAGAGTCCAGCTCATCCCGAACGGCTCGAGCGTCGCGGCGAGGTCGGCCTCGATCTCGTCCCTCGCGACGGCGAAGTTCGCGCGGTGGAAGACGACGCGCTGGAAGAACCGCCCGGCCTCCGGGTCGGTCGAGTACTGGTCGAGGGTGACGATGTTGCCCTGGTTGCGCGTGATGAGCGCGGCGATCGCGGCGACCACTCCGAACTGGTCGGGACCGTCCACGATGAGGCAGGCGTGATCGATCAGTTCTTCCCTCAACGGCGTCATGGTCCCATTCTGTCAGCCCGCCTCCGCGCGCCCGCCCGATAGGGCACCGGCCACGAGCCTGTCGAGGGGCAGAAGTGCCCATGCGGCAGAGGGAGGACTCCAAGGCTACGCGGAGGGTCGATGCCTACTCTGCTCAGGTTAGGCAAACCTAACTACGATGTGAGCGGCGGTCGAAGGCCGGTCGCCCGGCGGACAAGGAGAGATGAACGCGCATGGGACGAACCCTGGTGGGAACCGAAGAGAGCTCGTCGACGGCGACAGCGGGCGTCGGCCGATGCACCTCCCTGCTGAGCGCGCGGACCGCGGAGCGCTATGCGCAGGTCGTCCACGAGGTCGTCGACGACCTCGCCGAACGCTTCCGGACCGTGAGCTCGCCCTCGTCGGGCGCCGCGCGCCACGAGCTCCGGGAACGCGTCGACGCCGTCGACCTCGACGGCGACGGCGTGGGCGAGCGGGCGGCTCTCGCGGAGGCCGGAGACCTCTACGCGCGGCACGCCGTCTGGTTCCACCTGCCCGCCTACGCCGCGCACCTCAACTGCCCCGTGGCGGTTCCCGCCGTCGCGGCGGAGAGCATGCTCGCGGCGATCAACACGTCCGTCGACACCTACGACCAGTCGGCCGTGGCGACGCTCATGGAGCGGCGGCTGATCGCGTGGACCGGGGAGCGGATCGGCTTCGCCGACGCCGACGGGGTCTTCACCTCCGGCGGCACGCAGTCGAACCTCCAGGCGCTCTTCCTCGCCCGCGAGGCGGCGTTGCGCGGCGACCGGAGCGCTCGGGGCGAGCGGATGGCGCGCCTGCGCGTCCTCACGACGGCCGCGAGCCACTTCTCGGTGGCGCGCTCGGCGCTGCTGCTGGGGCTGCCGGACGACGCGGTCGTCTCGGTGGGGACGGATGCGGACGGCCGGATGGCGCCCTCCGCCCTCGCCTCCGCGCTCCGGGAGACGACGGATGCGGGCGATGTCGTCATGGCGGTCGTCGTGACGGCCGGCACGACCGACAGGGGGGTCATCGACCCGATCGCCCCCGCGGCCGACCTCTGCGACGCCGCCGGCGTCTGGCTGCACGTGGACGCGGCGTACGGCGGCGGCCTCCTGGTGTCGCCCACGCGCCGCGGTCTGCTCGACGGGATCGAGCGCGCCCGCTCGGTCACGGTCGACTTCCACAAGACCTTCTTCCAGCCGGTGTCCTCCAGCGCGCTCGTCGTCCGCGACCCGCAGGACCTGCTCGCGACGGCGTGGCACGCGGACTACCTGAACCCCGAGGTCGAGGCCGCGGAGGACGACGCCGAGCCCAACCAGGTCGACCGCTCGCTGCAGACCACGCGCCGCTTCGACGCCCTCAAGCTCTGGACGACGCTGCGGGCGATCGGCCCCGACCGGCTGGGCGCGATGGTCGACGCCGTCTGCGATCTCGCCGCGCGGGTGCGGGAGGCGATGGACGACGATCCCGAGCTGCGTCCCGTGGGCGCGACCGACCTCAGCACCGTGCTGTTCCGCTATCAGCCCGATGGGGTGGACGACGCGACGGCCGACCGTCTCGTGCCGCTCGTGCGGCGCATCCTCTTCCAGTCGGGGAGGGCGATGGTCGCGCGCACCGTGATCGACGGCGTCCCGTGCCTCAAGCTCACGCTCCTCAACCCCGACGCCACGGTCGACGACATCGCCGAGGTCCTCGAGCTCGTGCGGTCGGCCGCCCACGGGCTGCTCGCGGGTGACGAGCTCACGACGCGCGACACGCCTCCGTGCCGTGACGTCCATCCGCGGCTGCGCCGCACGAGCGAGCTCGACGCGACGGCGGAAGGAGCCGGCCGATGAGCGCCGACGCCGTGCACGACGTCGTCGGGATCGGGATCGGGCCGTTCGGCCTCGGGCTCGCGGCGCTCGCGCAGCCGCTGCCCGACGTCGACGCGGTCTTCCTCGACCAGGCGGACGGGTTCCGCTGGCATCCGGGCATGATGATCGACGGGGCGACCATCCAGGTGCCGTTCCTCGCCGATCTCGTCACGATGGCCGACCCGACGTCCCCGTACTCGTTCCTCGCCTTCCTCAAGGCGACGGGGAGGCTCTACCCCTTCTACATCCGCGAGTCGTTCTACCCCCTGCGGTCGGAGTACGACGAGTACTGCCGCTGGGTCGCCGCGCAGCTGCCGACGCTCCGGTGGCGTCGCAGGGTCGTCGCGGTCGAGGAGGAGGGAGACCTCCTCGTCGTCCGGGCAGAGGTGCTCGACGCGGCCGGCGGGGTCGTCGGGACGGAGAGCCGCCGCGCGCGCCACGTCGTCCTCGGCGTCGGCACCCGCCCCGTGCTGCCGGCGCCCCTGCGGGCGCTCGCGGACGAGGTCGCGCGGCACCCGTCCGCCGGCCCCGTCGTGCACTCGGCCCGGTACCTCCCGGCCCGCGACGCGCTCCGCGGGAGCGGCTCCGTCACGGTCGTCGGCAGCGGGCAGTCGGCCGCCGAGGTGTACCGCGACCTGCTCGCGGACGTCCAGGACAGGGACGCCCGCGTCGACTGGGTCACGCGCTCGCCGCGGTTCTTCCCGATGGAGTACACGAAGCTCACGCTCGAGATGACGTCTCCCGAGTACACCGACCACTACCGGTCGCTCCCCGCGGAGCTGCGCGAACGGCTCGGACGCGAGCAGCGCAGCCTCTCCAAGGGCATCAGCGGCGACCTCGTCGACGACATCTACGACACCCTCTACCGGCTCTCGAGCGGAGGCCGCTCCGTCCCGTCGACGCTCCTCACGGACACGGAGGTCGTGGCCGCACGGTACGACGAGGCCACGGAGGAGCACGTCCTCACCCTGCGCCACGGACAGCTGGGCGAGACCCGCGAGCACCGGACGGGGGCGGTGCTCGCCGCGACGGGCTACCGGTCCGAGACGCCGGCCTTCCTCGACCCCGTCGCGCACCGCGTGCGCCTCGACGACCGCGGGCGGCTCGACGTCTCGCGCGACTACGCGGTGGACGAGGCCGAGCGCATCCACGTGCTGAACGGCGAGGAGCACACGCACGGCGTGACCGCTCCCGACCTCGGCTTCGGGCCGTGGCGCGCGTCCGTCGTGCTCGCCGCCGTGACGGGGCGCGAGCCGTATCCGATCGAGCGCCGGATCGCGTTCCAGACGTTCGGGCTCCCCGGCGACGCCGGACCCGCCGCCGGCGCGGATCCCGCCACCGACACCGCCGAGCGCTTCCTGGAGGCCGCACGATGACCATCACCGCACCGTCCGTCGCCACGCCGGCGTCGTCCCTCGCCGTCTCGCTCGAGCCGATCGACGCCGAGCGCGACGCGGACATGCTGCACGCCTGGCTGACGCATCCGCGCTCCCGCTTCTGGGAGATGACCGACCACGACCCGCAGCAGGTGCGCGCGTACCTGGAGCGGGTCGCGGCGGACCCCGCGCAGGACGGATGGCTCGGACGGGTGGACGGCGCGCCGGCGTTCTACGTCGAGACGTACGAGCCCTCCGCGCTCCTCCCGGACGAGCTGTTCGCCGCGGACCCGGGCGACGTCGGCATGCACCTGCTCGTCGCGCCCCCCGCGGCGGACCCCGTCGACGGCTTCACCTCGGCGGTCATGGGGGAGGTCCTGCGCTTCTGCCTGGGCCGTCGGGCGGACGGCGGCCTCGGGCGCACGCGCGTCGTCGTCGAGCCGGACGTCCGCAACGCGGCGATCCTCGCCAAGAACGCCGCAGCGGGGTTCCGGGTTCTGGGGGAGGTCGACCTCGTGCTCGACGGCCATCCGAAGCGCGCAGCGCTCAGCGTCTGCACGCGGGAGGACCTCGCGGCGAGCCCGCTGGGCGCCGGCTGGGCCGGAGGGCGCGGGCCGCAGCCGTATCTGCGCCCGGACCTCCTGCGCCACGGGCATCGCCATCTCGTCGCCAAGGCGTTGTCGGAGTTCGCCCACGAACGGCTCATCGCGCCGCAGCGGGGGCCGGAGGAGGGAGAGTGGGAGCTGGAGGTCGCCGACGGCTCATCGCGCTACGCCTTCCGCGCGCGCGTGCTCCCGCTCGAGCACTGGGCGATCGACGAGGCGAGCATCCGACGCAGCCGGGGCGGGGCATCCGCGGAGCTCGACGTCCTGGAGCTCGTGCTCGAGCTGCAGCCGCTGCTGGGCCTGCCCGAGGACCTCGTCGCGGTGTACCTCGAGGAGCTGTCGTCCACGCTCGCGAGCGCCGCGTCCAAGCGGCACCGCGCGCTCGCCGGGGAGACGCCGACGGCCGAGGCCCTGCTCGACGCGGGCTTCCAGGAGACCGAGGCGGCCATGACGGAGGGGCATCCGGCCTTCCTCGCGAACAACGGGCGCATCGGCTTCTCGCGCTCCGACTACCGCGACTACGCGCCGGAGAACGGACGGCGAACGCGGCTCGTGTGGGTCGCGGCGGCGCGCGAGCACACGCACCTCGCGCTCGGACGCGGGCTGGACGAGGCCGGGCACCTCGAGCAGGCGCTCACGGCCGACGAACGGCGCGCCTTCGCGGAGCGGCTCGCCGACGACGGGCACGACCCCGAGGGCTTCCACCTCCTGCCCGTCCACCCCTGGCAGGCCGAGCAACGGCTGCCGGTGACCTTCGCCGCCGACATCGCGCGCGGGCACCTCGTCCCGCTCGGCCTCACGGCGGACGAGTACCAGCCGCAGCAGTCCATCCGCACCTTCTTCAACCTCACCCGTGCGGGCGCGCCCTACGTCAAGGTCGCCCTGGCCATCCAGAACATGGGCTTCCTGCGCGGACTGTCTCCGGCCTACATGCGAGACACCCCTGCCATCAACGACTGGGTCGCCGATCTCGTGAGCGGCGACCCGGCGTTCGGCGACGCGGGGTTCGAGGTGCTGCGCGAGCGGTCGGCCGTGGGGTACACGGGCGACGTCTACCACCGCACGGCGGAGACGAACCCGCAGCGCAAGATGCTCGCCGCGCTCTGGCGGGAGAGCCCGGTCCCGCGGCTCGCGCCCGGGGAGCGCCTCGTCACGATGGCGGCGCTGCTCCATCGCGATCACGATGGCGCCGCGTACGCCACGGCGCTCGTCCGCGCGTCGGGACGGCCGGCGGACGCGTGGGTGCGCGCCTACCTCGACGCCTACCTGCGTCCCCTCGTGCACGCGGTGCTCGCACACGACCTCGCCTTCATGCCGCACGGCGAGAACCTCATCCTCGTGCTGCGCGACCACACCGTGGCGCGTGCGCTCATGAAGGACATCGGGGAGGAGGTCGCCGTGCTCGGAGAGCGCGCGCTGCCGCCCGGGACGGAACGCATCCGGGCCGTCGCGCCGGGGCGGGAGAAGGCCCTGGCGATCTTCACCGACGTGTTCGACGGCGTGCTCCGTCATCTCTCCGGCATCCTCGACGCCGACGGCGTGCTCTCCGCCGACCGGTTCTGGGCGCTCGTCGCCGACGTGCTCGACCGGTACGAGGACGCGCATCCCGACGTCGCGCGGGGTCTCGCGGGAGACGTCGACCTCAGGGCGCAGGGCTTCGCGCACTCGTGTCTCAACCGCCTGCAGCTGCGCAACACCATGCAGATGGTCGACATCGGCAACCAGGCCGAGTCGCTGCTCTACGCGGGCCAGATGCCCAACCCCGTCGCACGCGGCTGAGCCGAGCGGGAGGCGGGATGCGTCCCGCCTCCCGCCGCCGACCCGGGACCTCGGCGGCGCAGCCGGTGACGGGACGTTCACAGCGGCGGGTTCCCTAGACTGGGCATGTCCCTTCGCACGTATGAGGTCCCGCCATGCCCGCAGCCAGGCCGTTCACGCCGAGCACACGTCACGTCCAGCTGCTCCGCGCGCTCGTCGCGGCGATCGCGGCGCTCATGGTGACCTTCTCGCCCGACCACTCGGCGATCGTCGGACTGCCGATCTTCAGCGGATGGGCCGTCGCGACGGCCCTCGCCCTCGGCCTCGGCGCCTGGATGGTCGCGCCGGCGGGCGAGCGGGCCGTCCCCGTCCTCCTCGCCGTCGTCTACCTGGCGGCGGGGATGGTCGCGGGCATCGCGCCGCTGCGCGGCCCGCTCCTGTACTTCGTCCTGGTCCCCCTGTGGGCGTTCGTCGCCGGGGTGCTCGAGACCGGGCTCGGCGTGGCCCGGCGCCGCCGCGGAGACGGAGACGGTGCGCGCGACGCGCTCACGGTCGGCGTCCTGACGCTCGTCGTCGCCGCGGCGACGCTGGTCGTCCCCGCGGACTACGTGCTCGACTACTACATCGAGGACGCCGGTCAGGCCTTCACCCTCACGGGGGAGATCATCGCCGTCGGCCTCTTCGGCGGGTACGCCGCGATCGTCGCGGTATTCCTCGCCATCGCCGGCCTGTCGCCGGACGCGCCGAGGCAGACGGCGGCAGCACCCATCAGCGAGGCCGAGCCCCGCATCCCGGAGGAACGTCCGTGACCGACAAGCCCACCCGCCGCGCGCTCATGCGCCCCGTCCAGCTGCTCGCCGTCGCGTTCGGCTCGGCGGTGTTCGCCCTCCTCGTCGGGGCGATGTCGATGGGCGCGTTCACATCGCAGCCCCCGGAGGTCATCGCCCAGGCCTGGACGGTCGCCGCGATCATCGCGGGCATCGTCTTCATCGTCGTGCTGCTCATCCTGGCGATGCTGCTGCTCGTCGTCGACCCCGCCGACGTCACGAGGACGATCGACCACGCCGTCCTCCTGCCCTCGGACGACGAGACCGAGGGCGACGCGGAGTCCGGCTCCGCGAAGTAGGCGTGTGGACCCGTGTGACGCCGGCGGAGCCGCCCCTGCGCCGCCGAACATAGGCTGGCGCGGTACCGTCCGATCGCACAGGAGGCCCCCCGTGACCGACACGCCCACCGGCAGAGACGTCAATTCGCTGCTGCGCCGTCGCTACGGGGCGGGAGCCCCGACGCTGACGGATCCCGCCCTGCTCTCCTCGGACACGCTGGCGCTGCTCCTGCGCCACCGCACGGTGCGGAGCTTCTCGCCGGGCGAGGTGACGGACGAGCACGTCACGGCGATCATCGCCGCCGCGCAGTCGGCTGCGAGCTCCTCGAACAACCAGTCGTGGAGCGTCGTCGAGGTGCGCGACGAGGCGCGCAGACGACGGCTCGTCGAGCAGGCGCACGGGAGCGCCCTCATCGCCGGCGCCCCCGTGGTGCTGCTCTTCGTCGCCGACTGGGCGCGCGCGGCCGAGGTGGCGTCGTGGCAGGGAGCGCCCGCGGAGGCGGCGGACTACCTCGAGAGCACCCTCGTGGCGTTCGCCGACGCGGCCATCGCGGCGCAGAACGCCGTCGTCGCGGCGGAGTCGCTCGGTCTCGGAACCTGCTACCTCGGATCGCTGCGCAACCGTCCCGAGGCGTCCGCCGCCGAGATCGGCCTGCCGCAGCGGTCTGCCGTCGCGTTCGGGGTGGCGCTCGGATGGCCCGATCCGGACGACACCGCGGGCATCAAGCCCCGTCTGCCGCAGGGCGCCGTCCGCTCGCGCGAGGGGTATCGCGAGACGCAGCGCGCCGACGTCGCCGCGTACGAGCAGGAGCTCGACGCGTACAACGCCTCGCAGGGGCGCTCGGGCAGCTGGATCTCCGCCGTCGTCGCGCGCGTGCGCGATGTCGCGGGCCTGCACGGCCGGGAGAACGCGCGCGCGGCCCTCGAGCGCCGGGGCCTGCCGTCGCACTGAGCGCATCCGATGGGTCGAACTGCCCATGTCAAGGCGGGGAATCGTGCACCCCGCGGCCCTAGCATAGGAGCGTCATGCGCCCGTCGGCCGCGGTACGCGGTCGGGGGCGCTCCGGTCATCGAGCGGGTGAGAACCGCGCCGACGCGCGCACGCCGTCCGCTCTCCGTCCGCCCGGACGATCGCACGATGGAGGTCCGCCATGGCCGAGAACCCGGCCAGCCTGTCCGAGAGCGTCCCGACGGACACCATGCCCGGCACGGAGAGGCCGTTGCGCGTCGAGTTCGCGGGCGAGTGGCACACCGTGAGCCCGCACGCCCGGTTCACGATCGGGAGGGAAGGCGACCTCTCGGTCGACGACAATCCGTATCTGCACCGGCATTTCCTCGAGCTGTCGTTCCATGAGGGCCTGTGGTGGCTGGCGAACGTCGGCTCACGCCTCGCCCCGACGGTCTCGAGCGCGGGCGGCGCCGTGCAGTCGTGGCTGTCGCCCGGCGCGCGGATGCCCATCGTCTTCGCGCAGAGCGTCATCGTCTTCACCGCAGGGCCGACGACCTACGAGATCGCCCTCCACACGGACGAGGCGCACTACTCCGTGGCGAGCCAGGTGCAGACCTCGATGACGGGGGAGGCGACCGTCATGCCCGTGAGCTTCACGCCCCTGCAGCGGGTGCTCATCGTCGCGCTCGCCGAGCCCATGCTGCGCCGCGAGGGAGTGAGCGTGAGCGAGCTGCCGTCCTCGAGCGCGGCGGCGGCGCGCCTCGGCTGGACGATGAGCAAGTTCAACCGCAAGCTCGACAACGTCTGCGACAAGCTCGACCGGATGGGCGTGCAGGGCCTGCGCGGCGGCACGGGGAGGCTCGCGACGAACCGCCGCGCACGGCTCGTCGAGTACGCGGTGTCGTCGCAGCTCGTCACGCGCGCGGACCTGCCGCTGCTGGACGACGAGTCGCTGCACGACTCTGCCGACGACTGAGACGCGCGGGTCCGCGGCGCGGCGTGCGCGGGCCGGCGGGCGCTGAGAGGAGGAGGCGCCGGCAGGGGGATGGCCGCGCTGGGGTCGTCCTCCCCACCACGGCGTTCTCTCCTCCTGCCGGCGCCGTCCGCAGAGCCTCCGGGGAGCCTCCGCGGACGGCGCCGCCTCAGAGGTAGGTGCGCGTGAGCTGCTCGGCGAGGCCCGTGTAGGTCGCGGGCGTCAGCGCGAGCAGGCGCTTCTTCGCCTCGTCGCCGATGTCGAGTCCCTCCACGAACTCGGCGAGCTCGGCGGCGCCGACGCGACGTCCGCGCGTGAGCTCCTTGAGGAGGGCGTAGGGGTCGCTGATCTGCGAGCGCCCCGCGACGATCTCGGCGCGCACCGTCGTCTGGACGGCCTCGCCGAGCACCTCCCAGTTCGCGTCGAGGTCGGCCGCCAGCGCGTCGCGCGAGAGCGAGATCTCGTCGAGCCCGCGCAGCAGGTTGTCGAGCGCGACGAGCGAGTGGCCGAGGGCGACGCCGATGTTGCGCTGCGTCGAGGAGTCGGTCAGGTCGCGCTGGAGGCGCGAGGTGACGAGCGTCTGCGCGAGGGTGGTGAACAGGCCGCCCGCGATCTCGAGGTTCGCCTCGGCGTTCTCGAAGCGGATGGGGTTGATCTTGTGCGGCATGGTCGACGAGCCCGTGGCGCCCGCGACGGGGATCTGCGCGAAGTAGCCGAGCGAGATGTAGGCCCAGACATCGGTCGCGAGGTTGTGGAGGATGCCCCCCGCGTGCTTCGCGCGGTCGTACAGCTCGATCTGCCAGTCGTGCGACTCGATCTGCGTCGTGAGCGGGTTGAAGGCGAGGCCGAGCGACTCCACGAAGCCGCGGGCGATGTTGGGCCACGCGACGTGGGGGGCTGCGGCGAGGTGCGCCGACCACGTCCCCGTGGCGCCGGAGAACTTCCCGAGGTACTCGGAGCCCTCGATCTGGCGGACGACGCGCTCCAGGCGCCACACGAAGACGCCGAGCTCCTTGCCCACGGTGGTCGGGGTGGCCGGCTGACCGTGCGTGCGCGAGAGCAGGGCGGCGTCCGCGTGCTCGAGCGCCAGCGTGCGCAGCTTCTCCACGACGGCGCGGAGGGCCGGCAGCCACACCTCGGCGACGGCGCGCTTGACGGTGAGGGCGTAGGCGAGCGAGTTGATGTCCTCGCTCGTGGCGCCGAAGTGCGTGAGCTCGGCGAGCGCCGCGAGCCCGAGCTGCTCCAGGCGATCGCGCACGAGGTACTCGACGGCCTTGACGTCGTGGCGCGTGACGGCCTCGCGCTCGGCGAGCCAGTCGATCTCGGCCTGTCCGAAGGTGAGGTACAGCGCGCGCAGGCGCGCCTTGTCGTCCTGCGAGAGCGGGGTCGTGCCGAAGAGCGAGTTGTTGGTGAGGGTGATGATCCACTCGATCTCGACCTCCACGCGGACGCGGTTGAGACCCGCCTCCGACAGGTACTCGGCCAGTGGCGAGACGACGCTCCGGTAGCGGCCGTCGAGCGGGCTCAGGGGCTGGGGGGGGAATGCGGTCACGATGAGCCTCCGGATCGAGAGGGGCCGCTCGCTCGGACGGCGGACGGCCGGAGTGAGCAGGCGGGACAGCGGCGTGGCTGCCTTTCCGATCATACTCAGCGGCCTGGGAGACCGGTCATCGTGTGCACAGGGGAGGGACACGCGGAGGCCTCTCCACAGATCGTCGCGGGCCGGCTCGCGGGCGCGCGGGGAGCGCGAAAGTGGATCCCATGATGACGGAAGAGGAGCTGCGGCGCCTGGTCGGCGTCGCGCGGGGACGGATCGACGGCGTCGCGACCGAGGTGCGCGAGGCGGCGTCCTCGCTCGCGTCGGTCTCGATGCTCACGATGTGGAGATCGGAGGCAGCGGATCGCTTCCGGGCGTCGTCGCGCGATCTCGTGGCGGCCCTGCACGGCCTCGGGTTCCGTTGTGACGCGGAGGCGGAGGCGCTCGCGTCGGCGGCTCGGACGACCCTCTTCCCGGCGGCGTGACGATGGACGTCGGTCATGGCGGCGCGGTCGCGGTCGACCCGGAGGAGCTGCGCGGGCTGGCGGCCCGGGTGACCGCCGACGCCGCGCGTCTCGAGGGCGCCGCGTCGGAGATGCGCGCGGCGGCGTACCCGCTCGCCGACACCCTCATCCCGACCTCCGGCATCCTCGCCGCCGCCGGGCACATCGCGCAGGAGGCGTCGCGCACCGCCGACCTCGCCGCCGCCATGCGGTTCGCGGCCGACGTGTACGAGCTCGTCGAGCTGCAGGCGAGGGTGCTCATGCTCGGGCTCCCGCACGGCCGTCCGCACGACGACCTGCTGCGGTCGATCGAGCAGCGCGCACGCGGTCTCGAGGCGCGCAGCCCCGGCGCGACCGAGGAGGCGGAGCGGATGCTCGTCGAATGGCGCGGCGAGCACGGCCGGGAGTTCGAGCGGCAGCTGCGGGGAGGCCCGAACGCGCTGCTGGGGATGTTCGGGATCTCGGTGCCGCGCATGCTGGCGTTCCTCTCCTTCCCGATGGAGGTGCTCCGCGACAGGGGCTTCGGGAGGATCCCGCCCGGTCAGCGTCTGCGCGGCCGTGCGGCTCGGCCGCGCATGCTTCCCGCCACGCCCGGCGCGCCGGCGGCCGCACCGCGATCGATCGGCGACATGGCGTCGCGGGTGCCGGACGGGTCCGACGCGACGATCCGGGTGGAGCGGTACACGATGCCGGACGGCTCGCGGGAGTTCGCCCTCTACGTCGCCGGCACGCAGTCGGAGGAGGGGACGGTGCTCGACTGGGCGTCGAACCTGAAGCTCTACGTGGGCGAGCGGTCCCAGGCGTACGAGGCCGTGGAGCTCGCTCTGCGGGACGCCGGTGCGGGCCCCGGCGATCCGCTGCACGCGGTGGGCTTCTCGCAGGGAGGCATGATCGCGAGCTGGCTCGTGGCGGAGGGCGGGTACGACGTGCGGACGCTCGTGACGCTCGGCGCGCCCGTGGAGGCCGATGCGGGCGGAGGGCCCCTCGTCGTCGCCCTGCGTCACGACGACGATCCCGTGCCGCTGCTCGCGGGCGGAGGACACCCGCATGCGACGGGGTCCGAGGGGACCGTCCTCGTCGAGCGGACCTACGATCCTCCGAGCACGCCGGCCGATCTCCTCCTCCCCGCCCATCGTCTCGACTCCTACGTCGAGACGGCGCGCGAGTTCGACGCGTCGGCCGATCCGCGCCTCGAGGGCGTCCGGGACCGGCTCGCGCATCTCGGCGAGGCGGAGACGATCGAGGTCTTCGGCTTCCGTCCGGAGCAGACGCCGGAACGGTCGGGCCGCGAGGGCGGTGGGTCGTTCTGAGGGCGCGAGGTCTCCCGCGGGATCAGCGGCGCTTCTTCTGCGGGCGCAGGAGGATGCCGAAGACCCAGTTGATGAGGCTGAGGAGGATGCCGGCGAGCACGGCCGGCCAGAACCCGTCGAGGCTGAGCCCCCAGTCCCAGGGGCTCATCACCCAGGCGGTCACCCACAGCAGGATGCCGTTGAGGAGAAGGGAGAAGAGCCCGAGGGTCAGCACGAACAGCGGGAAGGCCACGATCCTGATCGCGGTGCCGACGATCGTGTTGACGACGGCGAAGAGCGCGGCGATGGCGAGCAGGCTGATGACCAGCTGCAGGTCGCCGCCCGGTGCGAACGGGGTGATCGTGACGTGCAGGAACGGCACGAGACTCACGACCCAGATCGCGAAGGCGTTCACGGCGACACGGATGAGGAAGCCCATGCCGGAAGTGTCGCATCTGAGCCTGCGATCGCACTCCGAGGGGCGGGGCGTCTTCCGCGACGGCCCGCCTACGCGGCGGAGAGGTCGCCCGTGCGCCGCAGGTGCGCGGGGGTGTCGCCGTACTCGCGCCGGAACGCGTCGATGAAGGCGGTGCAGCTGGCGTAGCCGACGCGCGACGAGATCGAGGCGATGGTCTCGTCGGACGTCAGCAGGCGGTGCGCGGTGCGCAGCCGCAGTCGGGTGCGCCATTCCGGGAAGCGCATCCCGGTCTCGCAGGAGAAGGATCTCTGGAGCGTCTTGGCGCTGACATGGATGATCCTGCCCCACTCCTCGAGGGTCTCCGGGCGTGACGGATCGGCCACCAGGGCGTCGGCGATCTCCCTCGCGCGCGGATCGTGCGGCAGAGGCAGCCCCGGCGCCTCCGCGGCCGCGACGATGTCGAGGAGTCGCCGTCGGGATGCGTGGAGCGTGCTGGGCGTCGCGAGGCCCGGCTGGGCGAGCGTTCGAGCCAGCGCGTCGAGCTCTTCGGACCTCGGCACCGCGCGAGGCTCGGCGTACGGGCTCGGCCAGCGGGCGGACGGGAAGAACAGCGGCAGCGCGAGGGCGTTCCGGGCGGGGCGGACCAGGTGCGGGATGCCCGCGGGGATCCACAGCGCGCGGGCGGCGTCGACCGTCCACTCCCGGACGCCGATCGTCAGGCGCAGCTCGCCCGCGGCGACCCATGTGAGCTCGTGCTCGCCATGGGTGTGCCGCACGGAGTCGACGAGCTGTGCGGTGTGCATGCGGATGTCCAGAGGCAGGGACGGTGTGTCCGGGCACAGCGATGTGCTGTGACTTAGGCAATCCTAAACTAGCGTCGGCTGGGTCTCCGGCCAGCCGCGCGAGGCGTGGCAGCGGTCGTGCCCGACGACTGCCCGGCGACCGCGTCTTCCGCCCGTTCGCCGAATGGGCGCGTCCCGAGAGGAAACGCATGAACAACTCCCTCCCTTGCGTCGTCGCCGTCGTGGTGGCCACCGCGCTCGCCGCCACCGTCGCAGGCTGCAGCAGCCGTGCCGATGACGACCCCTCGGCGGCATCGACCGACGAGGGCTCCTGGCCTCGCACGATCGAGCACGAGCTCGGCGAGACGACGATCGATGCCCAGCCGGAGAACATCGTCTCGACCTCCGTCACGATCACCGGCACGCTCCTCGCCATCGACGCGCCGGTGACGGCGAGCGCGGCGACGACGGTGAGCTCGATCACGGATGACCGGGGCTTCTTCTCCCAGTGGGCGGATGTCGCCGAGGAGCGGGGCCTGGAGGAGCTGTACCCCGACCTCGATCTCGACCTCGAGGCGGTCATCGCCGCCGCGCCCGACCTCATCGTCATCTCGACGTCGGGCGCCGACACGACCGCCGACGCCTACGACCAGCTCTCCGAGATCGCGCCGACCGTCGCGCTCGACTACGGCAGCCAGTCCTGGCAGGAGCTCGCCGTCGCCCTCGGCGAGGCCACGGGCCTGGAGGACGACGTCGATGCGACGCTCGACGCGTACGAGGCGGAGATCGAGGACGCCGCCTCCGCGATCGAGGTCCCGGAGGGCGAGGCCAACGCCGTCGTCTACAACGGCACCGAGAACGACACCGCCTTCGCCAAGGCGGGCAGCCCGCACGCCGACCTGCTCGAGTCGCTGGGCTTCGCGATCGCCGCAGCCCCCGAGGGACTCGACACCTCGGAGCAGGCGCGCAGCGACTTCGCGTTCCTCTCCGTCGAGAACGCGGTCGCGACGCTGACGGCCGACACGGTGCTCCTCGTCTCGGGGGGCGACGACACGCTCGAGAGCCTCGTGGACGAGCCGGTGTTCGCCAACGCGCCGGCCATCCGGAGCGGCCAGGTCTACCCGCTCGGCGAGACGTCGTTCCGCATCGACTACTACAGCGCGCTCGACATCGCAGACACGCTCGTCGCGGAACTGGGTGCCTGAGACGATCGCCCGCGCCGACCCGGCGCAGGAGTCGGAGCCCGCGGTGAGACGCCGCGGGCTCCGACTCCTCGCACTCGTGCTCGCGGCGATCGGCGCCATCGTCGTGTTCTCCGTGCTGAGCGTCCTCATCGGATCCCGCGCGATCGAGCCGCGCGTGGTGTGGGAGGCGCTGACGGCCTTCGACGCCACGCACGACGCCCACCTGACCATCCGGCTGCTGCGCCTGCCCCGCACGGCTCTCGTCCTCCTCGTCGGGGCGGCGCTCGGCGTCGCCGGGGCGCTCATGCAGGCGATGACCCGCAACCCCCTCGCCGAGCCGGGTCTCCTGGGCGTCAACGCCGGCGCGTCTGCGGCCGTGGCGACCGGTGTGCTCGTGACGGGCCTCGCGCGGGTGGAGGTGTACCTCTGGTTCGCGTTCGCGGGCGCCGCGGTCGCCGCGGTCGCCGTCTACGCGCTCGGAGGCGCCCTGCAGCACGCGTCGAACCCCGTGCGCCTCGTCCTCGCGGGGGCGGCGCTGAGCGTCGTCCTCGGCTCCTACACCTCGGCGATCCTCGTGAACTTCCCCCACGTCTTCGACTCCTTCCGGTTCTGGGACACCGGATCCTTCCAGGGGAGGGACGGCACCGTCCTGCCCTCCGTGAGCGTCGCGATCGCC
Source organism: Microbacterium sp. AB (assembly GCF_032878875.1). Lineage (NCBI taxonomy): Bacteria > Bacillati > Actinomycetota > Actinomycetes > Micrococcales > Microbacteriaceae > Microbacterium > Microbacterium betulae. The sequence goes on along the minus strand of NZ_CP118157.1, from coordinate 3,490,919 downwards.
GTCGGCCTCCTGCTCGCGGTCGCCATCGCCCCCGACCTCAACGCCCTCGCGATGGGGGCGGAGCTCGGCCGCACCCTGGGCGCCTCGCCCCGCCGCACCTGGCTCCTCGCGGGGATCGCCGTCGTGCTGCTCGCCGGCGCCGCGACGGCCGCCGCCGGGCCGATCGGCTTCATCGGGCTGACCGCGCCGATCGTCGGGCGCGCCCTCGTCGGCCCCGACCACAGGCGGCTCATCCCGTTCTGCGCCCTCGTCGCGGCCGTCCTGCTGCTCGCCGCCGACATCCTCGGCCGCGCCGTCGCCGTCCCGAGCGAGCTGCAGGCGTCGATCGTCAGCGCGGCCATCGGCGCTCCCGTCTTCATCTGGCTCGTGCGCAGGCGGAGGGTCCCGACGCTGTGACCATCCGATCCGACGCCTCCCTCGCCCCGGGCCAGCGCGTCCTGCGCTCCCGCGGCGTCTCCCTGCGGTGGCGGCCGCGCACCCTCGTCGTGTGCGTCGCGCTCGCCGTCGCGTGCGCGGTCTTCGCCGCCCTCGGCATGATGACCGGGTCGACGCCCCTCGCCCCCTCCGACCTGTGGGCGGCGCTGGGCGGGTATGCGGAGAGCGCCGCGACGAACATCGTCCTGAACGTCCGGATGCCCCGCGTGATCGCCGGGATGGCGGTCGGCGCGATGCTGGCGGTCTCCGGCGCGACCTTCCAGTCGCTCTCCCGCAACGCGCTCGGCTCGCCCGACATCATCGGGTTCGTGACGGGAGCGGCCACGGGCGCCATCGTCGCGATCACCCTCTTCCAGGCCACGGGCGTCACGGTCGCGGTCGCCGCGGTCGCCTCCGGAATCGTCACGGCCCTCCTCGTCTTCGTGCTCTCCGCGGGAGGGCGGGGCGACGCCGGATACCGGCTCATCCTCGTCGGCATCGGCGCGGGCGCCTTCCTCGCGGCGATCAACAGCCTCCTGCTCACGCGCTCGACGGCCGAGACCGCGATCGCGGCGCAGATCTGGCTCACCGGGACGCTCAACAGCCGGACATGGGCGCAGGCGCTCACGGCGGTCGTCGCCTTCGCGGTTCTCGTCCCCGTGCTCGTCGTCCTCACGCGCAGCCTCGACGTCATGGAGCTCGGCGACGACTTCGCCGCGGGCGTCGGCGTGCGCACGCACCTCGTCCGCCGCGCCGCCCTTCTCGTCGCGGTCGTCCTCGCGGCGGTCGCGACGGCCGTGTGCGGGCCCATCAGCTTCGTCGCGCTCGCCGCTCCGCACATCGCACGCCGGCTGCTGGCCGCGCCGGGTGTGCCCATCGCGGGGTCGGCGCTCATGGGCGCGGCGCTCCTCGTCGGCGCCGATCTCGCGGCGCAGTCCCTCCCGTTCGGCCTCCGTGTGCCCGTCGCGCTCATGACGGGCGTCCTCGGCGGCGTCTACCTCATCTGGCTTCTCACCCGCAGGACGACGCGCATATGACGACATCCGACATCCCCCGCCTCGCCGGATCCGGGCTCGACCTCGGCTACGACGGGCGCCGTGTGAGCACGGGGCTCGACATCGAGATCGTCCCCGGCGCCTTCACCGCGATCATCGGCCCGAACGCGTGCGGCAAGTCCACGCTGCTTCGGGCGCTGAGCCGCGTGCTCACGCCGTCCGCGGGCGTGGTCACGCTCGACGGCGTGCCGCTCGACGACATCCCGGCTCGCCGGGTCGCGCGGCGTCTCGCGCTGCTGCCGCAGTCGGCGACGGCCCCCGACGGCATCACGGTCGCCGATCTCGTCTCCCGCGGAAGATACCCGCATCAGAGCTTCTTCCGCCAGTGGTCGCGCGAGGACGAGCGCGCCGTGCGCGACGCCTTGCGGGCCACGGGCGTCGAGGAGCTCGCCGACCGGCACGTCGCCGAGCTGTCGGGCGGACAGCGCCAGCGGGTGTGGATCGCGACGGTGCTCGCCCAGGAGACGCCCGTCCTCCTCCTCGACGAGCCGACGACCTCCCTCGACATCGCCCACCAGATCGAGGTGCTCGAGCTGTGCCGCCGGCTCAACGGGGAGCGCGGCGTGACGATCGTCGCGGTGCTCCACGAACTCAACCACGCAGCCCGGTACGCCGACCGGCTCGTCGTCATGCGCGACGGAGCGATCCTCGCGGAGGGCGCCCCCGACGAGGTCCTCACGGAGGAGGGCGTCGAGGCCGCGTTCGGGCTCGTCTGCCGGGTCGTGCCCGACCCCGTCTCGGGCGCCCCTCTCGTGCTGCCGCTCGGATCGCTGCCCCGATGAGCGTCCTCTGGGAGAAGGCGCCGTGCACACCGGTGAACGACGACGGGACGCCCATCCGGATCGTCCCCGATGCGCTCGTCGCGGATGCCCGCACGCCGGGCTTCTGGGAACGGCATCCGACGGCGCCCGTGCTCGGCGAGGTCGGGGGAGGTCTTCGCGAGACGTCGTTCCTCTGGCGGCCGACGAGGCCGGGCCTCGAGGCGATCGTCCACGTCAACTCCGTCACCGACCGCCATCGTGAGGACGTCACGGCGGCGCGCTTCGAGCGCATCGACGACAGCGACGTCTGGCACGTGAGCTACCTCCTCCCCGACGCGCTCGTGGCGAGCTATCGCATCGTCGAGGCCGAGTCGATCCCGACGGATGCGGGCCGAGACCGCGAGGGATGGCTGCGCATCCACCACGCGGGGACAGCCGATCCGCTCTGCGCGGAGACGCTGCCGAACCCCCTCGGGCGTCGCTCCAGCGTCCTGCGGATGCCCGCCGCGCCGGAACATCCCGCATGGCGCGAGGCGCGGCGCGCCCGTACGACGGCGGCTCCCGCCGTACGACTCGACACGCTCCATCCCGTCTGGGCGATCGACCCGGCCGAGGAGCCCGCCCGCCTGCTCGTGCTCTTCGACGGCGAGCGCTGGCGGGGGCTCCCCCTCGCCGAGGCGCTCGCCCGGCGCGCGGGACCGCCGCTCGCGGTCGTGCTCGTCGACTCGGGGCCGGGGCGGGCCGAGCTGCTCCCGCATCCTGAGCGCATCGCGGCCCTCCTCGGGGAGGTCGTACTCCCCGCGGCGCGCCGGCGCTGGCCCGGCGTCTCCGGCACGATCGTCGCGGGCCAGAGCTACGGCGGCCTCGCCGCCGCGTCGATCGTCGCCCTGCGGCCCGACCTCGCCGGGACCGCGGTCGCCCAGTCGGGGTCCTTCCAGTTCCGCGCCGGGGAGGAGCCCCGCCGCGATGCGACGGAGCCGGGCGACCTCACGCGGCTCCTCGGAACGCGCGCCGCGCGTGGCCGCATCCACCTGCAGGCCGGGTCGGAGGAGCACGACCTGTCGGCGCAGGCCGAGACGTTCGCCGCTGCCGCGACCCGCGCCGGCATCGCGATCACGGGCGAGCAGCGGGTCGGCGGGCACGACTACGCGTGGTGGTCGGATGCGCTCTTCGACGGACTCGATCGTGTCCTCGCCGAATGACCCGGTTCCCTAGAATCGTCCCGTGACCCCCCACGAGCCCGTCCTCCCGCGCATCCGGCCCGAGATCGCCGCCCTCCCGCCCTACCGGCAGGGCAAGGCCGCCGGTGCGGACGGCTTCAAGCTCTCGAGCAACGAGAACCCCTTCGAGCCGCTGCCGGGCGTCGTCGAGGCGACCCGGGCGGCGGACGCGCTCAACCGGTACCCCGATGCGACCGCCGCGCGGCTGCGCGCGCGGTTGGGCGAGCGCTTCGGCGTCTCGCCGGACGGCGTGGTGGTCGGCGCCGGCAGCGTCTCGCTCCTCGCGGCGTTCATCCAGGCCTCGGCGGGTCAGGGCGACGAGGTGCTCTACTCGTGGCGGTCGTTCGAGGCGTACCCGAGCCTCGTCCTCGTGGCGGGGGCGACGAGCGTGCAGGTGCCGAACCTCCCCGACGGGCGTCACGACCTCGACGCGCTCGCGGCGGCGATCACCGAGCGCACCCGGTGCATCCTGCTCTGCACCCCCAACAACCCGACGGGCCCCGCCATCACGAGCGCGGAGCTCCGCGCCTTCGTCGAGAAGGCGCCGGACGACGTCCTCATCCTCCTCGACGAGGCCTACGTCGAGTTCGCCACGTCGGAGGACGTGGTCGACGGACTCGCCGAGCGCGTCTTCGAGACCCATCCGAACGTCGTCGTCCTGCGCACGTTCTCGAAGGCGTACGGTCTCGCCGCCCTTCGCGTCGGGTACGCGATCGGCCACCCGCGCGTCCTCGACGCCGCCCGCAGCGCGGCTATCCCGCTGTCGGTCACGGCGCACGCCGAGAGCGCGGCGCTGGCGAGCCTCGATCACCAGGACGATCTCGACGCCCGCGTGGCCGAGATCGCGGAGCGTCGCGATGCGCTCGCCGCAGCGCTCCGCGCGGCCGGCTGGGACGTGCCGGACGCGCAGGGGAACTTCGTGTGGCTCGCCGGCGCCGGCGCGGATGCCGCCGCGGCGTTCGAGGAGGCCGGCGTGATCGTGCGCCCGTTCCCGGAGGGCGTGCGCATCTCGGTGGGCGAGGCGGATGCCCTCGCCCGCGTCGTGGAGGTGGCCGCGGCGCTCGCGGTGCGCTGACCTCTCAGCGGCGCGAGCGCAGGCCGGGGAAGTCCTCGTCGCGCCACTCCGCGTCGCGGTCGACCGAGCCGTCCTCCTCGCGGGCGCGCAGCTCGACGCGGCGGATCTTGCCCGAGATCGTCTTCGGCAGCTCGAAGAACTCCAGCCTCCTCACACGCAGGTACGGCGCGAGATGCTCGCGCGCGTGGGCGAGGATCGACCGCGCCGTCTCGGCCGTCGGCTCGTGCCCCGCGGCCAGGGCGATGTACGCCTTCGGCACCGCCAGGCGCACGGCGTCGGGCGCCGGAACGACGGCCGCCTCGGCCACGGCGGGATGCTCGATGAGCACCGACTCCAGCTCGAACGGGCTGACCTTGTAGTCGCTGGCCTTGAACACGTCGTCGGTCCGCCCGACGTAGGTGATGTAGCCGTCGTCGTCGATGCGGGCGACGTCGCCGGTGCGGTAGAAGCCGCCCGCCGTGGACGTCGCCGTGCGCTCGGGGTCGTTCGCGTAGCCCGTCATCAGCGGGAGCGGGCGCTCCGACAGGTCGAGCGCGAGCTCCCCCTCGCCCGGGGCGGCGACCGGCTCGCCCGTCACGGGGTCGAGCAGCGCGATGGGGTAGCCGGGAAGGGCGCGGCCCATCGACCCCGGCTGCACGCGCGAGCCCGGCGTGTTGCCGATCTGCGCCGTGGTCTCCGTCTGCCCGTAGCCGTCGCGGATGGTGAGCCCCCATCGCTCCCGGATGCGGGCGATGACCTCGGGATTGAGGGGCTCGCCCGCCGAGAGCAGCTCGCGGAGCGCCGGAGGCCGCTCGCCGAGGTCGGCGCCGATGAGCATCCGCCACACCGTCGGCGGGGCGCAGAACGTGTCGACCGCCCGGCGGCGCAGCTCGTCCAACAGCGCCGCCGCGTCGAACCGGCCGTAGTTGTAGACGAAGATCGTCGCCTCGGCGATCCACGGGACGAAGAAGCTGCTCCAGGCGTGCTTCCCCCATCCGGGCGACGAGATGTTGAGATGCGTGTCGCCGGGCCGCACGCCGGTCCAGAACAGGGTCGAGAGGTGACCGACCGGGTACGACGCCTGCGAGTGCTCCACGAGCTTCGGCCGCGACGTCGTCCCCGACGTGAAGTAGCGCAGCAGCGGATCGGATGGCGCCGTCCCCGGATGCGCGGACGGCGCGTGCGGGAGTGACGCCGCCTCGCGCAGGTCGTCCCATCCGTCGGCTGCCCCGACGCTGAACCGCGCGAAGTCGCCCTCGATCGGGGCGAGCTTCCCCGTGTCGGCGGCGTTGCACACGACGGCGCGCACGTGTCCGCGTTCGATGCGGTCGGCGAGATCGTCGGCGCCCAGCGCCGTCGTCGTGGGCAGGATGACGGCGCCGAGCTTCATGATCGCGAGCATGGCGTCCCACATCTCGACCTGGTTGCCGAGCATGAGCAGCACGGGGTCGCCGCGGCCCACGCCCCGCGCCGCGAGCCAGGACGCGAGCCGATCGGACGCGATGCGCATCTCGTCGAAGCTGCGCACGAGCTCCGACCCGTCCTCCTCGACGATGACGAGGGCGGCGCGGTCGTTGCCGCGGGCGATGTCGTCGAACCAGTCGATCGCCCAGTTGAAGCGGTCGCCGAGCTCCGGCCAGGAGAACTTCTCGACCGCGCGGTCGTGATCCTCTCGCAGGGACAGCAGCAGGTCGCGGCTCGCGCGGTACTCCTCGGTGACGCTCATCGGATCACCCTAGCCATGCCGTCATCCGCTCCGCCGCATACGTCTGTGGGGTCCGGACGACGAAACCGGCGATCCGTTGTCCGCCGTGTTCCCCCACACGTTCGGCTCGACGCGATTAGCGTGGAGAAGTGACTTCGCCAGACTTCCTGACCGACCCCGCGACGGTGCGCGTGCTGTCCCCCGACGGCACGTTCGCCCCGTCGCCCGCGGCGGAGCGCTACCTCCCCCTCATCGAGGCCCTCGAAGACGCCGAGCTGGAGCGGCTCTACCGCGACATGGCCGTCATCCGGGCGTTCGACCAGCAGGCGACCCTGTTGCAGCGGCAGGGCCAGCTCGCGCTGTGGCCGCCGTCGTTCGGGCAGGAGGCCGCCCAGGTCGGCTCGGCGCACGCGGCCCGTCCCCAGGACCACGTCTTCCCCTCCTACCGGGAGCACGCGGTGGCGCGCGTCCGCGGGGTCGACCCGATCGGCATCATCCGGCTCATGCGCGGCATCAGCCACGGCGGCTGGAACCCGTGGGAGGAGCGCAACGGCAACACCCACATCTACACGCTCGTGCTCGGCTCGCAGACCCTGCACGCGACGGGCTTCGGGATGGGCCTGAACTTCGACGGCAAGACGGGCTCGGGCGACGCCGACAAGGACGAGGCCGTCATCGTCTACTACGGCGACGGCGCATCGAGCGAGGGCGACGTGCACGAGGCGATGGTCTTCGCGGCCTCGTACAAGAGCCCGACGGTCTTCTTCCTGCAGAACAACCAGTGGGCCATCTCCGTCCCGGTGGCGACGCAGGCGAGCGCCCCGTTCGCCGCGCGCGCGGCCGGCTACGGCATCGACTCCGTGCGGATCGACGGCAACGACGTGCTCGCCAGCTACGCCGTCGCGCGGACGGCGCTGGACGAGGCGCGCGACGGCCGCGGCCCGCGGGCGATCGAGGCGGTCACCTACCGTCGCGGCGCCCACACCACGAGCGACGACCCGACGAAGTACCGCACGAAGGACGAGGAGGCGCTCTGGGCCGAGCGCGACCCGATCGCCCGCATGCGCGCCTACCTCCTCGCGCGCGGCGCATCCGAGCAGTTCTTCGCCGACGTCGACGCCGAGGGCGAGGCGGTCTCCGCCGATCTGCGCGAGCGCATCGTCACCCTGGACGCCCCGGTGCCGCAGTCGATGTTCGCGCACGTGTACTCCGAGCCGCATCCGCTCGTGGACGAGCAGCGCCGCTGGCTTGCCGACTACGAGGCCTCGTTCGAGGAGGGCACGGCATGACGCTCGAGACGCTGACCTTCGCCAAGGCGCTGAACGCGGGCCTCCGCCAGGCGATGGCCGACGACCCCCGCGTCCTCATGATGGGCGAGGACATCGGCCGCCTCGGCGGGGTGTTCCGCATCACGGAGGGCCTGCTGGCGGAGTTCGGCGGGCAGCGGGTGCTCGACACGCCGCTCGCGGAGTCGGGCATCGTCGGCACGGCGATCGGCCTCGCGATGAACGGGTTCCGCCCCGTCATCGAGATCCAGTTCGACGGCTTCGTCTTCCCCGCCTTCGACCAGATCACCACGCAGCTCGCCAAGCTCACGAACCGGCATGAGGGCGCCCTGTCGCTGCCCGTGGTCATCCGCATCCCCTACGGCGGGCACATCGGCGCCGTCGAGCACCACCAGGAGAGCCCGGAGGCGTACTTCGCGCACACGCCGGGCCTGCGCGTGGTGAGCCCGTCGACCCCGAACGACGCGTACTGGATGATCCAGGACGCCATCCGCTCGAACGACCCCGTGGTCTTCATGGAGCCGAAGAGCAGGTACTGGCCCAAGGGCGAGGTCGACCGCGCCGAGCGCCCGGCGCCGCTGCACGCGAGCCGCGTCGTGCGCAAGGGCACGGACGTCACGCTCGTCGGCCACGGCGCCATGGTGACGACGCTGCTGCAGACGTCCGCGCTCGCGGAGGCGGAGGGCACGAGCTGCGAGGTGATCGACCTGCGCTCGCTCTCGCCCGTCGACTACGGCCCCATCGTCGACTCGGTGCGCTCGACGGGCCGGATGGTCTACGCGCAGGAGGCGCCGGGCTTCGCGAGCGTGGGCAGCGAGATCGCCGCGACGGTCGCCGAGCGCGCCTTCTACGCGCTCGAGGCGCCTATCCTTCGAGTGTCGGGCTTCGACGTGCCCTTCCCCGCTGCGAAGCTCGAGGGCGTGTACCTGCCCGACGCCGACCGCGTGCTCGAGGCCGTCGACCGCGCGCTCGCGTACTGATCTCCACCGAGAGGACCCGGGATGCAGACCTTCCACCTCCCCGACGTCGGCGAGGGCCTCACCGAGGCCGAGATCGTCGCCTGGCGCGTCAAGCCGGGAGACGATCTCGGGATCAACGACGTCGTCGCCGACATCGAGACGGCCAAGTCGGTCGTCGAGCTGCCGTCCCCGTATGCCGGCGTCGTCGGCGAGCTGCTCGTGGCCGAGGGCGACACGGTCGACGTCGGCACGGCGATCATCACGATCGCGGATGCCGGAGCGGACCCCTCGGACGACGGTGCGCCGGACGCCGCCGGCGCGTCGGCGGACGACGGCCCGGCGGATGCGCCCGCCGCGGAGGAGGGCGGCGGGTCGGTGCTCGTGGGCTACGGCTCCGGCGGCGAGGCGTCCACGCGCAGACGCCGGAAGAAGCAGGAGAACGCGCCGGCGCAGGCCGTGGGCGTGCTCGCGAAGCCTCCCGTGCGCAAGCTCGCGCGCGACCTCGGCGTCGACCTGGCGGACGTGCGGGCGACGGGGAGCGTGGGCGAGGTCACGCGCGACGACGTGCTGAGGCACGCGGAGCAGGCCTCCGTCTTCCGCAACATCTCCACGCCCGAGTGGCCCGCGGTGCGCGAGGAGAAGATCCCCGTCGAGCCCGTCGCGGCCGCTGAGCCGGTGCTCTCCCCGCCCGGGCGCATCGAGTCGATCCCCGTCAAGGGCGTGCGCAAGGCGACGGCCACGGGCATGGTCAAGTCGGCCTACACCGCGCCCCACGTCTCCGTCTGGACCGATGTCGACGCGTCCCGCACGATGGAGTACGTCAAGCGGCTCAAGGCCTCGCCCGACTTCGCCGACGTCAAGATCTCGCCGCTCCTCATCGTCGCGCGCGCGGTCATCTGGGCCGTGCAGCGCACGCCGACCATCAACGCGGCCTGGGTCGAGGAGGAGGACGGGGCGAAGATCCACGTGCGCCACTACGTCAACCTCGGCATCGCGGCGGCGACCCCGCGCGGCCTCCTCGTCCCGAACATCAAGGACGCGCAGGATCTCTCCATGCGCGATCTCGCGAAGGCGCTCGAACGACTGACGATCACGGCGCGCGACGGCCGGACGACGCCCGAGGACCAGCGCGACGGCACCATCACCATCACGAACATCGGCGTGTTCGGGATGGACGCGGGAACCCCCATCATCAACCCCGGCGAAGCCGGCATCGTCGCGATGGGCGCCATCCGCCAGAAGCCCTGGGTCGTCGACGGCGAGGTGCGCCCCCGCTGGGTGACGACGGTGTCGGGCTCGTTCGACCACCGCATCATCGACGGCGACAAGATCAGCCGCTTCATCGCCGACATCGCATCGGTGCTGGAGGAGCCCGCCCTGCTGCTGGACTGAGTCCGGCCGGTCGCGGACGGACGCCTATCGTCGAGGCATGCCCGCTCATCGTGTCGCCCCACGCGAGTGGATGGAGCGCCGCCAGCTCGCGCTCTACCCGGCGGCCATCGTCGCGGGCCTCTCCGTCGGCCTCGCCCTCCCCGGCGCGGACCTGCTCGGGGCGGGCATCGACCCGGCGATCGCGCTGCTGCTGTACGTCACCTTCCTCGGCGTGCCGTTCGCCCGCATCGGCGCGGCGTTCCGCGACGTGCGGTTCCTGCTGACGCTGCTCGCGCTGAACTTCGTCGTGGTCCCCGTGGTCGTCTTCGCGCTGTCGCGGCTCGTCGCCCATGACGCGGCGCTCCTCGTCGGGCTTCTCCTGGTGCTGCTCACGCCGTGCATCGACTACGTGATCGTGTTCTCCGCCCTCGCGGGCGCCGCGCACGAGAAGCTGCTGGCCGCCGCTCCGCTGCTGATGATCGCGCAGCTCGTCCTCCTGCCCGGCTACCTCTCCCTCTTCGCGGGACCGTCCGCACTCGGCATCATCGAGCCCGGTCCGTTCGCCGAGGCCTTCCTGGTGCTCATCGCCATCCCGCTCCTCGCGGCCGCGATCACGCAACGGGCGGCTCCGCGCGACCGGGCGTTCCGCGCGGTCGCCCGGGCCGGTGCGGCGTCGATGGTCCCGCTGATGATGCTCGTGCTGTTCGTCGTCGTCGCCTCCCAGGCGCGTCGGATCGCCGCCGACGCCGCGTCCCTCGTCGCCCTCGTCCCGATCTACGCCGGCTTCCTGGTGGTGATGGCGGGGATCGGCATCGTGACCGCGCGCCTCGCGCGCCTCGACGCGCCCAGCGCGCGGGCGCTCACGTTCAGCGGCGCGACGCGCAACTCGCTCGTGGTCCTGCCGCTCGCGCTCGCCCTGCCTCCTGCCCTCGCCCTCGCGCCGGCCGCCGTCGTCACGCAGACGCTCGTCGAGCTCGTGGGGATGGTGGTCTACGTGCGACTGGTCCCCCGGCTCGTCCCCGACCCGACGTCGTAGGGGCCGCCGCGCTCCGGCCCCGCCGGCCTTCGCGCGCCGAGGCGGGACGAGGTGCCGGGAAAGGGCTTGAGAGCGCTCCCATCTCGTGCATACCCTGGGCGCGAGGGTCGATGAGGACCCTCGTCCGCGCACCGCGGCGCCGATCGTCGCGAGCGCGCGGGCACGAGAGCGGCACCCGCCGTCCAGATCTGGAGGTCGACATGCACCACGGAATCGAACGTCAGGGAACGAACGCACGGGGCTTCCGGGCCCGCCGGAGGACGAGGAGGCTCGCCCTCGTCGGGGCGAGCGCGTCGGCCATGGCCCTCCTCGCCCCCGCCATCGTCGGCGCGACGAGCCCCGCCGACGCCGCGGTCGGCGACCTCGTCTGGTCGCAGGAGTTCGACGGCCCGGCGGGGTCCGCGCCCGATCCCGCGGTCTGGAACCACGACCTCGGCGCCCACGGCTGGGGGAACAACGAGCTGCAGGACTACGTCGACTCGCGCGCGAACTCCGCGATGGACGGGAACGGCAACCTCGTCATCACGGCGCGGCAGGAGGCCGACGGCGGCTACACGTCCGCGCGCCTCACGACGAAGGACAAGGTCGACATCCAGTACGGCCGGATCGAGGCGAGCATCAAGATCCCGCGCGGCCAGGGGATCTGGCCGGCCTTCTGGATGCTCGGCGGGCAGTTCTCCGAGGTCGGATGGCCCGCCTCGGGCGAGATCGACGTCATGGAGAACGTCGGCAAGGAGCCGCATCTCGTCCACGGCACCGTCCACGGACCCGGATACTCGGGCGCCGACGGCATCAGCGGCACGTACCCGCACCCGCAGGGATGGTCGTTCGCCGACACGTGGCACACGTTCGCGATCGACTGGAAGCCCGGTGAGATCACGTGGTACGTCGACGGGCAGCAGTACCACCGGGTCGACCGCGCGAGCGTCGGCGGCGACGAGTGGGTGTTCGACCAGCCCTTCTTCCTCCTGCTCAACGTCGCGGTGGGCGGCGACTGGCCGGGCTCCCCCGACGGGTCCACGCAGTTCCCGCAGCAGATGCAGGTGGACTACATCCGCGTCTACGACAACGGCAGCCGGTAGCGCCGCCGCGGGCGGGGCGGCTCGTCGCGCTCCGCCCGTGCGCCGGGCCCGGGAGACGGGGTCACGGAGTTGAGAACGATTCTCATTCTGCATATGATCGTCGTCATGCCCTCCCGTCGCGTCCTGCTCGCATCCGCCCTCGTCGTCCCCGTGCTCGTCGTCTCGGGCTGCGCGACCACGGAGGAGGGCGATTCCCCCGGCGATGCCGCGGCCGACGACGCCTTCCGGATCGTCGCCTCGACGAGCGTCTACGGCTCGCTGGCCGAGCAGCTCGCCGGAGATGCCGCCGAGGTCGTCACGATCGTCGACTCGGCCACGCAGGACCCGCACGCCTACGAGGCGACCGCGCGCGACCAGCTCGCCGTCGACGGCGCCGACCTCGCCATCCTCAACGGCGGCGGGTACGACCCCTTCATGGAGGACCTCGTCGAGGCCGCGGGGACGGCGCACGTGCTCACGGTCGTCGAGCTCTCGCACGACGACGCCGGCAACGAGGGCCACGAGGAGTCGGAGGGGCACGACCACTCCGACGACGAGTCGTCGGACGAGGCGGCGGAGACCGGCGACGAGGGCCACGACCACATCGAGGGGTTCAACGAGCACGTCTGGTACGACCCCCACACGATCGCGCACCTCGTGGCGGACCTCGCCGGGGAGCTCGAGGAGCTGCTGCCCGACGCGGCCCCCGTCATCGCCGCCGCCGAGGAGTCGCTGCGGGCCGAGATCGACGGGCTCGAGGCCGACCTCGACGCGATCGCGGCCGATCGCTCCGGCTCGCACGTGTTCTTCACCGAGCCGGTCGGCGGCTCCCTCGCGGAGGCCGCGGGGCTCGAGGACGTGACGACGGAGGGGTTCGTGGAGGCCGTCGAGGAGGGGCGGGACGTCGCTCCGGCGACGCTGCTCTCCGCGCTCGACGCCGTCGAGAGCGGAGACGTCGACGTGCTCGTGACGAACACGCAGACGTCCGGCGCGGAGACCGCGCGGGTCGTCGACGCGGCGAAGGCCGCGGGCGTCCCGGTCGTGGAGTACGCCGAGACGCTGCCCGAGGGCGAGACGTACGCGACGTGGATGGCTGCGAACGTCGCCGCACTGCAGGATGCGCTCTCGGGCTGAGCCCCCGCGATCGCCGGGGGAGGGCCGGCATCGACGGAATTCCAGAGAACGATTATCAATACAGGGATAGTGTGAACGTCATGCCCGAACCCGTGCTGGAGATCGCCGGCGCCGCCCTGCGGCTGCGCGGCCGCGAGCTGTGGGCGGGGCTCGACCTCGTCGTCCGGCCCGGCGAGTTCGTCGCCGTCCTCGGCCCCAGCGGATCGGGGAAGACCACCCTGCTGCGCGCCGTCCTGGGCCTCCAGCAGCTGAGCGCGGGCGACATCCGCGTCGGCGGCCGCCCCGTGCGCCGCGGGAACCGGCGCATCGGCTACATCCCGCAGCAGCGGCCGTTCGCACCCGGCACGAGCCTGCGGGCGCGCGACCTCGTCGCCCTCGGCGTGAACGGCGCCCGCTTCGGGCCGCCGATCCCGCATCGAGGCGATCGCGACCGCGTCGACGGGCTGCTCGCCGCGGTGGGCGCGACGCGCTACGCCGACCATCCGGTCGGCACCCTCTCCGGCGGCGAGCAGCAGCGCCTGCGCGTGGGACAGGCGCTCGCCGACGCGCCCGGCCTGCTGCTGTGCGACGAGCCGCTGTCGAGCCTCGACCTCGCGAACCAGCGGGCGGTGACGAGCATCGTCGACCGTCAGCGCACGGAGCGCGGGGCCGCGGTGCTGTTCGTGACGCACGACATCAACCCGGTCCTCGACTCCGTCGACCGCATCCTCTACATCGCCGGCGGCCGCTTCACGCTGGGGACCCCCGCCGAGGTGCTGCGCACCGAGGTGCTGAGCGAGCTCTACGGCGCCCCCGTGGAGGTGCTGCGCGCGGGCGGACGGCTCGTGGTCGTCGGGATCCCGGACGCCGAGCCGCACCATCCGCACGCGCACCACGACCCCGCGCATCCGGGGGAGGCCCGCGCATGAGCCCCCGCATCCTGCCCGCCGTCGACGGGAGCGACGTCTTCTCGTTCCAGGACTACGGCGCCCTGCTGCAGCTCGTGTCGAACTCGATCGTCGCGGCCGCGGCGCTCGGCATCGTCGGCGGTCTCATCGGCGTGTTCGTCATGCAGCGCGACATGGCGTTCGCCGTGCACGGCGTGAGCGAGCTGTCGTTCGCCGGCGCCGCGGCCGCGCTGCTGTTCGGGGGCAGCGTCGTGGCCGGCTCGCTCCTCGGCGCCGTCGCGGCGGCGCTCGTCATCGGCGCGCTGGGGGCGAGGGCGCGCGATCGCAACTCGGTCGTCGGCGTGCTCATGCCCTTCGGCCTCGGCCTCGGCATCCTCTTCCTCTCGCTCTACGACGGCCGCAGCGCCAACCGCTTCAGCCTGCTGACGGGCCAGATCGTCTCGGTGTCGAGCCCGGACCTCGGATGGCTCATCGCCATCAGCGCGATCGTCTTCGCCGGGCTCCTCGTCGTCTGGAACCCGCTGCGCTTCGACTCGCTCGACCCGCAGGCCGCCGAGGCGCGCGGGGTGCCGACGCGGCGCATCAGCATCCTCTTCATGCTGCTGCTCGGCCTCATCGTGGCCGTCGCCGTGCACATCATCGGCGCCCTCCTCGTCATGGCGCTGCTCGTGACGCCCGCCGCGGCGGCGATGCGCGTGAGCCAGGGCCCGCTCGCGGTGCCGCTGCTCTCGGCCCTGTTCGGGTTCGTCTCCGCGGTCGGCGGCATCCTCCTCGCGATCGCGGGCACACTGCCGGTGAGCCCGTACATCACGACGATCTCGTTCGCGATCTGGGGCGTCTGCCGGCTCGTCTCCTGGCGGCGCGAGCGCGTGGTGCGGACGGACGAGGGCCGCCAGCCGCTCCGCAGGGCGCCCGCCTAGAATCGGTCGCATGGCTCAGCGGAACACCTGGCAGCGCGAGCGCGTGCGCGGCGCCCTCAGCGACGCCGAAGGGTTCGTGAGCGCCCAGTCGCTGCACGCCGCGCTGCGCGACGAGAACACCGGCATCGGGCTCGCCACGGTCTACCGCGCGCTCGCGGGGCTCACCGCCACGGGCGAGGCCGACACGCTGCAGAGCCCGGACGGCGAGGCCCTGTACCGCGCCTGCTCCCAGGGGCACCATCACCATCTCATCTGCCGTCGCTGCGGCAAGGCCGTCGAGATCGAGGCTCCTCCCGTCGAGGCCTGGGCGCAGGAGACCGCGGCGCGGCACGGCTTCCGCGAGGCCGAGCACATGATCGACATCTTCGGCCTGTGCGCGGAATGCGCCGCCGAGAAGGACGCCGCCCCGGCGTGACGTCGGTCATCGTCTCCGAGCGTGCAGCGCCGCCGCGCCGCGCCCGTCTCGCGATCGGGCTCGGCGCGGGCGCCGCGACCGTCGGGGCGCTCTTCCTCGTCGACGCGCTGCTGCCGTCGCTGTTCCCCGAGGCGCTGCCCGCGCGGGCCCAGGACGGCCTCACGCTCGCCCTGAGCGTGCTCATCGAGTCGCTGCCGTTCGTCGTCCTCGGCGTGCTGCTGTCCATCGCCGTGCAGGTGTGGGTGCCGCCGCACGTCATCGAGCGGGTGCTGCCGAGGACCGGATGGGCCCGCCGCGCCGTGCTGTCGCTGCTGGGCATGCTCATCCCCGTCTGCGAGTGCGGCAACGTGCCGTTCGCGCGCGGCCTCCTCATGCGCGGCTTCGCTCCGGCCGACGCGCTGACCTTCCTCGTCGCGGCGCCCATCGTGAACCCGATCGTCATCCTCACGACGCACCAGGCGTTCGGATGGGACGGCGGGATCCTCGTCGCCCGCCTCCTCGGCGGGTACGCCGTGGCCAACCTCATCGGATGGCTCTACAGCCGCCATCCCGACCCCGAGCGGATGCTCACCGACCGCTTCCGCGACACGTGCGAGGTCGTCGCGCACAAGACGGGAGGCCGCCCGCGCCGGAGCCTCGCCCAGTTCGTCGTCGAGCTGCGCGCCGTCATGCCCGCGCTCGTCATCGGCTCGGCGATCGCGGGCGCCGTGCAGGTGCTCGTCCCGCGCAGCGTGCTCGTCGCGATCGGCTCCAACCCCGTGCTGTCGATCGTCGCGATGATGCTGCTGGGCGTGACGGTCGCCATCTGCTCGAACGTCGACGCCTTCTTCGCGCTGTCGTTCGCCTCGACGTTCTCATCGGGCTCGCTCGTGGCCTTCCTCCTCGTCGGGCCGCTCATCGACGTGAAGATGCTCGCGCTCATGCGGACGACCTTCACGTCGCGCGTGCTGGCCGGCATCGTCGCGATCGTGCTGCTCGTGGCCTTCGTGATCGGGGTCGGGGTGAACCTCGTTGCCTGACGGACGGATGCACGCGCTCACGGACCGCTGGCTGGGGGTGGGGCTCGCGGCCGTGCTCGCCGTGGTCACGCTGAGCCTCGCCGTCACCGGCCGGCTGCAGCTCTACATCGACCCGGCCCAGGCCTGGTTCGCGGTCGGGATGGCCGTGATCGCGCTCGCCGGCGCCGTGTGCTCGTTCGCGCTGCCGCTCGGGGCCGAGGGCGACCACGGGCACGATCACGGGGAGGCGTCGACGGAGGGGACGGGGCGGTCGGATGCGGATGCCCGCGGCCCGCGCGCCGCGATGCGCGCACGGCGGGCGCCCGTGGCACGACGCGGCGTCGTCCCGTCGGGCGTTCCCGTCGCGGATGCCGGCCTCCGGGACGGCCGCGCCGCCCGTCGATCCCCGCCTCGTCGCATCGCGGGCGGCGTCGCCGTGGCCGTCGGCGGGGTCGCGGCATCCGCGGTCGCCGTCGCGGCGCTCGTGCTGCCGCCCGCGCCGCTCTCGGTCGAGCTCGCGATGGACCGCGACACCGGCACGCCGCCGCTGTTCGCGGGCGACGACTCGGCGGACCTCGCCGCGAGCGGCGACACGGGCGCCTTCGGGATCGGCGAGTGGTCGTCCGTGTTCGCCACGGCGACCCACCCCGAGACCTTCGCCGGCCAGCAGGTCACGCTCACGGGCTTCGTCACGCCCGACGACGAGAACCCCGACGGTCTGCTCCTCGGCCGGCTCGTCGTCACGCACTGCGTGATCGACGCGCAGCCGGCGTCCGTGCCGGTCTCGGCTCCGGGAGGCACGGGCGACCACGCGGTGGGCGACTGGATCGAGGTGCAGGGCACCATCAGGGCCGACGCCTCGGGCGCGCTCACGATCGAGCCGGAGTCGATCACCGCGGTCGACGCCCCGGAAGACCCGTATGAGTACTGACGAGGGGCGGCCGCCGAGCCGTCGCGCGCTGCGGGAACGGCGCGCGGCCGAGGAGTCAGCGACCCAGGCCGAGACGGACGCCCGGACCGAGACGGACGCCCGGACCGGAGCGGAGGCGCCGCCGGACCGGACCGCTGGCTCTCGCGACGAGGTCGCCGGGGCGGCCGCGGAGGTCTCCCGGGAGGCCGGTGCACAACGCAGGACGAATCCGCCGGACGGGCCCGAGAAAGCGGTCTCCGACGCGGAGACGGAGCGCGATTCCTGCGTTGTGCCCGAGCCGCCTGCATCCGAGGGGCCCGGCACCCGGCCGCGATCCCGGCGCTTCGCCGGCGCGCTGCTCGCGGTCGTCGGCGTGCTCGCCGTCCTCGCGGCCGCCGGCGCGGGTGCGAGCCTCCTGCAGGGGCCGCGCGTCAGCTCGGTGCAGGTCGATCCCGCGGCGGCGGTGGAGGCCTCCGGCAGCCGCGTCGTCCTCACCTCGAACCAGGCTCTCGCGGAGATCGACCCGTCCCAGGTCGCCGTCTCGCCCGAGACGCCCTTCACGGTCGACGCGGCGGGGCGGATGGTGGGCGTCCGCTTCACGGTGCCGCTCGACGACGACACGGAGTACACCGTGACGGTCGACGGCGCCGAGAGCATCGGCGGCGGGCCTTCCGCGACCCTCGAGACGAGCTTCACGACGCCGGCCGCCGAGATCTTCGTGCTCCAGCGCGACGCCGACGGCGACGACACGATCTTCCGCAGCGACCTCTCCGGGAACACCGCCGTCCCGGTGTACACGGCCGGTGTGATCGACGACTTCCGCGCGACCACGTCCCGCCTCGTCGTCTCGGTGCGCGAGGGCGATGCGTCCGCCCTCTACGTCGCCGACCGCGACGGCGAGAACGCGGAGGAGCTGATCCTGCCGGGCGAGGGCACCGTGACGGGGCTGCAGGTCTCCGATCAGGGCGAGCTCGTCGGCTACACGTACACCGATCTCCGGGTCAGCGACGCGGAGGGGCGTGCGAGCGTGCTCTTCACGTCGTCGCTGCGCGAGCCGGATGCCGATCCCGAGCCGATGGCCGTGGGCGATGAGGAGCCGAGCATCGCCAGCTGGCGGTTCGTGCCCGACTCCTCGGCGCTGCTGTTCGTCGACTTCGCGGGCGACCTCGTCCTCGACGACGCCCGGGCGGAGAGCCCGGAGCCGACGCTGCTCGGCACGGCGCTGTCGATCGACGCCGTGACGCGCGGCACGTACACCGCGTTCGTCGAGCGGATCGACGCGGCGGGAGGCGTCCAGCTCGACCTGACGACGGGCGAGGAGACCGAGATCGTCGCGCCGGCCGACGATCTCGGGCAGGCCGCGCGCGTGCTCCCGGTGCCGGGAGGCGGGACCGTCCGCGAGTTCGTCCGCTATGCGGACGACGGCCTGCCGGAGGCGCAGAGCGTCGCGTTCGTGGACGACGAGGGCGCCGCGACGCCGCTGCTGGACGTGCCGGGTGCGGACGGCCTGCTGCAGACGTGCGTGTCGCCGAGCGGCCGGTACGTCGCCGCCCTCGTCGCCCCCGACCTCACGACGAACTCCTACGGCTACGACGCGCTGCAGCCCCTCCCGGGCGTGCTCCGGACGCACATCGTCGAGATCGCGACGGGCGAGGCGGTGTCGGTGCTGTCGGGGTTCGACATCAGCTGGTGCGAGGTCGGCCCGTGGGACGGCACGACGTGAGGGACGGATGGCACGAGGCCGCACGCGAGGAGCTCCTCGGCCTTCCCGCGGACGTCGCGCCGCGGCTGCTCGGAGGCGTCCTCACCACGGTCGTGGGCGGCGAGGAGGTCGCCGTGCGCCTCACGGAGGTGGAGGCCTATCACGGCCTCGGCACGGGCGATGTGCACGACGCCGGCTCGCACGCGCGGATGGGCCGCACGGCCCGCAACGCGACGATGTGGGGCGAGCCGGGTCGTCTCTACGTGTACCTGAGCCACGGCATCCACTCGTGCGTCAACGTCGTGTGCGGACCGGAGGGCACGGCGGGCGGGATCCTGCTGCGCGCCGGCGAGATCGTGCGCGGCGCGGAGGCGGCCCTGCGGCGCCGCGAGGCACGGGGCGTCGTGCGCGCGCCGCGGGACCTCGCCCGCGGCCCCGGCCGCCTCGGCGACGCGATCGGGCTGCGCCATCCCGTGCACGACGGCATCGACGTCGTGACGGGCGAGCCGCGGGCGGGCGCCGTCGCGCGGCTCGCGCTCGCGGACGATCCGCCCGCCCACGTCGCGGGCCCCCGGGTCGGCGTCGCGGGGCTCGCCGGGACGTCCGCCTTCCCGTGGCGCTTCTCGATCCCCGGCGACCCGACCGTGTCGCCCTTCCGCCCCGGCCGCGGGGCGGCGCCGTCCTGAACCGTCGAGCATCCGCGGGCGACGGGCGCGCACGCCGCTGAATAGACGACCGGTCTATTTTGCGTGTAGCGTGGGAAGACGACCCGCGCCGCGACAGCCGCGACGACGCCTCCCGACCGGCTCCGCCGCGCCGGCGAGACGTTCCGCACGGCCCGCGCCGCGTGACGCGGCTCCCCTCAGACGGCAGAAAGGCATCACCATGCGCGCACTCGTCCACTCCACCTTCGGAGAGGCCAGCGAGGTCCTCGAGGTCGCCGAGCGACCGCTCCCCGAGCCGGGCCCGGGCCAGGTGCGCGTGCGCACGGTGCTCTCGCCCATCCACAACCACGATCTGTGGACCATCCGCGGCACGTACGGGTACAAGCCCGAGCTGCCCGCCGCATCGGGCACCGAGGCCGTGGGCGTCGTCGACGCCCTGGGGGAAGGCGTCGACGGGCTCGCCGTCGGCCAGCGCGTCGCGACGGGCGGGACGTTCGGCGCATGGGCGGAGTTCTTCGTCGCGAGCGCCGCGGGGCTCATCCCCGTGCCGGACGGGATCGACGACGAGACGGCCGCACAGCTCGTCGCCATGCCGTTCAGCGCGCTGAGCCTGCTCGACTTCCTCGACGTGGCGGAGGGCGACTGGGTCGTGCAGAACACCGCCAACGGCGCCGTCGGCAAGCTCCTCGTGCAGTTCGCGCGGGCGCGCGGCGTGCGCGTGCTCGGCCTCGTGCGGAGGGACGCGGCCGTCGCCGAGCTCGCCGCGCTCGGCATCGCGGACGTCGTCTCGACGGAGAGCGACGGATGGCGTGACGCGGCCGAGGCGATCCTCGGCGGCGTCGCGCCGCGCGCCGCGGTCGACTCCGTCGGAGGCGAGGCCGCGGGCGACCTGCTCTCGCTGCTGGGCGAGGGCGGCACCCTCGTCTCCTTCGGCACGATGGGATCGCCGACGCTCTCGCTCGCCGCGCGCGACGTCATCTTCAAGCAGACCACCGTGCGGGGCTTCTGGGGCAGCCGCGTCAACGCGACGATGGCGCCGGAGAAGCGCGCGTCGCTGTTCGGCGAGCTCCTCCGGCGCGTCGGGGCGGGCGAGGTCGCGCTGCCCGTCGAGGCGGTGTACCCCTTCGACGACGCGCGCGCCGCGGCCGCCGCGAGCGACGTCCCCGGCCGCTCCGGCAAGATCCTGCTGCGTCCCTGACCGTCTCGGCCGGAACGGCGGCGTGGGCGCCGTGCGGGCGTCAGATCCG
The DNA here is from genome assembly GCF_032878875.1 of Microbacterium sp. AB. Taxonomy (NCBI): domain Bacteria; kingdom Bacillati; phylum Actinomycetota; class Actinomycetes; order Micrococcales; family Microbacteriaceae; genus Microbacterium; species Microbacterium betulae. The sequence continues at coordinate 3,470,119 of NZ_CP118157.1, read as the reverse complement.
CGCGCTCACCCACTCCCAGCTGACCGCCGCGGAGGCGGCGGGCGCCATCGTCGCGCGGTCGACCTCGACGATCGTCCAGCCGTCCCAGCCGTCGGGGAGCGCCGCGAGCACGCCGTCGAGGTCGACGTCGCCGAGCCCCGGCTCGCGGAAGACGCCGAGATCCGTCGCGCGACGGTACGGGGTGGGCTCGGCACGGGTCGCCTCCGCGATCGAGAGGTCGAGGTCCTTGACGTGGAGGTCGAGGATGCGTCCCGCGTGACGGGTGACCATCGCCTCGGCGTCGATCCCGGCCCACGCGAGGTGCCCGACGTCGAACGAGGCGCCGAGGAGCGGGGCGGGGATGGCCGCGAGCGTGCGCTCGATCTCCTCCTCCGTCTCGATCCACGTGCCGACGTGGTTGTGGAGACCCGCCCGCACGCCCTCGGCGGAGAGCACCTCGGCCGCGCGTCCGATGACGTCGATGACGCGGTCCAGGCGCCCCGGGTGGAAGGACGCGCCGACGGCCGCCGCGTCGCGGGTGCGGACCGTCGCGGGCGCCCACGACACCTCCGGGGAGAGGAAGACCGTCTCCAGCCCGAAGAACAGCGACTCCTCGGCCTTGCGGCGCACGCCGTCGAACCAGCGGACGCCCTCGGCGCTCGCCGGGTCGAAGAGCACGCCGTGATCCTCCGGCAGTGCGACGCTCGCGTATCCCGGCGCGAGGGCGAGCCCGGCGTCGTCGATCATCCGGCGGTAGTCGAACAGCGTCTGCGTGTCGAGCACCTCCATCATCGTCGCCGGGAACCCCGAGTCGCGGATCGCGCGGAGCACCCTCGGGTAGTCCGCGCGGAACGCCGGATCGGCGAACAGCCAGAGATCCTCCGAGCCGGGGTCGTCCGGGTCGGCCTTGACGTTGATCCACGGGATGGGGTTCAGCGCCACGCGGTCGGCTCGGAGCAGCGGGCGCCGGGGTGCGGTGTCGGTCATGGTCGTTCCTCTCCTGGGGTCAGATCCGCGCCGCCACGCGCTCGGCCACGGCGCGCGCGGTGCGCACGGCGGTGACGACTCCGGTCAGCGTGGCGTTGGCGACGACGGGGGTCGGGACGACGCCGTTCCCGGCGACGTAGAGGTTGTCGAACCCCCAGACGCGCCCCTCCGGGTCGCAGACGCTCGTGCCGTCGTCGTCGAGCCCGCTGCGCACGGTGCCGGTGAGATGCAGCGACGAGCCCGGCACGAGGAGCGCGCGCTCGGTGGCCGGGTCGAAGGCGCCGAAGTCCCCGATGATGTCGGCGGCCTCGGCCAGCGCCCGGTCGATGAGCGCGAGGTCGGCGGGCGAGTAGGCGAACTCGATGCGCATGCGCGGCATGCCGGCCAGGTCCTGCTCGTCGTCGGCGAAGACGACCCGGTTCTCCGGCCGCGACTCCACGGGCGAGTAGAGCGAGACGCCGACGGAGTGGGCGAGCGCACGCCCCTGCTCGTCGACGTAGGTCGTGTCCATGACCTGGCCGTGGAAGGGCTGCTCCGCGCCGTTCTGCGGGATCCAGAGCGAGTCGGTGCAGAACTCGCCGTCCGCCGCGATCGGGAGGTCGTCGGCCGTGAGCCCGAACCGCTCGAGATCGACGAGGACGCGGGAGGCGATGAAGGCGTGCTCGTTGAGGTAGCGGCCGAGGGCGGCGGGGCGGATGCCCGATGCGAACAGGAGCTGCGGCGTGCGCAGCGCGTCGGCGCACACGACGACGGCGTCGGCGCGGATCTCGCTCGTCGCGCCGTCCGCGACGCTGCGCACGCGCGCCCCCGTCACGCGTGCGTCCTCGACGATCAGCGAGGTGGCGAGCGACCCGGTGCGCAGCGAGAACGCCGCGTCGCCCGCGTGCGCGATGGCCGGGAAGATCGTGGCGGGGCTCGTCCGCTCGAGACGGCCGCCCGGCACGGGCCGCACGGCCATCGGCATGGGCTGCGGCCGTCGCGTCGCGTCGCCCGCATGCGCGTAGCGTCCGCGCAGCACCTCGAGGACGCGCTCGCCGACGGCGGTCGGCCCGATGGCCGCTGGGCGGACGCCGAGCACGCGCCTCGCCGTCTCGAGGTCGCGGCGCCACGCGTCGTCGTCGCCGAAGGCGAAGGTCTCCTCGCCGTCCGGCCACGGCGCGGCGGCTGTCCAGTGCACGCCCATCCCGCCCGCGTTCCAGGCGATCGCGGTGGCGGGCATCTGCTCGGCGTCCTCCCCGAACGCGAGGGCGTGGAACATCCCCGGTCGCAGTCCGCGCAGGTCGGACGCGACGTCGGCCACCACCTCCGCGCCCGTGTACATGCCCTGGATGCCGCTCGACACCCGCTCGTTGTACCGGGCCCAGACCTCGGGGTCCTCGATGTCGTGGAGGTGGACGCCGGGGGCGGCGCCGATGGGCGCGCCCGCGTCGACCATCGTGATCGCGATGTGCGCGTCGCTCTCGCGGAGGAGCCGGGCGACGGCGGCGCCCATGAGGCCTCCTCCCACGATGAGGACGTCGGTGCGGGGGGCGTGGGTCACGGGTGCTCCTTGACGACGGGGGTGGGGACGGGGGACGGGGCGGCCCGATCGAGCGCGACGAGCGGCCCGAAGAGCGCGACGTCCATGCGATCGAGGACGAAGCGCAGCGCGCCGACGAGGGGGGCCTCTGCGCCCAGCTCGGTCTTCCGCAACGAGATGTCGGGCGTGCGCGCACGGCGCAGCAGCTCCTCGACGCGGGGCAGGAGGAGGTCTCCGGCGTCCTCGAGGCCTCCGCCGAGGACGAACAGCGACGGCGCGACCGTCCACGAGAGGGTCACGAGGATCGTCGCGATGTGCGCGGCGAACTCGTCGACGAGCGCGACGGCCTCCTCGTCGCCCTCGCGTGCGCGGTCGATCGTGCGCAGGGCGGCCAGCCGATCGTCGTCGTGGGGCGAGGTGAGGCCGCCGACGGGATGGCTGTGGAAGGCGTCGGCGGGCAGGGAGGCGGCCTCGACGATCTCGCCCGCCGCGCCCTGGAACCCGCGATGGATGCGGCCGCGGATGAGCGTCCCGATGCCGGTCCGTGCGCCGAGGATCGCCCAGACGACGTCGTCGTGATCGCGCGCGGCCCCGCGCCAGCGCTCGGCGAGCGCGGCGAGGTTGGCGTCGTTGTCCGCGAACCAGGGGACCGCGATGCGCGCGTTCAGCTCCGCCGGCAGGTCGACCCCCGACCACTCCCTGGTGTGGACGAGACGCCGGATCACGCCGTCGTCGTCGACCGCGCCGCCCGAGGCGATCGCGCCGGCGCGCAGACGGTGCACGGAGGCGCCGGCCGCCGCCAGCGCCTCGTGGACGAGCTCGGCGGCGTCGTCGAGCGTGGGCCGGGGCTGTTCGTAGAGGCGCAGCGGACGACGGGCCCGGGACAGGATCCGGCCGCGGACGTCCGCCACGACGGCCGAGACCTCGAGGGTGGTGATGCGCACCGCCGCGAGCAGCGCGTGCTCGGCGCGGAGCTCGAAGCGACGGGCCGGGCGTCCGGCGGCGCCCGTCGTCGGGATGCGCTCGAGCTCGTCGACCCACCCGGCCTCGACGAGCTCGTCGAGGATGAGTTCGATGGTCCTGCGGGAGAGTCCCGTCCCGCTCGCGATCGCGGTCATGCTCAGGGGCTTCGTGGCCACGGCGAGGGCTCGCAGCGTCACGGAGGTGTTCACGCGCCGCAGCGCGCGCGGATCGAGACCGGCCATCATGCGCTCTCCCCGGGTCACTTGAGGCCCGCAGCCGCGATGCCCTGGACGAAGTACCGCTGGAGCAGCAGGAAGAGGACGAGGACGGGGAGCATGACGACGAGCGCGCCCGCGAGCACCAGCCCGTAGTCGAGCACGTGGTTCGACGCCTGGCTCGTCGCGGCGAGCGCCACGGGCAGCGTGTAGGTGGCGTCGGACTGCGCCACGACGAGCGGCCAGATGAAGTTGTTCCACGAGGTGAGGAACGACATGATCGTCACGGTCGCCACGGCGGGCCCGGTCAGCGGGAGGAAGACCCGGAAGAAGATGCGGAACTCCCCCGCGCCGTCCAGCCGTGCCGCCTCGATGAGCTCGTCGGGCACGGAGGAGGCGTACTGCCGCATGATGAAGATCGAGATCGGCAGGGCCGTGCTCGGCAGCGCTATTCCTGCCAGGGTGTCCACGAGGCCCAGGTTCACCGTGATGACGAACTGCGGGACGAACACCGCCGTGAACGGGATCATGAGGGCCATCATGACGGCTCCGAACGCGATGCGCCTGCCGGGGAAGTCGAACTTCGTCAGCGCATACCCCGCGGCCGTGGCGGCGAGGACGTTGCCCGCGACGACGATGGCCGCCACCACGACGCTGTTGACGAGGTAGGTGGCGAAGCCCTCCCCGGCGAAGAGCCGGACGAAGTTGTCGAGCGTGGGGTCGGCGGGGAACCAGGCCCCGGGGTCCTGCCGGATCTCGCGGAGGCTGCGCAACGACCCGCTGACGACCCAGGAGAAGGGGAGGAGCGTCGCCAGGGCGCACACGACGAGGGCGGCGTAGAGCAGGCCGCGACCGGCACGCGCTCCCGGGAGGAGCCGGGCCTCGGAGCGGGCGGGGCCGTTCATGTGCGGGGCCTCAGGAGGCGGAACTGGACGGCGCTCACCACGACGACGAGCACGAGGGTGATGAAGGACGCCGCGGACGAGAGGCCGAACTCCCCGAAGCCGAACTGGCGGTAGGTGTAGAGGGCTATGGACTCCGTGCTGCCGAGCGGGCCGCCGTTCGTCAGCAGGTACGGCTCGTCGAACACCTGCAGGTAGAACGTCGTGAGCAGCACGGAGACGAGCAGGATGGTCGGACGGAGGAGGGGCAGAGTCACGTGCCAGAGGCGGCTCCACCAGCCGGCCCCGTCGAGCGCCGCCGCCTCGTACACCTCCTCGGGGACGGCCTGCAGCCCCGCGAGGAAGAGGACCATGGCGGTGCCGAAGTTGCGCCAGACGCCGAGCAGGATGACGACCGGCATCGCCAGGTCCGTCTCCGTGAGCCATCCCGGCCCCGCGAACCCGAACCATCCGAGCGCCTCGTTCACCGTGCCGTCGGAGTTGAAGGCGTACTGCCAGATCAGGGCGATCGCCACGACGTTGGTCACGACCGGCGCGTAGAAGACCGTGCGGAAGACTCCGCGCGCCCGGCGGATGCCGGTGTTGAGGGCGAGAGCGAGGAGGAGGCCCAGCAGCATCGTGAGGGGCACGCCGACGATGACGAAGGTCGCCGTGTTGCCGACGTCTCGCAGGAACCGTGCGTCCGAGAAGAGGCGCAGGTAGTTGTCGAGGCCGACGAGGTTCACCTGGAACGGGTCGCGCAGGTCGGTGCCGCGCAGGTCGGTGAGGCTCATGGCGAGCGCCGCGACGGCGGGGATGGCGGTGTAGAGGAGGAAGACGAGGGCGAACGGCGCGAGGAACACCCAGGCGATCACCCCGTGGCGTCGCGCGCCGGGCCGCCGGGGGCGCGGGGTGGGCCGCGCCCCCGGGAGGAGGGCCGTCGTCATGAGGCCGGTCACTCCGAGCCGGTGCCGAGGGACTCGGCGAAGGCCTGGATGTTCGCGGCGGCCTCCTCGGCGGTCTGGGCGCCCTTGGCGACGCCCTCCATCTCCGCGCCGAGCTGCGTCACCACCTGGGGCCAGGTGGTGGACTGCGGGTAGGTCTTCGCGGTCTGGAGCTGCGTGAAGAAGGCGTCGAGCAGGGGCTCGCCGGAGATCGCGGGGTCCTCCCACGCCGACTCCACGGCCGGCAGCGAGCTGTATGCCTCGTACTGCGTCAGCTGCGTGTCCTCCTCGGCGAGGAAGCGGATGAGCTTCCACGCGGAGTCCGGGTTCTCGCTGTCGTCCAGGACGCCCCAGCTCCCCCCGGCGAGTGCGCCGACGGATCCCCCGTCTCCGGCGGGCAGGGGAGCGGTGCCGACGTTCTCGGCCGTCCACCCCTCCTCCCCCGCCACGTCGTCGTACTGTCCGATGACCCAGGGCCCCGTGATCGACGACGCGGTCTTCCCCTCGACGAAGTACGGCTGCGAGTCGAGGAAGAGCGGTGTCGCGGTGTCGGCGCTGCCCGACGTGAAGAAGGAGGCGTCGTGCTCGATCGCCGCGACCATCTCGGGGGTGTCGAGGGTCCACTGGGCGCCGTCGTCGGTCAGCAGCTCGCCGCCGGCCTGCCAGAGCAGCTGCGCGACGAGCTGCCCGGTGTAGACGTCCCAGCCGACGTCCGCCGCGAAGCCGCGCACGGCGCCGGCGCTCTCGAGCGATTCGAAGAACGGGACCATGTCGTCCCACGTCTCGGGGGCGCTCGCGCCCGCCGCGGCGGCGAGGTCGGCTCGGTAGACGAGGGCGTAGGTGTACGAGTACCACGGGACGGAGTAGGCGGCCCCGTCGATGACGCCGGCGTCCCACGCGCCGTCGAAGAAGGCGTCGGCGTCGGCGACCCCGTCCGGCACGGGTGCGAAGGCGCCGGTGCGGGTGAACTGCGCCTGGGACTCGGTGTAGAGCAGGGCGACGTCGGGGCCCGAGCCCGCGGAGATGGCCGACCGCAGCTTGGTCGTGTACTCCGACTCCGGCACGAGCGTGATCTCCACGTCGGCGTCGGGGTTGTCCTCGAGGAAGGGGGCGATGACCTCTTCGAGGACGTTCGCGTCGCCGTCGGGGGCCCAGACGGCGATGGCGCCCGTGGCGGGGGAGTCGTCGATCGACGAGGTCGCGCCGGACGATGCGGCGTCGTCGGCGCGACCGCAGCCGGCGAGGGCGAGGGATCCGACGAGGATCGCGCCGGCGATGAGGCGGGCAGGGCGGGCAGGGCGGCTCATGAGTGCTCGTTTCTCGAACGGGACGAGGAGGGGTGGAGCATTGTGCGTGAATGTAGCGATATCGGCGCCGGTCATTCGAGACGACGCTAGGAACGCCGTGTTACCCCGCGATGACCGCATGGTCACGAATAATTTCGGCGGTTATAGCGAAATGGCGGCGAGGGCGAGCGGGGGCGACGCGCCCGGACATGCTAGGATCGACGTTTGTCTGCGCACGCTCCTGTGCGCAGTTCGTGCGGACCTCGTCTGAACACAGCCCGGCGACGGGCGGGTGCGGTCTGCGCAGACAAGAGATCTTGGGTGGGGCCGTCCGGCTCCACGGTAATGAAGGAGTGAACCATGGCTGCTGTGTGCCAGGTGACCGGTGCCGTTCCCGGCTTCGGTCACAACGTCTCGCACTCGCACCGGAGGACGAAGCGCCGCTTCGACCCGAACGTGCAGAAGAAGACGTACTACGTCCCGTCGCTCGGTCGTAAGATCACGCTCAACGTGTCCGCCAAGGGCATCAAGGTGATCGACGCCCGCGGCATCGAATCGGTCGTGAAGGACCTCATCGCGAAGGGTGTGAAGCTCTGATGGCGAAGAAGGCTCAGGACGTCCGTCCCATCATCAAGCTGCGTTCGACCGCGGGCACGGGCTACACGTACGTGACCAAGAAGAACCGCCGCAACAACCCCGACCGCCTCGTGCTCAAGAAGTACGACCCGGTCGTGCGCAAGCACGTCGACTTCCGCGAGGAGCGTTAATCATGGCGAAGAAGAGCAAGATCGCTCGCAACGAGCAGCGCAAGGCGGTCGTCGACCGCTACGCGGAGAAGCGTCTCGAGCTGAAGAAGCAGCTCGTGAGCCCGAACTCGACCGACGAGGAGCGCGAGGCCGCCCGCGTGGGCCTGCAGAAGCTGCCCCGCAACGCCTCGCCCGTGCGTCTGCGCTCGCGCGACGTCATCGACGGACGCCCCCGCGGCGTGCTGACGAAGTTCGGCATCTCGCGTGTCCGCTTCCGCGACATGGCGCACCGGGGCGAGCTGCCCGGCGTGACCAAGTCGAGCTGGTAGGCATCCGCCTCGGCGAGAGGGCGGGACTCCTTCGGGGGTCCCGCCCTCTCGCGTCCTCCGGGCCGGGTGTCAGGCCATCAGCTGCTCGTCCACCGACGGCGCCTCCGCCTCGTCGACCACGGGCGGCGGCTGGATGCGGAAGGCGATTCCCGCCCCGGCCGCCGCGATCCCGAAGGTGACGATCGGCGCGGCCGCGCCGATCGCCGTCGTCGCGGCGAACTCCGTGAGCAGGATCCCCGTCGCGGAGGCGACGACCCACGCGAGCGCTCCCAGCGTGAACCTCGGCAGCAGCTCGCGCCGCACCTCCGGCACCACGTCCCTGCCGCGCGTCGCCCGGATGAACACGAGCGCGATCGCGACCCACGCGACCACGAACACGCCCTGCCACGCGAGCGCCTTCAGGAGCCAGGACACGACGTTCGTCAGCATCAGGAGGTAGGCGACGACGCCGGCGACCACGACCCAGACCCAGCGGGGGAGGGCGAGCCGGAAGACCCGCGTCGCGAAGGCGTCGAGGTTGGTGGAGGCGAGGTAGTAGTTGGCGGTGTTGATGCGGGTCTGGGAGACGAAGATCACGAGCAGGCCGAAGAGCCCCATCGTCCCGAGGAACGCGTCCACGACGCCCGTCTCGCTGCCCTCGTGACCGGTCGCGGCGATGATGTAGATCCCCACGAGCCCGTTGACGGCGAACGTGAACAGGTAGAAGACCCAGCCGAACGTGAACCGTCCGTGGAACCGCTCGTCCTCGGGCCGGCCCATGCGCGCGTAGTCGAACGTGTACATCATCATGATCCAGACGCCCATGTAGATGAGGTACGAGGAGACCCAGCCGGGCAGGGGGCCGGAGGCCGCGACGTCGAAGACGGACTCCGGCACGCCGTGCTGCACGGTGGCGAAGATCACGACGAGGACGAGCCCCACGGCGTAGACCGGGAGCAGGAGGCCGTTGAGCCTGTCGAGCCAGCGCTGCACGGGCCCGGAGGCGAGCGGGATCGCGTACGCGACGACGAGCGCGTACCACGCGGCGATGTCGCCGCCGAAGGTCTTCTGGAACGCGATCGCGATGATCGATCCCTCGAAGACGCAGTAGTAGATCGCCGTCGCCGCGAAGATGAGGGTGGCGAGGGCCGAGCCGAGGACGCCGAACATCGAGCGTGACGCGAGCTCGACCGTCAGCCCCGTGCGGGCGGCGTATCGCGCGAGCACGAGGTTCACGACCCCGTACGTGGCGACGGTGAGGGCCATGCCGACGAGGGTGTCGATGAGGCCGACGGCTCCCGCGGAGGCGACGGCGACGTAGATCCAGAACATGGCGGAGAAGAGCGCCCACCAGGCCATCGAGAGGGACCAGCGCGGGGCGCGTTCGGACGGGGGCAGGACGTAGCTCGAATAGGCCACGGCGACTCCTTCTGATCGGGTGGAGCACGAGGCGGCGACGAGTGTCGACGAGGAGCGAATGTAGTGTCCCCGGCGCGCAGCCGATATCGGCAGTCAGCCCTCTCTGAGCCGGTCTCCTTGTGCACGCAGCACTATCCGGTCGCGATCCGCATCGCCAGGAGGAGCGTCGCCCGCGTCTCCCCGTCCTGCAGATCGACCCCCAGCACGGACTCGATCCGGCGAAGGCGGTAGGCGAGCGTGTTGCGGTGGATGAAGAGCTCGTCGCAGACGGCACGCGTCGCACCGCCGTGGGAGAGGTGGCTGCGCAGCGTCTCGGCGAGGGTGCCGGTGGGGTCCGCCGCCTCGAGCGGGGCGATGCTGCGCCGCGCGAGCGAGACCAGGCCGGACGAGGGGAGCGCTCGGACGATCGAGACCATGTCGAGCGGAGGGAGGGCGCGCACGCCGGCCGCGAAGGGCTGACGTGCGGCCATCCGCAGCGCGAGGGGCAGCTCGTCCAGCGAGAGGTCGGACGCGAAGAGGACGCAGGCCTGGGCGAGACCCGTGACCTCCCCGAGCACGTCCTCGATCCGGGCGCCGTCGGTCGCGTGCTGCAGGAGGAGGAAGGTCCGCTCGGGCTGCTCGAACAGCCGCACGACGCCGAAGCTCGCCTCGAGGTGCATCTGCAGGCGCCAGGCGGCGAGGCGCGTGCCGGCGGTCGACGCCGTCGGCGCCGAGGAGATCGAGACGAGCTGCCAGGGCGCCTCGGCGTCGAAGCCGACGGAACGCGCGAGCCCGGCGGCCTCGTCGGATGCGGCCGCGTCGTCGAGCAGAGCGCCGACGAGCCTCGCCGCCGTCGGCGAGTGCAGCGGCGACGACGACGCCAGCGTGTACGAGAGCTGCATCGCGAGGACGGCCGCGACGGGGCCGAGCAGCGGCTGGAGGAGCTGGCCGTCCGTCCCGCCCCGGATGCGGATCGTGAACCGCCCGCCCGGCCCCCCGGGGAGCGCGAGGGCGGTCGACGCGGCGCCGGGTCGCGCGGGGCGTCCGGCTGCGGCGAGGGCGAAGTCCCCGGGATCGAGGAGCGTCACGTGCGCGTCCACGGCGTCCGCGATGCGTTCGAGGACCGCGACGACGGGCGCGCCGCGAGCCGCGAGCCGCGTGCACTCGTCGGCGAGGTCCCATCCCGCGCGGACGATCTCGTAGCGCTGCGCGGCGAGCTCCTGCCAGATGTGCCGCGAGAACTGCAGGAGGGGGAGGTCGGGCGGCAGCTCGAACAGGACGACGCCGTGCCGGTCGCACGCGGAGACGAGGCCGTCGGGGACCCGCGGATGGATCCGGCCGAGGCTGAACGCGAGCGCGCTGATGGGCACCGCGGCGAGGCGCTCGACGTAGGCGTCCCACGTGCGGTGGTCCTCGAAGTGCAGCGCCATCCCCGTGGTGAGCATGAGCTCGCCGCGCTGGAGGAACGGCGTCGGGTCCATGAGCTCGGACTGGGCGCAGCCGCTGATGGGCCGGTCGAGGTGGGCGTCGTCGAGGTGCGTGCGGAGGGAGACGCCCAGGACGTCGTCGTCGAGCAGATCGCGTGCGCGCATGGCCGGCCGTCCTCACGGTTCCTGTGCAGACTTCACTATCGTGGTGCTCAGATTGAGCGTACTGCCCAGCGCGATCGCGTGGACGGCCTGGCTACCGTGAACGCATGGCGCGCACCGGGCGGATCCTCATCAACTCCGACATGGGCGAGGCGTTCGGCCTCCACACGTTCGGCAACGACCCGGATCTCCTGCGGATCGTCGATCTCGCGAACGTGGCCTGCGGCTTCCACGCGGGCGATCCCGGCATCATGCGCGAGACCGTCGCGCTCGCCACGGAGAGCGGGGTGCGCGTCGGCGCCCATCCCGGTCTCCCCGACCTCGTCGGCTTCGGACGGCGGCGGATGGCGCTCCGGCCCGACGAGGCGGCGGACCTCGTCGTCTATCAGACCGGGGCCCTCGTGGGGTTCCTCGACGCCGTGGGCGAGCCGTTGAGCCACATCAAGCCGCACGGGGCGCTCTGGGGCATGCTCGCCGCCGACGCCGACCTCATGCGGGCGGTCGCCCGGGCGGTGAAGGCGTTCGACGTGCCGTTCCTCGGGCTCGCCGACACCGCGCACGAGAGCGTGTGCGCGGAGGCGGGCGTGCCGTTCGTCGGAGAGCTCTACGTCGACATGGACTACAACGCCGACGGCACGCTCGCGCTCGCGCGCTCCGCCCGCCGGACGGATCCCGCCGCAGCCGCCGAGCGCGTCGCGAAGGCGCTCGCCGGCGAGCCCGTCGCGTCCGTCGACGGCACTCCCGTCGACGTCCGCTTCCAGAGCGTCTGCGTGCACTCGGACTCCCCCGACGCGCCCGACGTGGCGCGCGCCGTGCGTGCCGTCGTCGACGCCCGAACCCCTCGAGAGGACTGAGATGACCGACATCGTCTCCCCCCTGCCCGGCGTCTTCTACCGCAGGCCGGCGCCCGGCAAGCCGACCTTCGTCGAGGAGGGAGATCCGATCGAGGTCGGGCAGACGCTCGGCATCGTCGAGATCATGAAGCAGTTCACCGAGATCCGCTCCACGGCGGCCGGCCTCGTCGGCGCGTTCTCCGTCGAGGACGGCGGGACGGTCAGCCCCGGCGACGTCGTGGTCACGGTCGACGAGGCCTGATGCGCCGCCTCCTCATCGCCAACCGGGGCGAGATCGCCGTCCGCATCGTCCGTTCGGCCCGCTCGCTCGGGATCGAGACGGTCGTCGTCGCGTCGGAGCCCGACCGCGCCGCGCTCGCCGCGCGCGTCGCCGACGAGGTCGTCGTGATCGGCGAGGCGCCCGCGAGGTCGTCGTATCTCGACGCCCGGGCCGTGCTCGCCGCGGCCGTCGACAGCGGGTGCGATGCCGTCCATCCGGGGTACGGGTTCCTCAGCGAGAACGCCGCCTTCGCCCGTGCCGTGCAGGCGGCGGGCCTCGTCTGGGTGGGCCCCGATCCGGACGCCATCGAGCTCATGGGCGACAAGTCGAACGCGCTCCGCGCCGCGCGGGCCGCCGGGGTGCCGGTGCTGGCGGGGACCGACGGCGTCCTGGCGTCCGACGACGACCCCCTGGCGACCGCGCGGGGCATCGGATACCCGCTCCTGGTGAAGGCGCGGGCGGGCGGAGGGGGGCGCGGCATCCGGCTCGTCGCGCGCGAGGAGGAGCTGCTGCCCACGGTCGAGCTCGCGCGGGGCGAGGCGGCCGGCCTCTTCGGCGACCCGGGCGTGTATCTGGAGCGGTTCGTCGAGCGCGCGCGCCACGTCGAGGTCCAGCTGCTCGCGGACGGAGACCGCTGCGTGCATCTCGGCGACCGCGACTGCACGCTGCAGCGCAGGTCGCAGAAGGTCCTCGAGGAGGCTCCGGCCCCGGGCATCCCGGATCACGTGCGGGAGCTGATGCGTGCGTCGTCCGTGCGGCTCGCCGTCGCGAGCGGCTATCGCGGCGCGGGAACGGTGGAGTTCGTCTACGACCCCGCCCGGCAGGAGGCCGCCTTCATCGAGATGAACACGCGTCTGCAGGTGGAGCACCCCATCACCGAGGCCGTCACCGGAATCGACCTCGTCGCGGAGCAGCTGCGCATCGCCGCAGGCGAACCGCTGTCGCTCGTCCAGGACGACGTGCGCCTGGTCGGCCACGCCATCGAGTGCCGCGTCAACGCGGAGGATCCGTCCCGGGACTTCTTCCCCAGCCCCGGCGCCATCTCCGCGCTGGAATGGCCGCAGGGCGTGCGCGTCGACGCCGGCTTCGAGGCCGGCGACGTCGTGGTCCCCTTCTACGACTCCCTCATCGCGAAGATCGTCGTGCACGCGGCCACGCGGGACGAGGCCGTGGCGGCGATGCGCGATGCGCTCGCCCGGACGCGCATCGAGGGGATCGCGACGACCGTCCGGCTGCATCTGCGGCTCCTGGCGGACGAGGGCTTCCGCGCCGTCGCGCACCACACGAAGACCATCGAGAGCGACATGATCCTGGAGACGACATGAGCGAAGGAGAACGCGCGCCCCGGCGGCCGGCGCGGTACACGTGGGGAGGGGACGAGTTCCTCTTCGTCGAGGTGGACGAGGCGATGAGCCTCGCCGCCAACTTCGCGGTGATGGCGATCGCGGCGCGGCTGTCGGAGCGGGCGCTCGACGGCATCGTCGACATCTGCCCGGCCAACGCCTCCCTGCTCATCCGCTTCGACCCGGACGCGCTGGCGCCGACGAGGCTGGAGGCGGTCGTGCGCGAGATCGAGCGCGACGTCGAGGGCCAGGAGGCGGGCGAGCTGCGCACGCGGATCGTCGACGTGCCGGTCTGGTACGACGACCCCTTCACGGCGGAGGTGGGCGCGCGGTTCCGCGCCGGCTACCACCAGGACCCGGACGGGGACGACCTCGACTACGCCGCCTCCGTCAACGGACTCGAGAGCAGGGCCGAGTTCGTCCGACGGCACCAGGCCCAGCCGTGGATCGTCAGCATGGTGGGCTTCGTCGCGGGGCTGCCGTTCCTCTATCAGCTCGTGGAGCAGGACAGCCAGCTCGTGGTGCCGAAGTACCTGAGCCCGCGCACGGACACCCCGAGGCTCACCCTGGGGCACGGCGGATGCTTCGGGGCGATCTACTCGGTGCGCGGCGCGGGCGGATACCAGATGTTCGGCGTCGTCGCGCCGCCCATCTACGACCCGGAGCAGCGGCTCGCCGACTTCGCGGAGTCGTCGGTGCTCTTCCGGCCGGGGGATCTCGTCCGGTACCGGTCCATCGACCGGGACGAGTACGACGACATCCAGGCCGAGGTGGCGGCGGGGACGTGGCGGTGGCGCCAGGCCCCCGCCGTCTTCTCCCTCGCGGACTGGCAGCGCGATCCCGTCGCTGCGAACCGATCGATGACGGAGGCGCTCGATGCTTGAGGTGCGGCAGGCAGGGCTCCAGACGACCGTCCAGGACCGGGGGCGGTCCGGCCACTACTGCCTGGGATTCCCGCAGGGCGGCGCGATGGACCAGGAGTCCGCCCGCCTCGCGAACGCGCTCGTGGGGAACGACGCGAGCGCCGCCGTCCTCGAATGCACGTACATGGGGCCGGAGATCCGCGCGACGACCCCCGCCGTCGTCGCGGTCGCCGGAGCGCCGGTGCCCGTGCTCGTGAACGGGGAGACGCGCGACGAGTGGGCGCGCATCGAGCTCGACGAGGGCGACACGCTGTCCTTCGGCGTCATCGGCGGGGGGACGAAGTACTGGATCGCCGTGCGCGGCGGCATCGACGTCCCCCTCGTCCTCGGAAGCCGCTCCACCTACGTGATCGGGGCGATCGGCGGGGTCGACGGCCGGCCCGTCGTGGCCGGGGACGTCCTCCCGGTCGGCGCGCCGACGGGGCCGCTGCCGGCATCGGCGGAGCTGGGCCGGCGGTATCGTCCGTCCTTCCCCCGCGCGCAGACGATCCGCGTCGTGCCCGGTCTCTACGACCACCTCCTCACCGAGGAGGGGATGCGCCGTCTCGTCGAGGAGGAATGGACGCTCACGCCCATGGCCGATCGGATGGGGCTGCGCTACGACGGTCCCGGCGTGCAGTGGCGCGAGCGGGGGCAGCCGTTCGGCGCGGGGCAGGATCCGTCCAACATCGTCGACGCCGGGTACGCGGTGGGATCCATCCAGATCCCCGGGGGGACGCAGCCGATCGTCCTGCACCGCGATGCGGTCTCCGGGGGCGGCTACGCGATGGTGGCGACGGTCGTCTCGGCGGACATGGACCTGCTCGCGCGTGCGGCCCCCGGGACCGTCACACGGTTCCGGCCCGTCACGATGGACGAGGCGCTCGACGCCCGGCGCGCCCGCTCCGCGCGGATCGAGGCCGCGGTCGCGTCGCTCGGCGCGGGGTGAGGGAGGTCCGACCCGCCACATCCGCCCCATCCGTCACACCGGAGAGGCGACACGCCGTGCGAATCGCCCGGAAACCCGCGAGAATCCGCGGAATTCCGGGGTGCGTTGATACATTCGTCACGGTCGCAAGACCACCGGGCGCAAACGCACCCGGTCCGCAATATCGTCGCGGCGTCGTCACGCCGCTGGAGGTTGACATGGCCGACAAGACCATCACCAAGACCGAGCTCGTCGCGAGCATCGCGAGCGCGACCGGTCAGAGCCAGGCCGCCGTCTCGGGCGTCCTCGACGCTCTGTTCGCCTCGGTCTCCGACTCCGTCGCCAAGGGCTCGAAGGTCTCGATCCCGGGCTGGATCGCCTTCGAGCAGGTCGACACCGCGGCCCGCACGGGCCGCAACCCGCAGACCGGCGCGGAGATCAAGATCCCCGCGGGCAAGCGCGTCAAGGTGACCGCCGGCTCGAAGCTCAAGGCCGCCGTCAAGTAAGACGGCTGCGACAAGGGGGCGGCGATCCTTCGGGACGCCGCCCCCTTCGGCGTGCCGGGCCGGGAAGCGCACAGCGGCGCGCGCATAGGGTGGGGACGTGACCCCCCGCGTGCTGCGGGCCGCTGGGCCCCTCATCCTCGTCGTCGCGTCGATCGCCGCCGTCATCGCGGGCCTCGTGATCGGCGGCGGCGCCGCTCCGCGCTTCAGCGGCGACCCGGGCGCGTTCGTGCGCTGGGGGCTCCCTGCGGCCAAGCTCCTCGTCAACCTCTCGGCCGCGACGATGGTCGGAGCCCTCGTGCTCGGCCTGTTCGGGCTGCGCGCGGGCGAGAAGGAGTTCGACGTCGCACTCGACACCGCCTCGGCGGGCGCGGCGGTCTTCACGGTGTCGAGCGGAGCCGTCGGGTTCCTCACGTTCATGAGCGCCTTCGCGCCCCAGCTCAGCCTCGGCCCGGAGTTCGGCGCACAGCTCGGGAACTACCTCGTCGGCTCCGAGACGGGGCGGGCGTGGCTCATCACGACGGTCATGGCCGCCGTGATCACGGTGCTCGCGTTCGCGATCCGCAGCTGGACCCCCGCGCTGCTCACGGCCGTCCTGGCGATCGCGAGCCTCGTCCCGATGGCCGCCCAGGGTCATTCGGGCGATCTCGCGAACCACAACGCCGCGGTCACGGCGCTCGCGCTGCACATCATCGGAGCCGCCGTGTGGCTCGGCGGCCTCCTGCTGCTCGTCATCGTGCGCCCGGCGATGGGAGAGGAGCGCCTGGGCCCGCTCCTCTCCCGCTACTCGACGCTCGCCCTCGTCGCGTTCGTGGTCGTGGCGGTGTCCGGATACGCCCGCGCGCTCACGTCGGTCGGACGGTGGGACGAGCTCTTCACGCCGTACGGCGTCATCCTCGTGGCGAAGATCGTCGCCCTGCTCGCCATGGGCGGGCTCGGAGCCCTGTACCGTCGCAGCCTCATCGCGAAGGCGGCGGACGGCAAGGGCGTCTTCTGGCGGCTCGTCGCGCTCGAGCTCGCGTTCATGGGAGTCGCGGCCGGCGCCGCCGCCGCGCTCGCGCGCACGTCCCCGCCCGGAGGCGAGGCGACGGCGCCGCAGACGACCCCCGCCGAGATCCTCACGGAGGCGCCGCTGCCGCCGGAGCTCACCCTCGAGCGCTGGCTCACGGCATGGGACGTCGACCTGCTGTGGGTCTTCGTCGTCGCGTTCGGGATCTTCTTCTACCTCGCGGGCGTCCGGCGCCTGCGCCGACGCGGCGACAGCTGGCCCGTCTACCGCACGGTGCTCTGGATCCTCGGTCTCCTCCTGCTGCTGTGGGTGACGTGCGGACCGCTCACCGCGTACGGCGACTACCTCTTCAGCGTGCACATGCTCGGGCACATGCTGCTGAGCATGGCCATCCCGCTGCTCCTCGTGCCGGGGGCCCCCGTGACGCTCGCGCTGCGCGCGATCCGCAAGCGCGACGACGGCACGCGCGGCGGGCGCGAGTGGATCCTCTGGGCCGTGCACAGCCCGTTCGCGCGCGTCGTCACGCATCCGTTCGTGGCGGCGGGGATCTTCATCGGCTCCCTCTGGACGTTCTACTACACCGATCTGTTCCGGTGGTCGCTGTACGACCACCTCGGGCACGAGTGGATGGTCGTCCACTTCCTGCTCTCGGGGTACCTCTTCGTCATGTCGCTCATCGGCATCGACCCGGTGCCGTACCGGCTGCCGTACGCGGGACGTCTCGTGACGCTCATCGTCACGATGGCGATGCACGCGTTCTTCGGCATCGCGATCATGAGCCAGTCGGGGCTCATGATCGCCGAGTGGTTCGGCGCGATGGGGCGGACGTGGGGGCCCACGCCGCTCGAGGACCAGTACGCGGGCGGCGGCATCGCGTGGTCGATCGGCGAGATCCCCACCCTCATCACGGCCATCGTCGTCGCGATCCAGTGGAGCCGCAGCGACGAGCGGATCCAGAGGCGCGAGGACCGCCACGCCGACCGCACGGGCGATGCCGAGCTCGAGGAGTACAACGCGCGGCTCGCGCGCCTCGCCGAGCGCGACGCGAAGCGCGGGCTCTGACGCCGGGCGATCGCTGCTCTTCGCTCCCGAACGTCGGAGAGATCGCGAACGCCGGACCGAATCGTCCCGAATCGTCCGGCGTTCGCGGTATCCCCGGCCCTGCGGTGCCCGGGCGAGCCCGGACACGCCCGCCGACCAGGAGTTCAGCCAGGGAACGTAGTCCATAGGAAGCGCATAGGCGCAACAGGGCGCGCGGAGGGGAACCGCGGTCAGGCTTGCGGTATCAATCGTTCCTCGAGAGGAGAGATCATGAGCCGTATCCCCGAGCCCAGCCAGACGCCGGAGGGTCCCGCGTACGAGGGCCGCCTCCTCGACCGTCCCGAGGAGGAGGTCGTCGACCAGGGCGCCGGATTCGACATCCGCACGCTCATCAGCCGGCGCGGCGTCATCAGCCTGGTGGGCGTCGGCGTGGGTGCGGCGACCCTCGCCGCCTGCGCCCCCGCGTCGTCGGGCTCGACCACGAGCACGTCGACGCCGTCCGGGTCGTCCGACACGTCGACGGGCACGACGACCCCGACCCCGTCGGAGACGGCCGAGGCGACGGAGGACATCGTCCTGCCCGACGCCGAGATCCCCGACGAGACCGCCGGCCCCTACCCCGGAGACGGATCCAACGGACCCGACGTCCTCGAGGAGAGCGGCATCGTCCGCAGCGACATCCGCACGAGCCTCGACGGAGGCGCGACGGCCGATGGCGTCCCCCTCTCCTTCAGCCTGACGATCACCGACATGGCGAACGGCGACGTGCCCTTCGAGGGCGTCGCCGTCTACGCGTGGCACTGCGACGCGCAGGGCCGCTACTCGATGTACTCCGAGGGCGTCGAGGACGTCACGTACCTCCGGGGCGTGCAGGTGGCGGACGCCGACGGCGCGGTCGCCTTCACCTCGATCTTCCCGGCGTGCTATTCGGGCCGGTGGCCGCACATCCACTTCGAGGTGTATCCGAGCGTCGACGACATCACCGATTCGGCCAATGCCATCGCGACCTCGCAGATGGCCATGCCGGAGGCGGCGCTCGCCGACGTCTACGCGCTCTCCGCATACGACGGATCGTCGTCGAACCTCGCGCAGGTGAGCCTCGCGAGCGACAACGTGTTCGGCGACGACTCCGGCGCCAGTCAGCTGCCTGTCCTGTCGGGGGACGTCGACAGCGGCTACATCGCCTCGCTCGTCGTCCGCGTCGACACGACCACGACCCCGACCGCGGGCGCCGCCCCCGACGGAGGCGGCGAGGGCGGTCCCGGCGGCGAGCCGCCCGCCGGGCCCTGACCCCGTCACGAGAACCGATACCCAGGAGGGAATCCCATGCTGCAGAACCTGACCGGATGGCACGCCATCGTCATCCTCGCCGTCGTCGTGCTCGTCTTCGGCGCCGCCAAGCTGCCCGCGCTCGCCAAGAGCGTCGGCCAGTCCGTCCGCATCCTCAAGAAGGAGGTCGCAGAGCCCGGAGCCCATGAGCCCGCCGCCGACGAGCGCCGCGCCGACGGCCGCGCGGCCGGCGAGGAGGCTCCGGCTCCCGTCGCGCTCGCCGCCGACGCCCCGTCGCCTCCGCACCCGCCGCTCCCGGAGCGCGCGGCGTCATGACCACCGCCACCGTCGCGCAGGGCAGCATGCCGCTGTCCGAGCACCTGCGGGAGGCCCGCAAGCGCGCCGTCCGCGCGGCGGTGGCGCTGGCCGTCGGAGCCGTGATCGGCTACCTGCTCTCCGACCAGATCCTCGACATCCTCCGCACGCCCGTGGCGGCGATCGCCGAGTCGCGCCAGGCGAGCCTCAACTACGACAGCGTGACGGGCGCCTTCGACCTGCGGCTGAAGATCGCGCTCTTCGCGGGCGTCGTGCTCTCCAGCCCCGTCTGGCTGTACCAGCTCTTCGCCTTCCTCACCCCGGGGCTGACCCGGCGCGAGAAGAGGTACACCTTCGGCTTCCTCTTCGCCGCGCTCCCGCTGTTCGCCGCGGGATGCGTCGCCGGCTTCGCGATGTTCCCGCACATGGTCGAGCTGCTCACGGGCTTCGCCTCGGAGGAGGACAGCACGATCCTCCAGGCGTCGTACTACTTCGACTTCGTCATGAAGATCGTCGTCGCGACCGGCGCCGCCTTCGTCCTCCCCGTCTTCGTCGTCATGCTGAACTTCCTCGGGGTGATCTCGGCGACGACCATCGCGAGGACCTGGCGCGTGAGCGTCGTCGCCATCGTGGCCTTCAGCGCGATGGTCACGCCCGCTGCCGACGTGCTGTCGATGTTCCTCATCGCGGTGCCCATGACGATGCTCTTCGCCGTCGCCTGCCTCATCGCCCATCTGCACGACCGCGCCGCCGGGCGCCGTCTCGACCGGACGGCCGCCGAGCCCGTCGCCGCCTAGGAGGGACACGCCGTGTTCGGACTGACCTTCGAGAAGCTCCTCGTCATCGCCGCGATCGCGGCCGTCGTCATCGGGCCGCAGCGCCTCCCCCGCTATGCGGAGAGGCTCGGCGAGCTCATCCGGGCGTTCCGGGCGTTCCTGGACGCCGCCCGCGAACGCACCGCGGCGGAGACGGGCCTCTCCGCCGAGGACTGGAAGGCTCTCGACCCCCGCCGGTACGATCCCCGCCGGATCGTGCGCGAGGCGCTCGAGCCCGTTCCGGCGGCGAGCGAGGCGCCCGGCGACGTGCCGAGGATCGCGGTGTCCGCCGCGGGGCCGGACGTCGCGCACGAGCGCCCCGATCCCGAGGGCGTCGTCCTCGGCGGCGAGATGCGGCCCGGCCCCGCGCCGGTCCCGGTCGCGACTCCGTCCCCCGTCGCGGCCGGCGGCGAGGGCTCCGTGCTGGAGGGCCCCGTGCGCGAGGGCGTGGACGGAGCCGTCGCCGGCGACGAGCCCGCCCCCGCGCGGCGGATGAAGTGGGTCGTGGTCGGCGGGTCGTCCGGGCATCCCCGCCGCATGCTCGTGGAGGTCGACGAGGACGACCGGGCCGGCGCCGCGGCGCCGGACGATGCCGCTGAGCGGGACGGCGCCGTCTCCCCGTCCCGCGCCGCGAACCGGCCCGGCATCGCCGCCTGACGGCCTGCGCGGGGCCGTGCGCTCAGAGGTCCGGCGACCCGATGCTGATGGCGGCGGAGCCGTCGGCGAGGATGTCGATGGTGCCGTCGATCGTGAAGGTCACGTCCTGGCTGATGTGGAAGAACGATCCGTCGTAGATCGACTGCACGTCCATCTCGATGTGGGCGATGCCGCCGGCGGGGGCGATCGCCCAGTAGGCGCCGTTCGGGACGACGGCGACCTTCGGCTGGACGACGATCGACCAGGTGGGGACCTGGGCGCGCTCGTACGTCTCATAGCCGAACGGGCAGCCGGTCGGGTTCAGCACCTGCTGGGTCGCGCAGTCCTCGAGGAAGTCGTGCACCTGATCGGAGACGATGTCGGTGAACTCGTCCGTCGGCTGGGCCTGCACGTCCACCTCGACCTCGGCCAGCGGCTGCACCGCGAGCGACTGCACGGGCCGGGCCTCGGCGGCCGCGGTGTCGACGGACACGGCGTAGGCGCCCGGCGTGAAGACGAGCAGCGGCACGGGGTCGAGCGGCTGGGCGTCGACGCCGTCCGGCGACACCTGGCGCTTGTCGAGCTCGAAGTCGTTCACGGTGAAGCGCATCGAGCCGCGCACGGTGACGTCGATGACCGCCAGCGGGGTCGTCTCGAAGCGCCACGAGGGGACGAGCCCCGACCATCCGTCCTGTTCCACGCGGAACGTCGAGCGTCCGGTGTCGCCGCCTGCGCGATACGCGATCGTGACCTCGGCGACGCCGTCGACCATCCGCGAGCCGGTCACCTCCACGTCGGCGAGCTCGTCGGTCAGCGCCGACTGGCGCAGCAGCGCGTCGCTGACGGTCGCGGGGATGCCGGCGGCCTCGAGGACGGACGAGTCGACGGCGACGCCCGGGACGGTCAGGGCGTCCGCCGCGCGGCCGTCCGCGAGCAGGGCGACGTAGCGCTCGACGAACGCCTCCGGTCCCCAGAACTCGCGGTACAGGGATGCGAAGCCGGCGGCGACCGCGCCGAGGAGCAGGGACCCGATGACGACGAACGCCGTCGCCTCGAGCGGCCGGCTCCGCGGGCGGGGACGTCGTGCGGGGGCGGCGCGGGGCGGAGAGGGCGTGCCGAAGGGGACCTCGCCCGTGGGGGCGGTGTCCGTCGAGGCCGACTCCATGCGGCCAGTCTAGGAACGCCATACCGGGCGGAGCCTGCGAAAGGCCGTGCGACGTCCTGCGCGGCGCGGCCTCGGCGGTGGAAGTCGTCCCTACGATGGACGGGTGACCGCCCCCGCTCTCTCGGCGGAGCAGGAGGCCCTGTTCCGCCTCATCGAGGACACGCGCGAGCATGTCTTCATCACGGGCCGCGCCGGCACGGGCAAGTCGACGCTGCTGCGGCACCTCACGTGGAACACGAGCAAGCAGGTGGCGATCTGCGCCCCCACGGGCGTGGCCGCGCTCAACGTCGAGGGCCAGACCATCCACTCGCTCTTCAAGCTGCCCATCGGCCTCATCGCCGACCAGGACCTCGATCAGAGCGACGCGACGCGCAAGCTCCTGAACGCGATCGACACGCTCGTCATCGACGAGATCTCGATGGTCAACGCCGACCTCATGGACGGCATCGACCGCTCGCTGCGCCAGGCGCGCGGACGGCGCCGTGAGCCATTCGGCGGCGTGCAGATCGTCATGTTCGGCGACCCCTATCAGCTCGCGCCCGTCCCGCCGCGGGGCGACGAGGCGCGGTACGTCTCCGACCACTACCGCTCGTTCTGGTTCTTCGACGCGCACGTGTGGGCGGGCTCGGAGGCGGGCGGCGACGGGCTCATCGACCTGGGCCGGCACGGCGCCGAGCTGAACATCCGCGAGCTCACCCACATCCACCGCCAGTCCGACGACGGGTTCAAGGCCATGCTCAACGCCGTGCGCTACGGCCGCGTCACGGCCGACATCGCCGAGCGGCTCAACACGGCGGGCGCGCGCACGCCGCCGTCCGACGCGCAGGACCCCCTCATCACCCTCGCCACGCGCAACGACCGCGTCAACGCCATCAACGCGAAGCACCTCGCCGCGCTCGGCGGCCGCGAGCAGACCGCCGTCGCCGAGATCAGCGGCGACTTCGGCCGCGGCGACGTCTACCCCGCCGACGAGAACCTCAGGCTCAAGGCCGGGGCGCAGGTGATGTTCCTGCGCAACGACGTCGCAGGGCCGGACGGCCCGCGCTGGGTGAACGGGACGATCGGCACGGTGACGCGGATCCTGGGCGACTCCGTGCGCGTCGACGTCGACGGGGAGGAGTTCGACGTCGAGCCGGCCGTGTGGGAGAAGCACCGGTACTCCTACGACGCGTCGTCGAAGAAGCTGAGCCGCGACGTCGTGGCGGAGTTCACGCAGTTCCCGCTGCGGCTCGCGTGGGCCGTCACGATCCACAAGTCGCAGGGGAAGACGTACGACCGCGCCGTCGTCGACCTCGGCTCCGGCGCCTTCGCGCCGGGGCAGACGTATGTCGCGCTCAGCCGGCTCACCTCCCTCGACGGGCTGTACCTCTCGCGGCCGCTGCGCCCGAGCGACATCCGCGTCGACGAGGACGTCCGCCGCTTCATGCGCGCCGCGTGGGAGCGCGAGGGCTCCGCGATGCGCTCCGCGTCCGCCGTCTGAGCCTCGCCGCCGCGCGCCCGTCCGGCTCAGCCGTCCGGTGGGATGGCCGGGAGCGGCGGGAGTATACGTGGCGGCGAATCCGAATATCACGGTTCGGCATCCACGCCGGGTCGGGCACGCAGGGTCGCCTAAACTCGGAGGCGGAGCAACTGGGGGGTTGTGGAATGCGGAGATCGACTGTGCGCGCGAGCGTCAGGCGCGCGACAGCGGTCGTGGCGGGCCTGCTCGCCGTCGCGATGACGGCGTCGGGATGCACGCCGACGACGTCGCGGGCGGCCGCGGACTCCCTCGTCGCCATCCCGGGAGCGGACCTCTCGGAGGACACGGTCGGGCAGCTCGAGTCCGCCGTGAACCATGCGATCGCGGCATCCGGCGCGACCGGCGCGCTCGTGGCCGTCTGGATCCCGTGGGCGGGCGCCTGGGTCGAGGGCCTCGGCACGACGGGCCCCGACTCCGACGAGCCCGTGACGACCGACATGCACTTCCGCATCGGCGACATCACGCGTGCCATGACGTGCGACGTGCTCTACGAGCTCGCCGACGAGGGCGTCGTCGCGCTCGACGATCCGGTGACCGAGTGGGTCACGAGCGTTCCGAACCTCTCCGACATCACGCTGCAGCAGCTGTGCGACGGCACGAGCGGCCTGGGCGACGGCCGGGCGCGTCTCGACTACCAGTTCAACGCGACGCCGGAGCGCGTCTGGAACCCGCGCGAGATCGCCGCGGCCGGCATCGCGGACCGCGGGCGCGTGGGCGTCGAGGTGCGCGACTCGGACGCCGCGTACGTCCTCCTCGGCATGGCGCTCGAGGGGGCGACGCGCGAGAGCGCGCAGGAGCTCTTCGCCGAGCACGTCACCGAGCCCCTGGACCTCGACGGCACCGAGCTGCCGTCGTCGGCTCCCGCGGCGCCCGGAGACCCCGCGCTGCCGGGCTACATCTCGTTCCGCGCCGACCGTGCGGAGGGCTGCGTCGCGCCGTCCGAGTACACGACGATCTCCTCGAGCATGGGCTTCACCGACTCCGGCGCGACGAGCACGATCACCGATCTCGCCCGCTACGGCCAGTCGCTGGCGATGGGCGCCGTCGACGGGGACGGCGAGCTCGGCGAGCGCTGGTCGAAGGCGATGCCGTTCGAGGACGCGGAGTACGTCGGCGGGGCCTACCTCGCCGGCTCGATGATCGGCCAGAAGGGCTCGGCCTCCGGCTACCTCACGAGCGTCTACGCCGACACGGAGACGGGCATGACCGTGGCCGTGGCCCTCAACAACTCCGCGGCGAGCGCCGACCTCGCGGGCGCCCTCGCGAAGGAGCTGGCCGCGATCGCGTCGAAGGCTCCCGCCGCCGACGGGCAGGAGCAGCCCGAGTTCGGCCTGCCGTGGACGGCGGAGGACTTCCACCAGGTGGTCGCGGAGAAGGCCGTCTGCCCGATCGACTGAGGCCGGCGCGCGACCCGCGTCGCCGTACCGGCGCCGCACGTGCCCATGCGTGTGCCAGCGCGTACGCGTGCATGCGGCAACTAGGATGGGTGGGCGCCACCATCCGCTCCGTCTGCCGATCAGGACCCCATGACCTCCTCCTCCGATCCCGAAGATGAGACGACCGGCGACGCGGGAAGCCCATACGCCCGTCTCCGCGCCGAGGTGATCACGCACGCGATCGCGTCCGGCAGCGTGCTCACCGAGACCTCCGTCGGTGCACGCTACGGCGTTTCGCGCACGCCCGCGCGCGAGGCGCTCACACGCTTGGAGCAGGACCGGCTCGTGGAGCGCGTTCCGCGCGGCTACCGGGTTCGCGTCTCGACCGCCGAGGACGTCATGGAGCTGTACGAGGCGCGGATATCGCTGGAGTCGACCGCCGCGGCGTCGGCCGCCATGCGCCGGACGGAGCTCGACCTCGCGCGGCTTCAGCACCTGTCCGACCGTCTGACGGCCGCGACGGACGTCGCCGACGTCACGGCCGTCAACGCCCAGTGGCACGAGACTCTCTGGATCGCGGCGCACAACAGCGCCCTCGAGGACCTGCTGCAGCGCGTCATCGCCCAGATGCGGTTGTTCGACGACGGCCCGGTGGGCGCTCCGCCGAGCGTGGAGGAGACGATCCAGGAGCACGCCCGCATCCTCGCCGCCGTCCGGGCGAACGACGCGGAGGAGGCGCGCGTCGCGCTCGCGGATCATCTGGGCCGCACCCGTGACATCCGCCTCGCCGCGCTCGCCCGCACCCCGGTGCCGACCCGCTGACCTTCCTCGCATCCGGGGCCGTCGTACGTTCCGGATGCGTCACAGGGGAGCGCCCGCGGGAACCGGCGGAAGCCCCAGCCGTGCCAGCGGCCTCTGGTCTCCCGCCGACACGGCGGCCACGGCGAGCGACGCGGGGCTCGCGTCCGAGTGCGCGCGGTCGAGCGCATCGAGGACCGAACGCCGCGCCCGGAGCGTGAGGCGGCCGCTTCCCAGGGCGTGGAGGAGATGCCGTCGCAGCGCCTCGGCTCCGATGCCGTCGGCCTCCGCGAACAGCGCCGCAGCGATCTCCTCGATGCCGGGGATGTCCTCGTCGGCCTGTCGCTGGGTGGAGAGGCGATTGAGGCGAGCGACCTCGAACACCTCTGCCGCGACGAGGGAGACGGCGGCCTGTGCGTGGGCCTCTTCGTCGGCGAGGGGACCGAGCCGCCCGCCGGCGGCGGGTACGGCGTCTCCTCGGACATGACGGATGGAGGGCGATGCGAGCAGACGGCCGGCGGAGGGGTGCACGGCAGCCACCCGCGTCGAGACGAGCGGTGCCAGCACACGGAGTGCACGACGCTGCAGCCCGGCCGGGACGGGCGACGGCAGCAGGCGCGGGTCGTCGACGACCTCCGCGGCGAGCGCATACGCGTGGTCCACGCCGCCCAGGAGACGTGCGACGCGCGCGACCTCGAAGCGGTGCAGCAGGTGCAGCAGCCCGAACCGGTTCTCGATCTCGCTCGCATCGGCGTCCGGCGGCGCGACGGCGGGACCGAAGCGGAGGAGCGCCGCCGTGCGGACCTCGAGGACTCGTTCGAGGGCGGCGAAGACGTCGCCCACGTCGTCGCCGAGGGGGAGCGTCCAGGGAACCGCGTGCGGCGACGCGGCCGCGGGAGCGTGACCGTCGGCGTCCGTCAGGAATCGCAGCGTCGTGCGGTCGCGAAGACCTGCTGCGGCCTCTGCCGGGCCGTAGTTGTGGGCGACGAGGTACCGGTCCCATTCGCCGAGACCGTCACGATAGGCTCCCCGGAGACTCGGGCGCCCCAGGCTGTCGAGGGACACGACCGGATGCGGGTAGTCCATCACCGAAGGGGAGGGATGCTCGGTGGAGGCGTAGTTGTGGACGAAGCCGAGGGCGTGCCCGATCTCATGGGCCGCGAGCTGACGGACGCGTGCGACGAGAGCGTCGCCGATCTCGTCGAGGCGCTCGGCCTCGTCATCTGCGCCGAACGGAGCGACCAGCGCCTCGAAGAGCGTGCGCAGCTGGGCGATGCGCTGCGCGCCGAGCCGGACGCTTCCCCGCAGGATCTCGCCGGTCGACGGGTCGCTCACCGCGTGGCCCATCGACCATCCGCGCTGAGCGCGGTGCACCCACCAGACGGGGTTCACGCCCGTCTCCCACGGATCCGCCTCGTCCCGTCGCACCTCTACCGAGTAGACGCCGGGAAGGCCTGCGGCCTCGAACGCGTCGCCCCACCAGCCGCCGCCGTCGACCACCGCGCTCCGGAAAGGCTCGGGGATCGCCGGATCGACGCTGAACACGATCGGTCTGTCCGTGCGGAATGCGGGACGGAGCAGCGAGAGGGCGCGGTTCTCGGTGATCCGGGCGGGAGCGAGACGACGCTTTCCGTACGTTCCGGAGCGGGGATGGAACGCGCGAGGCGCGAATCCCCGCGGGAACGGCCGGATGACCACGCGCTGCTCCACGACGAAGGACCGCGCGTCGGGGACGACCGCGCGCAGCGCGTCGGGCGGGCGACGAGCCGTGGTGAACACGAGGACGCCGGCCAGGACGACCCCCTCCGCGCCGCCGCGTGTCGCAGCCGGATCCGCCGTGGAGAGCGACGGATCGACGGTGTACGGCACGGCATCGGGGAGCGGGCCCCGCAACGTGTCTGCGCCGTGGCTCACGACGCCCGCGATGTCGAACACGTCGGCGGCGGCGAGGGGCGTGAGATCGACGAACGTCGCGTCGCGCAGACGCGCGGGCAGGATGGACGACCACTCCGAGCGTTCGTCGTCGACGACGGGGAGCACGGCGAGCACCGACCGTGCGAAGGCGTCTTCGACCGCGCGCCGTTGCGCGCGGTCGCCCGCGCTCCCGGGAAGCGGCGGTCCTCCGACGCCGAGATCCCGCGCCAGCGACTCGAGGTGCACGGCCCGTCCGCGGCGGACGGCCCGGACGATGTGGAGCGGCCCGGGGTTGCCGCGGTCGAGGGGCAGGACGCTCGTCCCCACGCCGGTGGACAGCCCGCCGTACAGGAGGAAGTGCTCGTCCGGGGGCGGCAGGACGGAGACGATCCTCCCCGTGACGGCGTCGACGATCAGCGGGACACGCCCGTCGACGAGGGTCGGCGCCCTCATCGTGAGGCCGCCAGACGCCCGGGGATCGCCTCGATGAGACCGCGTGTGTACTCGTGCCGAGGCTCGGCGAAGACCGTGCCCGCGTCACCCGACTCGACCACCTGTCCGTGGCGCATCACGGCGACCTCGTCGGCGAGCTCGCGGACGACGGCCAGGTCGTGGGAGATGAAGAGATAGGCGAGGCCCAGGTCCTGCTGCAGCTCCCGCAGCAGCGACAGGATCTGCGCCTGAACGGACACGTCGAGCGCTGACACGGGTTCGTCGCACACGACGAGATCGGGCGAGAGCGCCAGTGCGCGGGCGATCGCGACGCGCTGGCGCTGACCGCCGGACAGCTGGTGCGGACGGCGGCTCGCGAACCCCTCTGGCAAGCCCACGCGGTCGAGCAGCTCCACGACGCGGGCGCGACGGCTGCTGCGGTCGCCGACGCGGAAGCTCCGCAGCGGCTCCGCGACGATGCGCTCGACGTCCCACTGCGGGCTCAGGGAGCTGTAAGGGTTCTGCTGGATCAGCTGGAAGCGGCGCCGGGCGGCGCGAAGCCGGCTGTTCGAGAGGCCGCCGAGATCGAGGCCGTCGAAGGACACGTCCCCCGCCGTGGCGCGTTCGAGGCCCATCACGAGGCGCGCCATCGTCGACTTGCCGGAGCCGGACTCGCCGACGATCGCGAGCGTGCGTCCGCGGGGGATCTCGAGCGAGACGTCGTCGACCGCGCGGAAGCGGAATCGTGATCCGTCTGGTCGCGTCGCGGCGAACTCCTTCACGAGGTTCCGTGCGATGACGAGCGGTTCCGCGCCCTCCGACGCGCGGAGCCGTCGGGCGCCATCCGGATCGCGCCGGCCGGGTATGGACGCCACGAGGCGCCGAGTGTATGTCGCTCGGGGGCATCCGAGCACCTGCCCCGCGGTGCCCGACTCGACGATCCGGCCCTGTTCCATCACGACGATCCGATCCGCTCGGTCTGCCGCGACGCCGAGGTCGTGCGTCACGAACAGCAGGGCCGTCCCCTGCTCCCGCCGGAGGAGGTCGAGTCGGTCGAGCACCTGTCGCTGCACTGTGACGTCCAGGGCGCTCGTCGGCTCGTCGGCGATGATGAGCTCGGGCCGGCACGCCCACGCGATGGCGATGAGCACACGTTGCCTCATGCCGCCCGAGAGCTGGTGCGGATACTGCCGCGCCCTCCGTGCGGGCTCGTCGATGCCGGCCTCCGCGAGCAGCCCGACCGCTTGCTCCCGCGCGGCGGGACCCCGCGCGATCCCGTGCACCTCGAGGCTCTCCGCGACCTGCGCGCCGACTCTCTGCGTCGGGTCGAGCGATACGGTCGGGTCCTGGGGGATGAACCCGATCCGTCGTCCGCGCAGCTCTCGCAGGCTTCGGGGAGCGAGCCCGAGGAGATCGGTCTCCGACCGCCAGAGCACCGTGCCCGACGTGATCGTCGCCGTCGCGGGGAGCAGGCCGATGAGCGAGAGCGCGGTGGTCGACTTCCCGGAGCCCGACTCGCCGACGATGGCGACGGACTCCCCGGGCGCGACGGAGAATCCCACGCCGTCGACGGCCGCATCGGCGTCTCCGTATCGGATGGTCAGGCCGGACACCTCGAGCAGGAGGCCGGCGCTCGAGCCGGCTTCGGTCGTCATCGTCCGCTCCTCTGGGCGTAGCGGGCCTGGATCACGCGCGACACCTGGTCGGTCGACAGGACGACCGCGACGATCACGAGTCCGGGCAGGGTCACGAGCCACCACGAGGTGGCGAGGTAGTCGCGCCCGCCGGAGACGAGGGCGCCCCATTCGGGGGCGGGCGGCGGCTCGCCGTAGCCGAGGAAGCTCAGCCCGGCGATCGCGAGCAGCGCCTGCCCGAACTCGATGGCGATGAGGACGACGATCGGTCCGCGTGCGTTCGGCAGAACGTGGTGCGCGGCGATCTCCCACCATCGTGCGCCGCCGGCCCGGGACGCCTCGACGTAGTCGGCGACCTTGACCTTGAGCACCTCGCTCCGCATGGTGCGGGCGATGCCGCCGATCCCCGCGAGGCCCACGGCGAGCGCGACGGCCGTGGCGCCACGGCCCATGATCGTGATGATCGCCATCGACATGAGGATGTTGGGGACGGCGAGGAAGACGTCGGTGAGGCGCATGATCGCGTCGTCGACCCAGCCGCCCAGATAGCCGGCGAGGAGGCCGAGGGCGGAGCCCACGACGATGGCGGTCGCGACGGCGGTCACGGCGCCCGCGAGCGAGAGCGATGCGCCGTGCACGACGCGGGAGAACAGGTCTCGCCCGAGCTGGTCGGTTCCGAAGAGATGGCCCGCGCCGGGCGGCAGGAGCTTGTCCGCACCGACGCCGAGCAGCGGGTCGGCGGGGGCGAACAGTGACGGGAGGAACGCCCAGGCGACGACGGTCGCGAGGACGGCGACGGCGAGCACGAGACCCGTGTGACGCAGGGCCGCTCCGACACGGCCGCGCCGTCGATCGGGGGACGACGGGATGAGACCGTCCGCATCCTGCGCGGCGGGGAGGGTCGTGAGCGTCATGCGGCAGCCTTCTCGAGACGGATGCGCGGATCCAGGACGGTGTAGAGGAGGTCGACGATGAGACTCACGACCACGAAGACCGCCGCGGCGAGCAGGACGACGCCCTGCACGACGGGGACGTCCTTCTGCGAGACGGCGGTCGCGGCGAGCTGCCCGAGGCCGTTGCGGGAGAACACGGTCTCGGTGAGCACCGCTCCGCCGAGGAGCCCCGCCACGACGAGGCCCACCGTCGTGAGCGTGGGCAGCGACGCGTTGCGCAGAGCATGACGGAAGAACAGGCGGAGGTGCCCGACGCCCTTGGCCCGCAGCACGTCGGCATACGGTTCCGCGACGGTCGTCGTCAGGCTCTTGTGGAGCACCTGGGCGATCGCCGCCGAGATCGGGATGCCGAGGCTGATGGCGGGGAGCACGATCCCAGACGGACCGCGCGCCCCGAACGCCGGGAGCCATCCGAGCTGGAACGAGAACACCTGAAGGAGGACGAGACCGACCCAGAAGGTGGGAAGCGACGCGCTCAGCGGCGGAAGCGCGAGCAACAGGCCCCTGAGCCATGCGCGGTGCGTGAGGGCTGCCGAGAGGGCGATGCCGAAGCCGAGGACGAGCCCGACGACGAGCGCTGAGAAGGCCAGCGCCAGCGTCGACGGCGCGGCCTGGACGAGCAGCGTCGTCACGTCGACGCCGTTCTGGTAGGAACTGCCGAGATCTCCCCTGAGCAGTCCTCCGAGCTGGTCGAGGTACTGGACGACGAAGGGCCGGTCGGTCCCGAACTCCGCCTTGATGGCGGCGAGCTGCTCGGCGCTGAGCTGACGGAGCTGCTCGTCGCCGAGCATGAGCTCGACGGGGTCGCCGGGGACGACGAACAGGACGGCGAACGAGAGGGTGAACGCCAGCCACAGGACGATCAGCGCGTGGAGCACGCGC
Organism: Microbacterium sp. AB; assembly: GCF_032878875.1. NCBI lineage: Bacteria > Bacillati > Actinomycetota > Actinomycetes > Micrococcales > Microbacteriaceae > Microbacterium > Microbacterium betulae. Next base: position 3,438,757 of record NZ_CP118157.1, on the reverse strand, counting down.
CGGACGAGGAATCTCGACATGGGGCTCCATCTCCGGTGGGGCGGCGGGTCGGGCCGTCCCACCGGAGCGGGTCAGGACGTCAGGGAGACGTCGTACAACGTGATGAGCGAGAAGGAGTCGAACCGGAGGCCCTCCACCTTTTCGGAGGTTCCGACCACCTGCACGAGCTGGGCGAGCGGGAACGCCCAGTTCTGCTCGACGATCAGCTCCTGCGCGTCCGAGACGACCGCCCAGCGGTCGGCGGTGTCGGCGATCGTGCGCTGCTCGTCGAGAAGCGCGTCGAGCGTCGCCACCGCCTCGTCGGCGGGGTCGAGGAACGCCGAGTTCGACAGCGACGTCGAGAAGACGGTGCGCAGGATGTCGGGGTCGGGCCGGGAGAAGGACGCCTGCCGGAGGTCGTAGTCGCCCGCCGTGGCGGCCGATGTGAACTCCGCGGCCGTCACCTGGAGCAGCTCGAGCTCGATGCCGACGGCCCGCAGCTGCTGCTGCAGGTACTCGTAGACGTTGGGCTGGTAGAAGTACAGGACGCTCACCGACAGGCGCTCGCCGTCCTTCTCCCGGATGCCGTCGTCGCCGACGACCCAGCCGGCCTCGTCGAGGATCCGTGCGGCGGCATCCGCGTCGGTCTGGAGCTCTTCCGACAGATCCGTGTATCCGGGCGTGGTCTCGCCGAGGACGCTCGTGGCGACGCCGTAGGAGGGGGTGAGCACGACGTCGGCGATCTCCTGCCGGTCGATCGCGAGCTGGATCGCCTCGCGTACGTCGTCGTCCTGAAGCACGGTCGATCCCTCGATGTTCGGGGCGATCGCCGTGACCACGCCCGGATTGACCCGGGACAGCACGGGGAATCCCGTTCCGTCGAGTGTCGCCTCGTCCTGGGACTGGATGGTCGTGGCGATGTCGACCTGGTCGGACTGCAGGGCGCCCGTCCGCACGCTCGGCTCGGCGCTCACGGAGTATTCCACCGCGTCGACGTAGGCACGCCCGTCGTGCCCGGCCAGGCCTGTGGCCCAGTCGTAGTCCTCACGTGCGACGAGGCGTGCGCTCTCACCGGCGACGTACTCGTCGAAGACGAAGGGCCCGCTGCCGATGAGCCCTTCGCCGAGGCAGCGATCGTCGTACGGCGTCGCGATCGCCTCCGCGCTGAGTATGCCCAGGGAGCGGCTCGCGGCTCCCGCGAGGAATGCGGCGTTGGGCTTCTCGAACCGCACGGTGAGGTGGGTGTCGTCCTCGACCGCGGTCTCGGCGTAGCCCGAGAGGAACGCCGCGCCGGTGGCCGTCTTGCCCGGGTCCTCCAACACGTGCTCGTAGCTCGCCTTGACCGATTGCGCCGTGAGAGGGGTGCCGTCGGAGAAGGTGATGCCGGATCGGAGCACGAAGCTGTACTCGGTCGCGTCCTCGGAGATCTCCCATGACTCCGCGAGCCAGGGCACGAAGTCCCCCGTCTCCGGGTCCTGGTCGACGAGGGAGTCGACGATCTGGCGGCCGATGACGCCGCTCGCGATGAGGTTGCTCTGCGTGGGGTCGAGGCAGATCGGGTCGGCATCGATCGCGATACGCAGCGTGCCGCCCTCGACGGGCGCGTCCGCGGAGGCGTCCGCCTGGGGCTCGCCCGAACAGGCGGAGAGCAGGAGGGCGCTTGCGGCGAGGATCCCGAGGGCCGCGGCGCGGGGCCGACGGCCGGCGGGGCGGGGGATGGTCATATGGGGGTTCCTTCTGTGGTGAGTTCTTGTGCGGGCGGGGATGAGGCTGGTCAGGCGAGGAGGGGTCGTTCCCGCAGCTCGTCGAGGTGTCGCCATCCGAAGGCGGCATCGCCGCTCGAGATCGCCGCGATGCGACGCTGCACCTCGCGTCCGAACGCGATGGACACCCCGTGACGGGCGGCGAGGTCCTCGTATCCGTCGGAGACGAGTCCGCGTTCCGTCGCACGCCGGCGGACGGCGATGTCGCGGTACACGCCGCTGCGATCCTTGGGCTGCGTGCGCAGCCAGGAAGCCAGGCGGGCGATCGCGGCCGTGCGGACGTCCTCGGGCGTCGCGCTCTGGAAGGCGTACGGCTCGTAGGCGTCGAACGACTCCAGCACGATGCCCTCGTGGATGGCGACGTCGGTCGGCTCGGAGGCGACGAGGAATGCGAGATCCGGGTAACGGTCGACGACATCGGCCAGCGGCGCGTCCACGAGCGTCGCGAGGCCGAGGATCGCTCCGAACGCCCGTTTCCCCCAGCGGTATCCGCGCAGGTTCGCCGTGGACGTCACCGGTCCGTACGCGCGGAGGTCCCGTGCGACGCGGAGCACGCGTCCATCGGGAACGCCCTGATCGGGGAGCCCCACGGCGAGCGCTCCGGGGCCGCCGTACCGGATCACGCCCGGTTCCTCCCAGTCGGCGAAGATGTTGACGAAGGCGCCGAGGACGCGTTCCCTCCCGAGGCCGTCGGCGAGCACCGGCTCGTTGACGCCGTTCTGCACAGACACGGCATACCCGGACGCCGACAGCCTCGTCGAGAGCCACTGCGCGGCATCCCGCGTGTGCTGCGACTTCACCGCGACGAGGGCGGTCTCGATCGGCTCGTGATCCGGATACTCGTCGGGTGTGAAGGCGCGAAGCCCGGTCACCGTGTCGTCGGCGGCGCGCTCGTGCTCCACGCGGCGGATGACGAGGCCTTTGTCGCGGATGGCTTGGACGTGGGCCTCGTGGGCGTCGACGAGCGTGACGTCGTGCCCCCTCCGAGCGAGCGCGTGCGCGATCGTCCCGCCGATCGCGCCGGCGCCCACGATGACGTACGGTCTGGTTGTCATGAGCGCTCCTCCTCCGCGGCCGACGCGCGCTGCCATGCCGTCGTCCCGGTCCAGTGCAGGGGCAGCCTGTTCGTCCCGGCGCCCGAGCCGCCGTCGACGGGGATCACCGCCCCGGTGATCCATCGCGCCGCATCGCTCAGCAGGAAGCGCACGGTCGCGGCGAGCGAGCCGGCGTCCGCGGGTCCGGGCAGCACCGTCTCGGAGAGCAGCGCCTCGTACTCGGCCGTGACGGGGTTCGCCGCGCTGTCGACGGCGAAGAATCCCGGCGAGATCGCGTTCACCCGGATGCCGTGGGCGCCGAGCTCTATCGCGCTGGCCTGCGTCGCCATGACGAGCGCGGCCTTCGACGTCGAATAGTGCGATGCGCCGGGCCGCGCGCGTCGGGCGGCACCGGAGGCGACGTTCACGACCGCGGGGGTGCGCCCCGCAGCGAGCGCGAGACGTGCCAGGGCCTGCGTCGCGAAGAACGGCGACGTCACATTGACCGTCTGCACGTGCGTCCACGCCTTCGCGTCCAGCTCGAGATAGGGGATGGCGGGGTAGATCGCGGCGGCGTTGACGAGCCCATCGATCGGTGCCGTCGCCCACGCCTCGGCGATGGCGCCCGCGGCGGCCCCGACGTCACCGAGATCGACGACGAGGGCGCGGATCGCGCGGCCCGTGGCCCGCGCGATCTCTGCCGCCGCCTGTGTCAGCCGGTCGGCCTGGATGTCGACGCCCGTGACATCCCATCCCTGGGCGGCGAGGTCCTCCGCGATCGTGCGGCCGAGCCCCGAAGCGGCCCCCGTCACGACGGCATGCGGGCGGCTCACGATCGCGCCGCCGAGTCCGCTGCCACACCGGCGTCCTTCGTCGTTCCGTGCTCGAGGACATGGCGTGCGACATCCTCATGCGTGGCGAACCACGCGTCGCCCGAGGCGACGATGTGCTCGACGAGCCGGTGGAGGACGTCGATGCGGGAACGGTGACCGATGATCGACGGGTGGGCGGTCAGCTGGAACAGCCCGCCCTCCTCGCGGGCGCGGTCGAACTCCGCGCGCCAGATCTCCAGCACGCTCGACGGTGACGTGTGGGGCCGTACGGCCGTGTACCGGGCCATGCCGAAATAGGGGGCGTCGTCTCGGATCCACTCGACCGGGATCTCCACGATGCCGGTCGGCGTGAGATCCTCGACCAGCTCGTACGGGTCGTCGTCGGCCATGAGTGACGAGTCGTAGAGGAAGCCCAGCTCTCTGACGACCGAGAGGGTGTCCGGTGAGAAGTCCCACGACGGCGTGCGGATCCCGACGGGTCGTCTGCCCGACAGCTGTTCGAGGGTCTCCAGGCTGCGGAGGGTGAGGTCCAGCTCATCCTCGCGCGCCAGCAGGGTGTTGCGCTCGTGGATCCAGCCGTGGACGGCGACCTCGTGACCGTCGGCGAGGTAGTCGTCGATCTGCCGCGGGTGCAGCAGGGCGGAGACCGCGGGGACGAAGAACGACGCCGGGACGTCGAACTCGCGCAACAGCGCGAGGATGCGCGGCAGGCCGACACGCGCACCGTACTGTCCGCCGGAGAGGACCCCGGGGGTGATCGCGGCGTCCCGCAGCGCGGGGGTCTCATGGTCGGAGTCGAAGGAGAGCGCCACCGCGACACGGGCGTCGCCCGGCCAGTGCGGGCGCAACGCGCGTCCCGCCCGCACGTGCTCGACCGTGGTGCGCCACGTCGATTCCGGCCACTGCCAGGGTTCGAGCCCGTCGGACATTCCGCTCCCGTCGTCGTGCCGGCCCGAGCGGCCGACAAGCCCACACACTAGAAGCCGAACGGCCTGTTCGCGGACGATCGGACTCATATGTGTCCGTGCGTTACGAGTTGTGTACGCGTGTATCCGCATGATTGCGACGGGGTCGCGAGCGTGTCAAGTCGATCGGCCGCACGCGCGGCCGCTCTCTGTCAACCCCGTTCCCCCGGGCGTGTCGGCGTAGTTCACTGGAAGGACGTCTCAGAAGGGTCCGCACGCGGACGCGGAGCCGGATCGACGACGACAGCGCGAGAGAGGAGGTCGAGCACCATGGCCGAACCCGCTCGACAGAACGCGGACCCCCACAGTCCCGGAGCGGGGCGCACGGGCGTCCGGACCGCGGAGGTCCGGCATCCCTCCCAGCGTCCGATCCCGATCCCGAGCTTCCCGCCGCTCACCGACGGCTCTCACCGGCGCACGGGCGCGTGATCCCGGGGGGCGTCCGCCCCCGTCCGTTTGTGGGGGGAAAGTGCCGCTTTCCCGGAACGGAAAACGGCACTTTCCCCCCACAAACGTCTCAGACGGTCTCCGGCACGACGCGTACGGCGCCCTTGTCGGCGGACTGCGCGAAGGCGGCGTAGGCGCGCAGCGCCGGCGACACCGCCCGGACGCGGTCCCTCGGGCGGTAGCCGCCGCCCGCCTCGAGCGCGGCGCGGCGCCGGTCGAGCTCCTCGGGGGCGACGTCGAGCGAGAGGGCGCGCGTCGGGATGTCGATCGAGACGATGTCGCCGTCCTCGACGAGGGCGATGAGCCCGCCCGCCGCGGCCTCGGGCGAGACGTGCCCGATGGAGAGCCCGGACGTCCCGCCGGAGAAGCGGCCGTCCGTGATGAGCGCGCACGTCTTGCCGAGGCCGCGTCCCTTGAGGAACGACGTCGGGTAGAGCATCTCCTGCATGCCCGGCCCGCCCTTCGGCCCCTCGTAGCGGATGACGACGACGTCGCCCTCTCCGACCCTCTTGTTCAGGATCTTCTCGACGGCCTCGTCCTGCGACTCGCACACGACCGCCGGACCCGAGAAGGTCCAGATCGACGGGTCGACGCCCGCCGTCTTCACGACGGCGCCGTCGACGGCGATGTTGCCGCGCAGCACGGCGAGGCCGCCGTCCGTCGAGTACGCGTGCGCCGCGTCGCGGATGCAGCCGCCCTCGGCGTCGAGGTCGAGCTCCTCCCAGCGCGCCGACTGCGAGAAGGCGGTCGACGAGCGCACGCCGCCGGGCCCGGCGTGCCAGAGCTCGACGGCCTCCGCGCTCGCCGAGCCGCCGCGGACGTCCCACTCGTCGAGCCAGGCCCCGAGCGTCTGCGCGTGCACGGTGTGCACGGCGTCGTCGAGGAGCCCCGCACGGCGCAGCTCGCCGAGAAGGGCCGGGATCCCGCCGGCGCGATGGACGTCCTCCATGTAGTACATCCGCCCGTATGCGGGGTTCGGCGCGACCTTCGCGAGGCACGGCACGCGGCGTGACACGGCGTCGATCTCGTCGAGCCCGAAGGCGACGCCGGCCTCGTGCGCCGCGGCGAGGAGGTGCAGGATCGTGTTGGTCGATCCGCCCATGGCGATGTCGAGCGCCATGGCGTTCCCGAACGCCGCGGGTGTGGCGATGCTCCGGGGCAGCACCGAGGCGTCGTCCTCGTCGTAGTACCGGCGCGTGATGTCGACGACGAGCGAGCCCGCCTTCTCGTAGAGCGCGCGGCGAGCGGTGTGCGTGGCGAGCACGGAGCCGTTGCCCGGGAGCGAGAGCCCGATGGCCTCCGTGAGGCAGTTCATCGAGTTCGCCGTGAACATGCCAGAGCACGACCCGCACGTGGGGCAGGCCGACTCCTCGATCCGCTGGATGTCGGCATCCGAGACGTTCTCGTTGACGGCCTCCGAGATGGCGTCCACGAGATCGAGCGTGCGGACGGAGCCGTCGACGAGCGTCGCGCGCCCCGACTCCATCGGCCCGCCCGACACGAACACCGTCGGGATGTTCAGCCGGAGGGCGGCGAGCAGCATGCCGGGCGTGATCTTGTCGCAGTTGGAGATGCACACGAGCGCGTCGGCGCAGTGCGCGTTCACCATGTACTCCACCGAGTCGGCGATGAGGTCGCGCGAGGGCAGCGAGTACAGCATCCCGCCGTGGCCCATCGCGATGCCGTCGTCGACGGCGATCGTGTTGAACTCGCGCGGGACGCCGCCCGCCGCCGTGATCGCGTCGGACACGATGCGCCCGACGGGCGCGAGGTGCGTGTGCCCGGGGACGAACTCGGTGAAGGAGTTGGCGACGGCGATGATCGGCTTCCGCCCGATGTCCGCGCCGGGGACTCCGGCGGCGCGGAGCAGAGCGCGGGCTCCCGCCATGTTGCGGCCGTGGGTGATCGTGCGTGAGCGGAGCGGGGGCATGATCCCATTCCGCCACGATCCGATCCGGCCAGGGGAGCTACGGGAAGTAGGGGTGCTCCCAGTATCATCGCAGGATGATCCGGCCGCGCAGCCCCCGGCGCGAGCAGCTCGGCGAGTTCCTCGCCAGCAGGCGGCGCGCGATGAGCCGCACGGCGCTCGGCCTCCCCCTCACGAGCCGCCGCAGCGACGTCGGGCTCAGCCGCGAAGAGGTCGCCACGCTGTCGGGAGTGAGCGGCACCTGGTACACGTGGCTCGAGCAGGGGCGCGACATCAACGTCTCCCGGCAGGTCCTCACCGCGGTGTCACGGGTCCTCGACCTCACGTCGGCGGAGAGGGAGTACGTCTTCGCCCTCGCCGAGCGGGACGACGCCCCCGCCGCGCCGGAGCACGAGAGCGTGCCGGACCATCTGCAGCGGCTGGTGGACGCCCTGCCGTTCCCCGCGTTCGTCGTCGCGACCGACTGGGCGATCGCCGGGTGGAACGCGCCGTACGCGTGGCTCTACCCGCGGATCGCCGCGCTCGCCGCGGAGGACCGCAACCTGCTCTGGCTCATCTACACCGACCCGCAGCTGCGGGAGATGCTCCCGGACTGGGAGCGGGACAGCCGCCTCTTCCTCGCCGAGTTCCGGGCGGAGTCCGGCGTGCGCCTGGGCTCCCCGCGGCACAGGGCCGTCGTCGACCGCCTGCGGGAGGCGAGCGCCGACTTCCGCGAGCAGTGGTCGGAGCTCGCCGTCGAGCGCTTCGCCTCGCGTCGGCGCGTCTTCGTGCACCGCGAGGCCGGTCCGCTCGCCTTCGAGCACCATCGGGTCGTGCCCTCGGACGCCGCGGACCTCCACGTCGTGATGTACGTGCCGGCGGTCGCCGAGGGCGCGCACGACCCCGTCATGCGAACCTCGGGCGGGGGCGGCTGAGAAGCACGTGCGCCGCCTCGTCCCCGAGCGCGACGAGCGCCTTCGTCGCGTCGAGGGGGACGGCGACGTCGAGGCCGGTGAGCTCTTCGAAGCGATGGATCCTGTTGACGACCGTGTTCCTGTGGCAGTAGAGATCGGCGGCGGTCTGCTTGATGGATCCGGTCTCGCAGTAGCGCACGACGGTGTCGACGAGAAGACGGCGGTCGGCGGCGTCGAGCGCCGAGAGCCCGCCGAGGGCGAGCCGGACCGTCGGCAGGTGTGCGACGGCGTCGTGCGCGATCCCGAGCCAGACGTCCTGTTCCGTCGCGAGGCGATCGGACGCATGGTGCGCGATCAGCCGGGCCAGGCGGATCGACGCGGGGAGCTCGCGCAGTCCCCCGGTCGCGGCGACGACGCCTCCCCGCACGGGCGCGAGGGGGATGGCGAGGGGCGTCGCGGCGTCGTGGTCCCTCACGAACAGCGTCCCCTCGTCGAGGTCCACCGCCAGATACTCGTGGTCCCGGAACGTCGCCGAGACGATGCGCCGCGCCCGGTCGGCCGCATCCGCCGGGTTGTAGACGACCTCGAACCGGCCGCCCACGGGCATGCCGATGACGGCGCCGACCTCTCCGGCGACGACGTCGAGGTCCGCCGGCTCCGCGGACATGAGGCGCGCGAGCGCGCGACGGACGCCGACCCTCGTGTCGCGCGCGAGCTCGGCCTGTTCGTCGAGGAACGCGCTCTGCACGTCGCCGACGTAGCGCTCCACCGTCGTCAGGACCTCCTCGGCGTGGCGGACGAGCAGGTCGGCGGACTCGTCGCCGCACGCGCGGACGAGACCGGACCAGAGCACGCGGAAGTCGAGGCGGACGGCGTCCATGAGCATGTCCCTCGCCACACCCTGGCGGGCGCGCGCGACCCCGAGCTCCTGCGGGGCGGACCGCAGCGCGGGCGTCAGCGGAAGGCCGCTGAGCTGCCGGATGAGCAGCTCGAGCGATCGCGAGGCCGCGGCCCGCAGGTCCTCCTCCGGCAGGGCCACGTCCCCGTAGAGGCCGCGCTGCGAGAACCGCTGCAGGAAGTCGTCGACGAGCGCGGGGTGGTCGCTCATGAGGCGTCCGAGGAGGGCGTGCCAGGCGGTCTCGTCCGCTCCTGGTCTGGATTCGTTCACGGGTCTCCTGTTCTTTACGCCAGCGTAATGTGACGGATACACGAGATTCCCCCGCGTGCCGGCCGCGCGTCGATGTCTTCTCGAGCCCGGGATCACGCGGATCTCCGAGGGTGTCGACGGCCATCGTGCCACAGGCGGCCGTCCGCGCGGAAGCCGATGATTGTGCGGATCCATAACGCACGGCACGAACGCTGTGCGATTGGCGATGGCCATCCCTCGCGGTCTTGGGCAGGGTTGCTCCCAGCGTCCATCCCACCCGCCCCCCATCCTCGAAGGAACGACATGACTGTCGATGCCGCCACCCCCGCGATCCCCGGCTCAGGCCGTCTCGACTCGCAGAAGATGAAGAAGATCGCCTTCGCGAGCGTGATCGGCACCACCGTCGAGTGGTACGACCTGTTCCTGTTCGGAACGGCGTCGGCCCTCGTGTTCAACCGGGTCTTCTTCCCCGACCTCGACGCGGCGCTGGGGACGATCCTCGCGTTCCTGACCTTCGCGTCGGCGTACCTCGCCCGCATCGTCGGCGCCGTGCTCTTCGGGCACTTCGGCGACCGCATCGGCCGCAAGTCGATGCTGCTCGTCTCGCTCATCGCGATGGGCGCGGCGACGTTCGCGATCGGGCTCGTGCCCGACTTCGCCACGATCGGCGTCGCCGCACCGCTCATCCTCCTCTCGCTGCGCCTCATCCAGGGGCTCGCGCTCGGCGGCGAGTGGGGAGGCGCCGTGCTCATGACGGTCGAGCACTCCCCGCACGAGCGCCGCGGCTTCTACGGGTCGCTCGTGCAGATCGGCGTCCCCGCCGGCACGCTCCTCGCCAACCTCGCGTTCCTGATCGTGACGGCCTTCGTCTCCGACGAGGCCCTGATCAGCTGGGGCTGGCGCGTCCCGTTCCTCGTCTCCGCCGTGCTCGTCGGGGTGGGGATCTACATCCGGCTCAACATCGAGGAGACGCCGAGCTTCCAGGCGGTGCGGGAGGCGGGGGCGAAGGCGAAGCTGCCCTTCGCGCACCTCCTCCGCCGGTACGGGAAGCAGGTCATCGTGGGCGGCATCGCGACGCTGTCGACGGGCTCCACCTTCACCCTGCTCGTCACCTCCGGCGTGAACTACGGCACGACCGCTCTGGGTCACTCGAACAACACCATGCTGTGGGCCGTGCTCGTCGCCTGCCTCGTCGCCTTCGTCGGGATCCCGGCGTTCGGCCGCCTCTCCGACAGGGTGGGGCGCAAGCCCGTCATCGCCGCGGGGATCCTCGCGGAGGCGCTGCTCGCCTTCCCGTTCTTCTGGCTCATGAACACGGGGCAGCTCTGGGGGGTCTTCCTGGCCTACGCCCTCATGATGCTCGCGTTCTCCGCGAACTACGGACCGATCGCGACGTTCCTGGCCGAGCTCTTCGGCTCCAAGGTCCGGTACTCCGGACTCTCGGTGGCGTACATGCTGTCGGGGCTGCTCGGATCGGCGATCACGCCGGCGATCACGGTCTGGCTGCTGGATCTGACGGGGGAGAGCTCGTCCATCGCCTGGTACATCGGCGGGGCGGCCGTGCTGTCGTTCGTCGCGCTGCTCCTGCTGGCCGAGGGGCTGGGCAAGAGCATCGACCACGCCGAGGCGACGGACGCCGGCGCCTGATGCCGCTCACGAGGATCGCCGCCGCACCCGGCGTCGCCGGGCCCGTCGGGGCGTTCTCCCCGGCGGTCGTCGCGAACGGCTTCGTGTACACGTCCGGACAGCTCCCGACGGCGGAGGACGGATCCGTGCCGGAGGGGTTCGCCGCCCAGCTCGACCGTGCGCTGACGAATCTCGGCGCCGTCCTCCGGGCGGCGGGGAGCGATCTCGACCACGTCGTCAAGGTCAACGGCTACCTCGCGGATCCCTCCGTCCTCGACACGTACAATCGCGTCTACCGCGAGCATTTCGGCGCCGCGCTGCCGGCGCGCACGACCGTGTGCGTCGATCTGTGGGGCGTCTCGCTCGAGATCGACTGCGTCGCGGTCGTGAAGGAGAGCGGGGATGAGTGATCCGGCGGCGAGGCGGAGGCGGCTTCTGTCCGGGCTCGACGACGTCGAGCTCGCGACGATCGGGCACCTCTGCGAGGAGGGCTTCTGCGCTCCGCGCATCCGGCGCGTCGCGCCGGCAGGACGCATGGCCGGCGTCGCCGTGACCGTCGACCTCGTGGAGCCGGACGCGATCGCCGTCAACCGCGCGCTCGTCGGGCTCGCGCACGGCGAGGTGCTGGTCGTCCGCGTGCGCGGCGGCCGGCACGCGCCGGTCGGCGCGGTCACCGTCGCGGCCGCGGTCGCGCGCGGCGCGGCGGGCATCGTCGTCGACGGGCCCGTGACCGATCTGTCCGCGCTCGCCGCATCCGGCCTGCCCGTCTACGCCACCGGGACGACGGCGCTCACGACGAAGGCGATCGGCTCGTCCGCCGCGACGTCCGGCGGCACGGTGGAGATCGGCGGCGTCCTGGTCCGTCCGGGCGACGTCGTGGCCGGCGACGAGAACGGCGTCGTCGTCCTCGACCCGGAGCGATTCGATCCCGGCGTCCTCGACGCCGCGCGCCGCGCCGACGAGCGCGAGCCCGACCTCCTCCGCCGGATCGCCGGCGGAGATCCGCTCGCCGAGCTCCTCGCGCTCGGCCCCCGCAGGGAAGGAATCGGACGATGACCGCGATCGACCCCCGGCCTCCGCTCGAAGCCGAAGCGCCCGCGCCCGGCCGGTCCGCAGGCCACCTCATCGTCGCCCAGCTCGAGCGCGAGGGCGTGAGGCGCGTGTACGGCGTGCCGGGGGAGTCGTACCTCGACGTGCTCGACGGGCTGCACGACTCCGTCATCGAGACCGTCGTGACGCGTCAGGAGGGGGGAGCGGGCTTCATGGCGCTCGCGGAGGGACGTCTCACCGGCGTGCCGGGCGTCGCCCTCGTCACGCGCGGCCCGGGCGCGGCGAACGCGTTCATCGCCGTCCACACGGCCTGGCAGGACGCGACGCCGCTGGTGCTGTTCATCGGTCTCATCCCCGTCGCCGACCGGGGGCGCGAGGCGTTCCAGGAGTTCGACCTCACGGGATGGTTCGGCAGCACGGCGAAGCACGTCGTGAGCGTGGACGACCCGGCTTCGGCGGCCCGCGTCGTGTCGGAGGCCTTCCGGATCGCGCGATCGGGGCGTCCGGGCCCCGTCGTGGTGGGGCTTCCCGAGGACGTCCTGCGGCTCTCCGCGGGGGGCGAGGGCACGGTCGGGCCCGCGGCGACGGCGCAGGGCGGGCCGTCGCGGGCGGACCTGGCCGAGCTGGCCGCTCGCCTGCACGCCGCCGACCGCCCCGTGCTCGTCGTCGGCGGAGAGGGCTGGACGGACGACGCGGGCGCCGCTCTGCACGGGTGGGCGCTGACGCACCGGATCCCCGTCCTGGCCGACTTCCGCGCGTACGACGCGATCCCGCATGCGCTCGCGGACGGGCGGAGCGCCTACGCCGGAGCCCTGGGCTACGGACGGGCGGACGCCGCGGCGGCGCTCCTGGACGACGCGGATCTCGCGGTCTTCGTCGGCACGGCGCGCACCGATGTGCTCAGCGACGGCTACACGCTCGGCCAGCAGGCGGAGACCGTGCTCGTGCTGCCGTCCGAGCCGAAGGGCCACGGCGGTCGCGTCGACCAGGTCATCGTGTCGGATCCGGTCGCCTTCGTCCGCGGCCTGGAGACGCTCGACCCCGCGGGAGGGCGCGACGTCCACGGCGCCGACCGCCTCGCCTCGGCCGTCGACGCCCACCGGGCGTTCTCCCGCCCCGTCCTCCGAGAGGACGCCGAGGACGGGTACGCCGACCTGACGGGGATCATGGCGGTGCTGCGGGAGGAGCTGACCCGGGACGCCGTGATCACGTACGGCGCCGGCAACCACGCGCTGTGGGCGGCGCGATACCTCCCGCACCACCGCACCGCGACGCTGGTCGCTCCGCGCAACGGCGCCATGGGGATGGGCATCCCGGCGGCGGTCGCCGCAGCGCTCGCGTTCCCCCGCCGGGAGGTCGTCTCGGTGGCCGGAGACGGCTGCTTCCTCATGAACGGGCAGGAGATCGCCACCGCCGTCGGATACGGGGCCGCGTTCGTGGCGGTCGTCGTCGACAACGGCGTGTACGCGACGATCCGCGAGCACCAGGAGGCCCACTACCCCGGCCGGCCGTCCGGGACGCACCTGACGAACCCGGACTTCGCCGCCTACGGCCGATCGTTCGGAGCCTTCGGCGAGACCATCACCCGCACATCGCAGTTCCGCGATGCGTATCGGCGGGCACGGGCGAGCGGCCTGCCGGCCGTGCTGCACGTGCGGCAGGACCCCGGCGTCCGTTCCCCGTCGTCCGCAGCGTGAGCCACACGAGGAGTATCAGCGCATGAACACATCCGTCTTCGCCCACGGACCGGAGGCGCAGACCGCCGACGTCGCCTTCCTGCAGGACTTCGAGACGATGAGCGGCTTCGGAGCCACCGCGCGCGGCGGCGTCGACCGTCAGGCGGCGACCGCCGCGGACATCGCGCAGCGTCGCTGGCTCGCCGGCCTCCTCGAGGCGGAGGGACTGCGCGTCGAGTACGACCGGATCGGCAACCAGTTCGGCCTCCTCGAGCCGACCCCGGGCGCGCCGTACGTCCTGGTCGGGTCGCACATGGACTCGCAGCCGACGGCGGGGCGCTTCGACGGCGCGTACGGCGTGCTGGCCGCGGCGCATGCCGCCTTCCGGCTCGCCCGCCGCTGGCGCGCCTCGGGTGAGACGCCGAGGTTCAACCTCGCCGTCGTCAACTGGTTCAACGAGGAGGGGTCCCGGTTCGTCCCGTCGATGATGGGCTCGAGCGTCTACACGGGAGTCCTCCCGCTGGAGGACGCGCTGGAGACGCGCGACCGGGACGGCGTCAGCGTGCGGGACGCGCTCGCGGGCACGGGGATGACCGGTGACGGCGACGGGCCATCGGCGGCGTGCTCGGCCGAGATCCACATCGAGCAGGGGCGTCTCCTGGAGAACGGGGGCATCACCATCGGGCTCGTCACGGCGAGCTGGGCGGCGAGCAAGTACGAGATCGTCGTCGAGGGCGAGCAGGCCCATTCGGGCGCCACGGTCATGGCGGACCGGCGGGACGCGCTCTTCGGGGCGTCGCTCCTCGTCGCCTTCGCCCGACGGCTCGCCGACGAGTTCCCCGGCGTCCTGCACACCGCGGTGGGAAAGCTCGACGTGTACCCCAACTCGCCCGTCGTCGTCGCCTCGCGCGTCTCGCTCCTGCTGGACCTGCGGACACCGGACGAGGGCGTGCTCGCCGAGGCCGACGCCCGCCTCGCCGCGGAGCTCGATCGCATCCGCGCAGAGGCCGGGGTGGACGTGGAGGCGAGGCTGTCGCACTCCTGGGGAGTCAACCCCTATCAGCCCGAGGGCGTGGAGCTCGCGCGGCGCAGCGCCCGCGATCGCGGGCACGCCTCGACGGAGATCCTCACGGTCGCCGGGCACGATTCGATCAACATGAAGGAGCGCGTCCCCACGGTCATGCTCTTCGTGCCCTCGGTCGAGGGCGTCTCGCACAACGAGGGCGAGCACACGCGCGACGACGACATGCTCGCGGGGCTCGATGTGCTCACCGACGTCGTCGCCCGTCTCGCGGCGGGGCAGCTGAACCCTGAGGAGGCGGCATGACGGCCCGCTACGCCGTGACCGACCCCGCGTCGGGGCGGACGCTCCGCGCCTACCCCACGGCGACCGACGACGAGCTCGGCACGGCCGTGACCGCGGCCGACGCCGCGTACCGGGCGTGGCGGAGGCGCACCGTGGCGGAGCGCGCCGGACACCTGAGGGAGGCCGCGCGCGTCTTCCGCCGCGAGCGGGAGCGCCTCGCGGCGATCGCGACGCGGGAGATGGGCAAGCCCACCGCGCAGGCGCTCGCGGAGGTCGATCTGGTGGCGGCGATCTTCGCGCACTACGCCGACCGCGGCCCGGCCGTCCTCGCCGATCACCGCATCGACACGAGCCCGGGGGAGGCCGTCGTGCGGACGGCGCCCGTCGGCGTCGTCCTCGGCATCATGCCCTGGAACTACCCGTACTACCAGGTCGCGCGCCTCTCCGCGCCCAATCTGCTCCTCGGGAACACCGTCCTCCTGAAGCCCGCGCCCGCGTGCCCCGAGTCGGCCGAGGCGTTCGACGCGGTCCTCGCCGAGGCCGGCTTCCCCGCCGGCGCGCACACGCGGATCCACGCGACGGAGGCGCAGATCGCCGACCTCATCGCGCGGCCCGAGGTGCAGGGCGTCTCCCTCACGGGCTCGGAGCGCGCCGGACGCGCCGTGGCGGCGGCCGCGGGCGCCGCCGGGAAGAAGGTCGTGCTCGAGCTCGGGGGGTCCGATCCGTTCATCGTCCTGGCCGACGCCGACCTGGACGCCGCCGTGGAGGCCGCGGTCTTCGGGCGCATGCAGAACGCCGGCCAGGCCTGCACCGCCTCCAAGCGCTTCATCGTGCTCGACGAGGTCTACGACCGGTTCACGACGGCCTTCGCGGCGGGCGTCAACCGCCTGACCGTGGGGGATCCCTCCGACGACGTCGACATGGGCCCCCTGTCCTCGGAGGCGGCGGCGCGCCGCGTCGTCGAGCAGGTGGACGACGCCCTCGCGCACGGCGCGCGCGCCCTCGTGGGCGGACGCCGCCTGGAGCGGCCCGGCGCGTTCGTCGAGCCGACCGTGCTCGTGGACGTCCCCGCCTCGGCCCGCGCGTACCGCGAGGAGATCTTCGGGCCCGTCGCGGTCGTCCATCGCGTGCACTCGGTCGACGAGGCGATCGATCTCGCGAACGACACGCCGTACGGTCTGGGCAGCGTCGTCTTCGGCGCCGACAGGGGCGCGCTGGAGCGGGTGATCGCGGAGCTCGACGTCGGCATGGTCGCCGTGAACGGGCCGTCGGTCACCCAGCCGGACACGCCCTTCGGCGGGGTCAAGGCCTCCGGCATCGGCCGCGAGCTCGGCGACCACGGTCTCCGGGAGTTCGCCAACCACAAGCTCGTCCGCACGCTGGGGTAGGGCGGCCGGCGCGGGCTCGTCCGTCTCGCCTCGGGCCGCGAGCGATGCCCGCGGACGTCGTCAGGCGGCCTCGGCCGGTGCGGTGCGGATGAGGATCGCGCCGTCCTCGTAGGCGGCCGCCGACAGGTCGTCGACGTGGGCGTCGACCGGCTCGCCCTCGAGATGGTCGCCCACGCCGACGACGAGGCCGGCGCCCGCCGCCCGCGCGGCGCGAACGCCCGCGGGCGCGTCCTCGAAGACGGCGCACGCGTGCACGGGGACGCGCAGCGCCTCGGCGCCCCGCAGGTACGGGTCGGGATGGGGCTTGCCGTGCTCGACGTCGTCCGCCGTGACGAGCGCCGACGGCGCGGGATGCCCCGCTGCGGCGAGCCGTGCGACGGCGAGACGTCGTGCGGCGGAGGTGACGACCGCCCAGCGGCCGAGAGGGATCGACGTCGTCAGCGCGACCGCCCCGGGGATGGGCCGGGTGGCGGCCGCGCCGAGGACCTCCTCCTCTTCGAGCGCCGCGACGGCCTCGTCGAAGACCTGTGGCTCGACCAGCCCGGCGACCGTGTCGGCGGCGCGCACGCCGTGCGCGATCTGCGAGCGGAAGTCGTAGCCGGGGGAGTAGCGCGCGGCCCAGGCGTCCCACGCGATCGCCGCGGGCTCCAGCGAGTCGACGAGGACGCCGTCGCAGTCGAAGAGGATGCCGTCGACGGGGAAGCGTCGTGTGGTCAACTCGGGTGCTCCGTTCCGATGCGTGCGAGGCGATGCCCGCCCCGCACGCATCGTATCGATCCTCAGCGCCGTGCCGGCCTCTCGGCGTCGGCGGCGGACCCGTCGTCGGCCGAGGCGGCGGCATCGCGCCGGCGCAGCGCGAACGTGAGCACGTACAGCACGACGAGGGACGCGACGATGCCGACGACGATGGCGATCTGCCCGCCCGCCGCGGAGAGCCCGCCGAGGAGGAGGCCGAACACCCCGTAGTCGGCGTCGGAGAACGTCGAGTTGGCGAACCCGATGTCCCCGAGGACGGGGAGCAGGAGGAGCGGCAGGAAGGTGATCGCGAGGCCGTTCACGAACGCGCTGAGGACGGCTCCGCGGCGTCCGCCCGCGGCGTTGCCGATGACGCCGGCGGCGGCCCCCGTCATGAAGTGGGCGACGACGCCGGGGATGACGATCGTCGTGCCGAGGGCGACCATCCCGAGCATCCCGACGATGCCGCCGACGAAGCTCGCGAGGAAGCCGATGAGCACGGCGTTCGGCGCGAAGGTGAACACGATCGGGACGTCGAGGGCGGGCTTGGCGTTCTTCACGAGGCGCTCCGAGACGCCCTTGAAGGCGGGGACGATCTCGGCCAGCACGACGCGCACGCCGGCGAGGATGATGAAGACCCCTCCGGAGAACGTCGCGGCGAGGATGACCAGGTAGACGATGAAGTTCTCTCCGTCCGACAGCTCGCCCTCGATGTAGGGCGCTCCGGCGAAGAGCCCCACGACGATGTAGATCAACGCCATCGAGAGGGCGACGATGACCGTCGTGTCGCGGAGGAAGCCGAGCCCCTTGGGGAGGTCGAGGTCCTCCGTGGACTTGGACGTCCCCTTCCCGCGCGTGAGCAGGGCGACGAGGCCGCCCAGGGCGATGCCGGTGCCGCCCGTGTGGCCGAGGGCGACGTCGTCGCCGCCCGTGACGCGGCGCATGAACGGCTGGACGAGCGCGGGCGAGACGACCATGTAGACGCCCTGGGCGAGCGAGCCCCAGAGCACGACGGCCCAGGGCTCGAACCCGGCCACGCCGAGGATGACGGCGAACATCGCGGCGATGTAGAAGGCCACGTGCCCCGACAGGTAGACGTACTTGAACCGCGTCGTCGCGGCCAGGACGATGTTGACGATCATCCCGAAGAAGAAGATCAGCGCCGCCGCCGACCCGTAGTCGAGCAGCACCTGCGCCACGATCGCCTCGTTGTTCGGCACGACGCCCTGCACGTCGAACGCGTGCTGGAACATCTCGCCGAACGGGTCGAGGGCGCCCACGACCACCCCGGCGCCCGCCGCGAGGACGAGGAAGCCGACGAGGGTCCTGACCGTCCCCTTGAGGACGTCGCTGAAGGGCTTGCCCTGGACGGCGAGCCCGATGAGGGCGATGAGCGCGACGATCACCGCCGGCTTCGTGAAGATGTCCAGGAGGACATCGAGTACCGCATCCATGGCAGATGCATTCCTTCCGTGTGTCCCGGCCGCGGCCGGGAGGGGTCAGTCGGTGAGTCCGTGGCGGCGGGCGGCCTCGGCCACCTTGCCGCGCAGCTCGCCGAGATCGATGATGCTGTCGAGCACGACGACGTCGCCGAGACCCTGGGCGGCCTCCGCGATGTCGCGGCCGACGAAGACCGCGTCGGCGTCGCCGCGCGAGACGGAGCCGAGGTCGGCGTGGTCGACGTCGACGCCGCCGATGCCGAGCTCCCCCAGGACCTTCTCGATGTTCATGTGCACCATGAAGCTGCTGCCGAGTCCGGTGCTGCAGACCGCGAGGAACTTCGTCATCGTGTCTCTCCTGCCGTGAGGACCGCCAGGGCTCCGGCGGTGTCGTGGGCCGCAAGGAGGGATTCCCTTGCGGAGTCGTCCGAGAGCAGCTCCCCGAGGGACGCCAGGGCGGCGAGGTGGCTCGACGAGTCGGCCGCCGCGAGGCAGAAGAACAGGGAGATGGGATGCTCCGGCTCGTCGCCCAGCAGCACGGCGGGGCGCACCCACAGCGCCGAGAGGGCCGTGCGCACGACCCCGTGCTCCGGCCGCGCGTGGGCGAGCGCGATCCCGTAGCCGAGGTCGATGTACGTCCCGCCCGCCGCGATCGACTCGATCATGGCGTCGACGTAGGCGCGCTCGATGTCGCCGCGCGCGAGGAGCGGGTGCGACACGAGCTCGATCGCATCGCGCCAGCCGGCGAGGTCTTCGGCGAAGAGCAGGTCCTCGTCGCGCAGATGGGTGGTCAGCATCGGGTCATGCCTCCTGGGGAGCGGGGCCTGCCATCCGCAGGCTGAGGTCGATCTCGCTGTTGAGCGGCGTGTGCCGGGCCGTGCCGAACGCGACGGGCCTCTCGTCGGCGTCGAGGACCGTCGACGCGACGCTGAGCAGACGGAGGCCGACCTCCACGTCGAGGTTGAGGGCCACGTCGGGGGTCGCCTCCTCCACGCGCACGGTGAGGTCGTTGCGCGTCAGGGTGACGCCGTACCGCTCGTGGAGGTGGTCGTAGAGCGATCCGCTCGTGAAGTCGGTCGTCACCGTCTCGGGGAACCGCTCGTAGGGCAGATAGGTGACGACGTGCTGGTGGAGCTGCCCGTTCACGTAGCGCAGGCGGACGAGCTCCACGACGCTGCCGCCCACCGGCAGGTCGAGGAGGCGCGCGACCTTCTCGCCCGCGGGCACGAGCTCCTGCCGCAGCACGCGCGTGGTGACGGTGTGGCCGGCGGAGGTCTGCTGCCGGTGGAAGCCCGTCACGACGTCGGCGAAGCGCTCGGGGTAGTGCACGCCGGGCCTGGGGGCGCTGACGAACGTGCCGCGGCCGTGCTCGCGGATGAGCCTTCCGTCCTGCACGAGCCCGTCGACGGCGTGCCGCAGCGTGATCCGGCTCACCTCGAACTCGTCGCAGAGCACGGTCTCCGACGGGAGCCTGTCGCCGACGCGCATCGACGAGATGCGCTCCAGCAGGCTGTCGCGGACGGCGCGGTACTTGCTCGTGCCTGTCGTGCTCGCCATGGCTGCCTCCTCGCCGCCCGCCGCGGCATCGCGGGATCCAGTGGTTATGTCGTCATGATGACATGGCGGGCACGTTGTTCGCAAGTGGGGGATGAACCCGCTGGGTCAGCGGATTTTGCGCAGGAAGTCATCATGACGTCATAATCACTTCAACGGAAGGTGACCCATGACCACGACGCCCGAGAAGACCGCCATCGCCCTGCAGACGTGGGGCGGGCTCGTCGATCCGCAGACCGTCACGACGGCGAGGCTGCTCGCGGCCGACGCCGTGGACAACGCCGCGTCCGGCCATCCGGGGACGGCGATCGCGCTCGCTCCCGTGGCGACGCTGCTGTTCCGCTCGCACATCCGCCACGACCCCGCCGACCCGGAATGGGAGGGGCGCGACCGCTTCGTGCTGTCGTGCGGGCACGCGAGCATCCTCCTCTACACGCAGCTCTTCCTGAGCGGGTACGACGTCTCTCTCGACGACCTCCGCGCCTTCCGCACGCTCGGCTCCCGCACGCCGGGTCATCCCGAGCACGGTCACACCCCCGGCGTCGAGACGACCACGGGCCCGCTGGGCCAGGGACTCGCCACGGCCGTCGGGATGGCGATGGCGTTCGCCCACGAGCGCGCCGGGTTCGACGTCGACGCGGCACCCGGGGCGTCGGTCTTCGACCGCCGCGTCTGGGTCCTCGCCTCCGACGGCGACCTGCAGGAGGGGCTCTCGTACGAGGCCGGCGCGCTCGCCGGCCGTCTCGGCCTCGACAACCTCACGGTCGTGTACGACGACAACGACATCCAGATCGAGGGCGACACGCGGCTGACGAGCTCCGAGGACACGGCGGCGCGATTCGCCGCGCAGGGCTGGGACGTCTCCCGCGTCCCGCTCGGCGCCGACGGCGACGTCGACCTCCCGGCGCTCGACCGCGCCCTCCGCTCGCCCGTGAGGGAGGGGATGCCCCGTCTCGTCGTCCTCTCCTCGCAGATCGCCTTCCCGGCGCCCGGCGCCGTCGGGACCGCGGCGTCGCACGGAGCCCCGCTCGGGGCCTCCGAGACGCGCGCGCTGCGCGAGGTCCTCGGCGTCGACGCGCCGCCGTTCGCCGTGCCGGCCGATGTCCTCGCGGGCGTGGAGCCGGTGCGTGCCCGCGGGGCGGCCCTGCACGTCGAGTGGGACGCGCGCCGCGCCGCGTGGGCGGCCCTCGACCCGGAGCGCGCCGCGGCGCACGCCGCGTTCCGCGCGGGCGAGACGCCCGCGGCGCTGTCCGCCGCGCTGCCCCGGTACGCCGCCGGCGCCTCGGTCTCGACGCGCGACGCGTCGGGGGCCGCGATCCAGGCGATCGCCGCCCACGTGCCCGGCCTGTGGGGCGGATCGGCGGACCTCGCCGAGCCCAACCGCACGGCCATCCACGGCGGCGGGTCCTTCCTCCCGCCCGCGACGGGGCTCGGCGACCTCCGGGGGCGCAACATCCACTGGGGCGTGCGCGAGCACGCGATGGCGAGCGCCATGAACGGCATCGCGCTCGCGGGAGGGTGGCGGGTCTTCGGCGGCACGTTCCTCGTCTTCAGCGACTACCAGCGCCCCGCCATCCGCCTCGCCGCGCTCATGGGGCTCCCCGTGACCTACGTGTGGTCGCACGACTCCGTCGCCCTCGGGCAGGACGGGCCGACCCATCAGCCGATCGAGCATCTCGCCTCGCTGCGCGCCATCCCCGGCCTCGCCGTCGTCCGTCCCGCGGACGCGAACGAGACCGTCGCCGCGTGGAGCGCGCTGCTCGACCGGCGCGAGCCGGCGGGGCTGGTCCTCGGGCGGCAGGGCGTGCCGGTCCTCGACGTCCCGTACGAGACGGTCGAGGCCGGCGTGCGCCGCGGCGCGTACGCCGTCGTCGACGTCGCGGAGCCCGATGCGGTCGTCGTCGCCACGGGGAGCGAGCTGGCCCTCGCCCTGGAGGCCGCGGAGCGTCTCGCCGCGGAGGGCGTGCGGGTGCGCGTGGTCTCCATGCCCAGCCGGGAGTGGTTCGCGGCGCAGGACGCGGGCTACCGCGAGGACGTCCTCCCCGCCGCCGTCACGGCCCGCGTCGTCGTGGAGGCGGCGGCGAGCTTCGGATGGCACGACGTCGCGGGGCCGGACGGCGTGATCGTGGGGATCGACGAGTTCGGTCTGTCCGCTCCGGCCGACGAGGCGCTGAGAGCGCGCGGGATGACCGTGGAGCGGGTCGTGGACGCGCTGCGCGCGACCGTCGCCCGCGCGACCGCCTGACGGCCCGTTCGGATGACGGGATCGACCCGGTTCGCACGCGGAACCGGGCCGATCCCGTCATCCGCGTGCCCGGGCGGCGCCGGGGCGTCGCGCCGTGGAGCCGCGGACCACGAGCTCGGGCTCCACGACGACGCGCTCGGGCGACGCGTCGTCCCGGATGAGCCGGTGGAGCAGCCGGAACGCCTCGCGGCCGAGCCGGCGGAAGTCGAGGCGCACGGATGTCAGGGGCGGCGAGAAGAAGGCCGATGACGGCATGTCGTCGACGCCGACGATGGAGAAGTCCGCGGGCGCCGTCAGGCCGCGGGCGGACATCGCGCTCATGACGCCGAGCGCGAGCTCGTCGTTCGCGGCGAAGACCGCGGTGAACGACGAGGGGTCCAGTGACCGGGCCGCGAGGAAGCCGGACTCCGCCGTCCAGTCCCGCGCGCCCTCGGCGACGAGGGGCTCGAGCCCCGCCGCCGCCATCGCCTCGCGGTAGCCGCGCTCGCGCTCGAACGCCTCGTTGCGCGTCCGCGGCCCCGCGACGTGGAGGACGCGCGTGTGGCCGAGCGAGAGGAGGTGCTCGGTCGCCTGCACGCCAGCGCCGTGGGAGTGCATGCTCGCCGACGCCAGGCCGCCGTGGGGACGTTCGGAGATCGTCAGCAGCGGGGTCGGGTCGCCGGGGTCCGGGAAGACCTCCTCGACGCCGAGGACGGGGGTCGCCACGATGATGCCGTCCACCTGGATCGAGAGGAAGCGCTCCAGC
The DNA here is from genome assembly GCF_032878875.1 of Microbacterium sp. AB. Taxonomy (NCBI): domain Bacteria; kingdom Bacillati; phylum Actinomycetota; class Actinomycetes; order Micrococcales; family Microbacteriaceae; genus Microbacterium; species Microbacterium betulae. Next base: position 3,416,005 of record NZ_CP118157.1, on the reverse strand, counting down.
GACCGGCGCGCCTCCTCCTGCCATCCCTCCGCGGCGAAGTCGAGGTCCAGATGCGTCGTGGAGAGGTCGAACCCGACGGCCCGGGCCGTCTCGCTGAGGCCCGTCAGCAGGGTCGCCGTGCCGTGGTTCAACCCGCCCATCGAGAGCACGCCGACGGAGTCCGATCGGCGCGACCGCAGATTGCGCGCGGCGTGGTTCGGCCGGTACCCGAGCTCGTCGACCGCCGCCGAGATGCGCTCGCGCGTGTCGGCATGGACGTATCCGACGCCGGTGAAGAAGCGGGAGACGGTCTGCGCGGAGACCCCGGCCAGGCGTGCCACGTCCGACATGCTCGCGCGGCGGGCCGCCTTCGACGCTCCGCCCATCCGCTCGCCCCCTCGCGCCGCCGGCCACGATGAGACGTCACCGAGTTCCAGGCTATGGGTTTACGATCACCCATCTTGTAGGTTATCGTAACCCCAATTGGTCAACCGGTTCCCGCAGGCGTGAACCCCGGAAGAGAGTCATCGATGACGCTGATCCCAGAATCCGCACCTCGCGAGCACGTCCCCGCCGAAAGGCGCTGGCGACTCGGCGCGCAGCCGTGGCGGGCCGTCCCGTTCCCCGGCGCTCCCCGTGCGCGCGTGATCGTCGACAACGACTTCTCGGGCGACCCCGACGACCTCTTCCAGCTCGTCCACCACCTGCTGTCGCCCGGCGTGGAGATCCGGGCGGTCATCGGCTCGCACCTCCGGGAGGGCGATCCCTTCGACGCCGGTCCGCGCACGGCCGGCAACGCGGTGCGCGTCCTGCACGACGTGTTCTCCCGGCTCGGCCTCGCCTCGACGGAGGTCATCCACGAGGGGGCGAACGCCCCGCTCGCCGACCGCCGCACGCCGCAGCGGTCCCCGGCCGCGGACGCGATCGTCGCCGAGGCGCTGCGCGACGACGATCGCCCTCTCTACTACGTGGCCGGAGGCGGCCTCACCGACCTCGCCTCCGCCTGGCTCCTCGAACCGCGCATCGCGGAGCGGATGACCGTGATCTGGATCGGCGGCCGGGAGCACGACGGCCTCGCCGTGCCGCCGCCGGACGCGATGCCGGTGGAGTACAACCTCCTCATCGACGTCGTCGCGGGCCAGGTCGTCTTCACCGACTCGGATCTCGTCCTCTGGCAGGTGCCGCGCGACGTGTACCGTCAGTGCATCGTCTCGGACGCGGAGCTCCGGCTGCGGGTCGCCTCGACGGGGCCCGTGGGCGCGTACCTGTACGACGAGGTCGCCGCGGTCAACGCGCGCACGGCCGGCGAGGGCCGGGGGCCGGGGGAGACCTACGTGCTGGGCGACTCCCCGCTCGTGCTCCTCACGGCCCTCCAGTCGCTCTTCGAGGCCGACCCCGCGTCGAGCCGCCACGTCTCGATGCCGACGCCCGCGCTGGACGGGCACGGCCGCTACGAGGAGCGTCCGCAGGCGCGTCCGATGCGCGTCTACACGTTCGTCGACACGCGCCTCCTGTTCGAGGACCTCTTCCTCAAGCTCGCCGAGTTCGGCCGCTGGCAGCAGGGCGCCGGCCCGCGGGCCGGCGCGTCCGACCCCGCATCCCTCTAGAACACCACCCCATCGAGAACGGACAACACCATGGACAAGACGCGGACCCTGGGCATCGTCGCCCTCGGCGCAGCCGCCGCGACCGCGCTGGCCGGCTGCGCCGGCGGAGCGGACGACGCGGACGGCACGGAGCTGACCGTCTGGCTCACCACGCAGGAGCCGAACCAGCGCGAGGCCGTCGACGCGCTCGTCGCGGCGTACGAGGAGAAGGCAGACGTCACGATCACGGTCGAGGAGCGCTCGGTCGATCAGCACAAGGACGCCATGCGGCAGATCGCGGGGACCGACTCGGGCCCCGACGTCTACTGGTACTGGGAGGGCTCCGGGCTCGGCGGCGAGCTCGTCGACGTCGGGATGAGCCTCGACCTCACCGACTACTACGCGCAGTACGGATGGGAGGACCGCTTCACGCCGGCATCGCTCGCCGGGATCACGCAGTACGGCGGATTCCACGGCGTCCCGTGGACCCTGCAGGGTGAGGGGATCTACTACAACAAGGAGCTGTTCGCGCAGGCGGGCGTCGAGGACGTCCCGGCCACCTACGACGAGCTCGTCGACGCGGCCGATGCGCTCGTGGACGCGGGCATCACGCCCATCGAGTTCGGCGGCACCGTCAACTGGGACGTCATGCGCCTGCTCGACTCCCTCGTCGAGACGGAGTGCGGCGCTCAGACCGCGGACGAGCTCAACACGGGCGACGGCGACTGGGGCGCGGAGCCGTGCGTCACCGACGCCTTCACGGAGCTCGCCGCCTGGGGCGACGCGTACCTCAACGACGGCTTCATGGGCATCAGCAACGACGACGCGGCCCAGCTGTTCTTCTCGGGCCAGGCCGCCATGTCGCTCGAGGGCACGTGGTACAACGCGCAGGTCGTCGACAACGGGCTCGACCCGGAGGACGTCGGGATCTTCCCGTTCCCGACGGGGACCGACCGGCTCTACGGGTTCGGCGAGGCCTACTACGTGAACGCCGCGACCGACCATCCGGACGAGGCCGCCGCGTTCCTCGACTTCCTCACCTCCGAGGAGGGGCAGGAGATCGCCGGATCGAACTGGGGGGCGCTGTCGGTCAACAAGGACGTGCCGGTCGACGAGAGCAACCCCCTCAACGCGGTGTGGGCCGACGTCTTCGCCGCGTCGGACGCCGGCATGTACACGAACAACGACCAGAACTTCTCCACGGCCGAGACCACGGAGTACTGGCGCATCCAGAACTCCGTGCTGACGGGCGACCTCGACCCGGCCGACGCCGGCGCCGAGTTCCAGGCGTATCGGGACGCCAACGGCTGATGGCGACCGTCACGCTCGTCACGCAGGGGCGCACGCGACGGCGGACGCCGCCGAACCACCGGCTCAGCCGGGCGCTGCCGTACCTCGTCCCGACGCTCGTCCTCTACGGGTGGTTCCTCGTCTACCCGATGCTCGACGCCGTCCGGCTGTCGTTCTTCGAGTGGTCGGGATTCCGCACGGACGACCCGCGGTGGGTCGGCATCGACAACTACGTGCGCCTGTTCACCCAGGACGCCGTGTTCTGGACGGCGCTGCGCAACTCCGTCGTCTGGGTCGTGCTGTCGCTCGTCATCCCCACGGGGATCGCGCTGCTGCTCGCGCTCGGCCTCAACCGCAGGATGGTGGGCCGCAACCTCATGCGCGCGGTGTTCTACATCCCCGCCGTCTTCGCCTCGATCACGGTCGCGGCGATGTGGCGGTGGATCTACAACCCCACCCTCGGCTTCGTCAACCAGGCGCTGGCGGGCGTGGGCCTGGGCGACTGGGCGCAGTCGTGGCTCGGAGACCCGCGGTTCGCGCTCGCCTCGATCTTCGTGGCGAGCATCTGGCAGGGGGTCGGCTTCAGCATGGTGCTCTTCCTCGCGGGGCTGCAGACCGTGCCCGCCGAGCTCATGGACGCCGCGAAGGTCGACGGGGCCTCGACGTGGCAGCGGTTCCGCGCCGTCACGGTCCCGGCGCTCCGGCCGACGACGGTCGTCGTGGTCATCCTCACGATCATCAACGCGCTGAAGGTGTTCGACCTCGTCGTCGGCATGACCGGCGGCGGCCCGGCGCAGTCGACGCAGGTGCTCGCGCTGTGGTCGTACACGCAGTCGTTCGCGAACCACCAGTTCGGCATGGGCGGTGCGGTCGCGACCGTGCTGCTGATCGTCACGCTCGCCCTCGTCATCCCCTACATGGCGTGGTCGATGAGGGAGGAGGAGCGATGAGCACGACGGCCATCGCCCCGGCGCACGCCGCGTCCCGGCCCGCGGGCACGAGACGCTCGCCGAGGCGCGACTACGTCGGCATCGGCCTCTGGGCGGCGCTCGCCGTGACCGCCCTGCTGTGGTTCCTGCCGCTGTTCCTCATGTTCATGACCTCGGTCAAGGGTCCCGCCGACCTCAACACGCTGCCGATGTGGTCGCCGCCCTCGACGTGGGAGTGGTCGAACTACGCCTCCGCGGTCGACATCGGCGACTTCTGGGTCACGGCGGGCAACAGCCTCCTCGTCGCCCTCGTCAAGGTTCCGCTCGGGCTGCTCATCGCGGCCGCGACGGCGTTCGCGCTCGCGCGCATCCGCTTCCGCGGGGCCCGCGCGCTGCTGGGGATCATCGCGATCGGCTCCATGGTGCCCGTCCAGATCGGCCTCGGACCCCTGTTCAGCACGATGCTCGAGCTCGGGATGCTCGACTCCCTGTTCGGGCTCGTCCTGCCGTACCTGGCGTTCGGCATCCCCTACCAGATCTTCGTGCTCTACGGGTTCTTCCGCGGCATCCCCGACGAGCTCGAGGAGTCGGCACGGCTCGACGGGGCCTCGACGTTCCGCATCTTCCGGCAGATCGTCCTCCCGCTGGCGAAGCCCGCGCTCGCGGCGCTCTTCGTCCTCGACTTCGTCGCCACCTGGAACGAGTACGCGATGGCGACGACGCTGCTGCGCACGCAGTCGAACTGGACGATCCCGTTGGCCGTGCAGAGCTTCTCCGCGCAGCACGGGACGGACTACGGGCCGATGAACGCGTTCATCTTCCTGTCGGCCGTCCCCGTCCTCATCGTCTATCTGCTCTTCCAGCGCTACTTCGTCCAGGGCGCGCTGGCGGGGGCGGTCAAGGGCTGAGACGCGGTGCGGGAGCGCCGGTAACGGGAGGGACGGCCCCGGTCAAGCCCGTACCGCTCCGTCCGGCGCCGTGTGATCGTGGGTACCGGTGCGGTCGTGAGGATCGCACCGGCGCCGAGGCATGGAGGAAGTCGTGAGCATCGCAACGACGGAGGAGACGGCCGCGGTCGCTCCGTTCCACCCCCGCGGACCTCTCAGCGCCCGCGTCCTGTCGTATCTGACGGACGACGACCGGCCCGGCGAGGAGGCGCTCGTCCGCGCCGCGCGGGACGCCGTGGCGGCGTCGGACGACGTCGTGCGCGACGGCGACCTCCAGGTCGCGCTGTTCGCGCTGTACTGCAGCATGTACGGCACGGTGGAGGCGTTCGGCGCCGACGACGAGTGGGACCCCGCCCTCCTCCGCACGCGCCGGGTCGTGGAGGTCGCCTTCGAGCGGCAGCTGCGCCGCATCGTCCCGCAGCCTGCGCTCCCCGCGCCCACGCGCGAGGCGGTCGCCTCGGAGCTGTTCGCGCTGACGGGCGAGGACGCGGGCCCGAGCCTCGCCCGCTTCCTCGCGAAGAAGGCCACGGCGGCGCAGGCACGCGAGTTCCTCGTGCAGCGGTCGGTCTACACGCTGCGGGAGGCCGATCCGCACTCCTGGGCGATCCCGCGTCTCACCGGCCGTCCGAAGGCGGCGATCGTGGAGATCCAGTCGGACGAGTACGGCGGCGGCCGGCCGGAGCGCGTGCACGCCGCGATCTTCGCGAAGGCCATGCGGGGCGCCGGCCTCAGCGACTCCTATGCGGAGTACGTCGACCTCGTCCCGCCCGTCACGCTCGCCTCGCTCAACATGATGTCGATGTTCGGGCTCAACCGGAGGCTGCTCGGGGCGATCGTCGGTCACCTCGCCGCGTTCGAGATGACCTCGTCCATCCCGAACCGCTTCTCCGCCGACGGGCTCCGCAGGCTCGGGTTCGGGGAGGACGTGACCGACTACTTCGACGAGCACGTCGAGGCGGACGCCGTGCACGAGCAGATCGCGGGGCGCGACCTCGCCGGGTCGCTGGCGGAGGACGACCCCCGTCTCCTCGCCGACATCATGTTCGGCGCGGCGGCCTGCCTCGCCGTCGACGGGATGGTCGGGGCGCACATCCTGGACGCGTGGCGCGCCGGTCGGTCGTCGCTGACCGAGCCGTTGGACGCGTGATGCCGGGCGATCCCGTGCGCATCACGGCCTGCCCCGACGGGCCCCTGCTCGTCCGCGGCGACGTCGACCTCGTCGCCGACGACGGGACGCCCATCCCCCGCAGGCGCCGGACGATCGCGCTCTGCCGCTGCGGCGTCTCGGCGATCAAGCCGTTCTGCGACGGCACGCACAAGGCCGTCGGCTTCCGCGCGGACTGAGGCGCGCCGTCGGGACGCGGACGGCTTCCGCGCCGTCGTCATGCTCCGGAGGCGAGGGGCGTCATCCGATCGGCCGTCCCGGCCCGCGGTCTCCGTCCATCGCGCGACGGCCGGCGCTCGCGCCGGGCAGCGCGGAGCTCGAGCGTCGACGCGCTCGCCGCGACGACGAGGGGGAGGGCGAGGAGAGCGCCGAGGATGCCGGAGAGCGTGCCGCCGACGAGGGTCACCAGGAGCACGACGACCGCCGGCATCGCCACCGTCCTGCCGATCACGCGGGGAGCGATCACGTATGCCTCGACGGCCATGTAGACGAGGTACCAGACGGCGAGCGTCACCCAGGGGACCGGGTCGGCCGGCGCGATCAGCGCCTGCGCGCCGATCACGATCGCCGCGCCGAGCGGGATGCCGATGAGCGGGATGAGGGCGCACACGAGCGCCACCGCGGCGAACAGGAGCGGGAGCGCCGACCCGGTGGCGAGCAGCAGGAGGAGGCTCAGCGCGCCGTTGAGGAGCGCGAGGAAGAGCTGTCCGAGGAAGTACTGGCCCACGGCGTCGGTGACGCGCCGGGCGATGCGGATGCCCGTGCGCCGATGAGCACGGGGCAGGGTCGCGACGAGCTGACCGCGGAACCACCGGCCCGAGGCCAGGAAGTACATCGTGAGGACGAGGACCATCGTCGTCAGGAAGACGCCGTTCCCGATGGCGGCGCCCGCGCCCACGACCCCCTGGGAGACGGTCTGCATGGTCGCTCCCGACGCCAGCCCGGCGATCATGCCGTCCAGCACGGCCCGCACGTCCACGAGCGCGGCCGGCACGAACCGCTGCGCGTCGGCGGCGATGGCGTCCACCGCGCCGGATGCGGCGAACTCGTCGGCCCGCGCGAGGAGCTGCGTCGTCTGCTCCACCACCGCGGGGACGATGAGGAGCAGGATGCCGGCCAGCGCGATCAGGACCGTGCACGCGACGGCGGCGACGGCGAGGGGGCGCGGCAGCCGCATCCTCTGGAACACGCCGACGAGGGGCGCCAGTCCGATCGCGAAGAACGCGGCGAGCCCGATGCACCACATCACGGGAGCCAGGGGGCCGAGCAGCGTCCACGCGGTGTGGACGGTGAGCGCGCCCAGGGCGATCAGCAGACCCGTGCGGTACGGGCGGACGAGGAGGAGACGGCGGGATCGGGGAGCGGCAGCAGGCATAGTCCGGCACGCTAGTCACAGGTCGGCCTGCGACGCGTCACCCCATCGGCTCAAGCGTCCGCCCCCGGCGTAGCATCCGAGCGGGACCGCGACCTACTGCTCGCCGGCCCGGACGATGCCGGTCTCGTAGGCGAGCACGACCGCGTGGACGCGGTCGCGCAGCCCGAGCTTGTTCATGACCCGGCTCACGTGCGTCTTGGCGGTCTGCTCGGCGATGAAGAGGGTCTTGCCGATCTCGGCGTTGGACCTGCCGCGCGCCAGCTGCTCGAACACGTCCCGCTCGCGCTCGGTGAGCTCGTTGAACACGGTCTGGGACTTCAGCCGCGCGGGGGCGCTCTCGGCGAACTGCTCGATGAGCCGCCGGGTCACCCGGGGTGCGAGGAGGGCGTCTCCGGCGTGCACGGTCTCCACGGCGGCGATGAGGGTCTCCGCCTCGGAGTCCTTGAGGAGGAAGCCGCTGGCTCCCGCTCGGAGGGCGTCGTAGACGTAGTCGTCGAAGTCGAAGGTGGTGAGCATGATGACCGCGGGCACGTTCCCTGCCCCCTCGGGGTGGACGATGCGGCGGGTGGCGTCGATGCCGTTGACGTTCGGCATGCGGATGTCCATCAGGATCACGTCCGGGTGGAGCACCCTGTTGCGCTCGATCGCCTCCTGTCCGTCTCCGGCCTCGCCCACCACGGCGATGCCGGGGTGGGCGTTCAGGATGGCCGACACGCCCAGACGGTACATGGGCTGATCGTCGACGACGAGGACCTTGATGCTCACTCCGACTCCTCTCCCGCCGTCGTCGGCAATCGCGCCGCGACGAGGTATCCACCATTCTCCAGCGGACGCTGCTCGACCTCGCCCTTCAGCAGCGCGACGCGCTCGCGCATGCCGCGGAGCCCGTGTCCCCCCGTCTCCGCGATCCGGCGGGCGGGTGCGTCGGACGGCGGCGGCGGGTCGTTCCGGATCCTCACGTCCAGCGCGAGGGGGCCTCGCCGCAGCGTCACCTGCACCGCGGCGTGCGGGGCGTGGCGGATGACGTTGCTGAGCGCCTCCTGGACGATCCGGTACGCCGTCAGCTCGACCAGGGGGCTCACGGCCCCCGGCTCGACGTCGCTGGAGAACGCGACGGGGCTGCCGACCTTCTCCGTGCTGCGGATGAGATCGGGGATGTCCGCGACGGTCGGCTGAGGCGCGTAGAAGGCCTTCTCGTCCTCGGGGTGGAGCGCGGCGAGCAGCTGCCGCATCTCGCCGAGCGCGGCTCGCGCGGATCGGGCGATGTCGGTGAACTCCCCCTGTGCTGCGGGGAGGTCGGCGACGCGATAGCGGGCGGACTCGGCCTGGATGTGCACGATCGACATGCTGTGCGCGACGACGTCGTGAAGCTCGCGCGCGATCCGCGCCCGTTCCTCGACCGCCGCGCGGCGGGCCTGCTCGAGCTCGACGTCGCGCTTCGCGTCGGCGATGATCCGGCGGACGCGGCCGCGCTGACCGACCGTGATGGAGACGGCGAGCGCGATGAGCGTGACCGTGACGCTGACCATCACGTCGACGCCCCATTCGGACAGCGAGGTCAGGTCCCCGTCGCTGAGAACGACCACGACGGTCATCGCGAGGAAGCTCAGCCACCACGCGGAGACGGACACGATCCACTCCTCGCGCAGCCCCAGCACGATGAGGATCGCGGTCAGCGCGAGCAGGTTCGGGACGGGCACGGGCCAGAAGTCGTCCTCCAGGCTTCCGCGTGTGAGCCAGCCGATGAGCATGATGCCGACGACGTGCACGATCATCGCGCAGCGGGGCAGCCGCACCGCCAGGGGCAGCGTGACGCACTGGACGCTCGCGAGCAGGAACGCGACCGGGAGCGCGAGGTCGTAGTCGACCACCAGGCTCGGCACGGACACCCAGAACAGGACGACCGCGCCGGCGACCAGGGCGATCCATCCTCGGATCATGAGGGTGCGAGGACGGGGTCCTCGTCGGCCCTCGACGAGCCGGACCAGCTGCCGCAGGGGACGCGAGCGGGGCGATTCGGTCACGCGTTCTCCCTCCGCGGCGCGGATGCTCGTCTCCAGGCTAGGGCCCGGTCCACCGCGATGCCGCCGACGACGGCGATCGCGGACGCGAGGATCGTCGCCGTGAGCGGCTCGGCCGAGAGGAAGGCGACGACGAGGATCGCGATCGTCACCGAGACGAACGCCCATGCCGTCGCGCTCGCGAGGCTGAGGAGCAGGTACCTCGGGTAGGCGAGGCGGGTGGCGCCGGCCGTCATGTTGACGAGGACGCGCGCGACGGGGATGAATCGCCCGGTGAGGAGGATGCTCTCGGGGCGACGGTGGAACCCGTGCCGGACTCGGGCGGCGCCCTCGGCGACGCGTTCCCCCCTCATCCCGGGCAGGGGCGCCATGCCCAGTCTGCGACCGATCGCATAGGCGATGTTGTCGCCGACCCACGCGCCCGCGGTCGCCGTGACGACGACGAGCACGGTCGTCTGGGGGCTCGTGGCCCAGGTGATCGATGCCGCGGCGATCAGCACCAGCTCGCTCGGCATCGGAGGGAAGAAGCCGTCGACGACGCACACGAGGAGGAGCACGGCGTACATCCACGGCGAGGCGACGGCGTCCACCAGGGACGTCTCGAGCATCGAGAGCAGCCCTAGGAGGTCCATTCGCCGCCCCGCGGGGACTCCTGGTGCACCAGGACGTCGTTCCCGCCGCCGGCGTTCCGTCGCCTCGCGCCCCACCGGCGCACGATCCGGACGGCGATCGTCGCCACCGCGTACGCCGTCGCGAGCAGCGCGATGAGCGCGTTGAGGGCGAACACCCCGATGGCCGACAGGATCCGGACGGGGAGAGCGGATGCGGAGATCATGCGCGAGCCTCGCCTCCGATCGGGATCCACGTGGAGCGGCGTGCCCTGCTGCGCCACCGCGCGGTCCATCGACGGTGCGGCAGCTGCTGCGGCAGGTGGAGCGAGAAGGTGTGGACGGCGCGTGAGAGACGCCGTCCGAACGCGGTGAGGCTGTCGAAGGGACGCGCGGAGATCCCGACGACGAGGGAGCGGTCCAGGATGACGCGCGAGGCCGGGGGCAGCCGGTAGCTGAGGTCCATGTCGTCGTGGATCTCGCTGTCGTCGCGGGGGACGGAGGCGCTCAGCGCGCGCCAGGCGTGCGCCCGGACGGCGCAGTTCGACCCGAACAGCACGTTGTGGCCGAGCAGCGGCCGCATCGAGAGGAAGTAGCCGCCGACGTAGATCCTCCGGGCGAGTGCGCCGCGCACGCCGTGGAGGTCGTAGAACGTCGCAGGCCCCGTGACGGCCACCGCGTCGGGGGCGGAGGCGAGGGATCGCTCGATGCGGGCGACCCACGTGGGCGGGAGCAGCGAGTCGGCGTCGCATCGTGCGATCACCGTCCCGCGCGCGACGTCGAAGCCGTGGGAGGAGGCGGCGGTGATGCCGCGTCGCCGTTCGTGCACGACGGTCGCGCCGAAGGCCCGGGCCACGGCGACGCTGTCGTCGGTGCTGCCGTTGTCGACGACGATCACCTCGTCGGGCCGGCGGGTCTGCGCGGCGAGCGACGCGAGACACCGCTCGAGGAGTCGTGCGTCGTCCAGAACCGGGATGACCACCGAGATCGTCTCGTTCATGCGATCGCCGCCCGAGGCGCGGGAGCGATCGAGCGCAGCACGCGCGCCCACCAGTAGACGCTCTGGAGCAGCGCCTGCGGGACGCGGAGGTGCCAGTCGTCGATGCGATGCGCGGCGTAGGTGCGCTCGAACCGCTCCGTGTAGGCGCGGAACGACTCCCGCGAGGTCGAGAGACGTCGTGCCGACACGTCCGCGCGCATGGCGCCGTCGTAGGCGACGGCGACGTTCGCGTCGTAGAGATGCACCGAGAGGTCGATGTCCTCGTGGAGCACGTCCTGACGGTCGCGGCACGCCTCGTGCTCGATCGCGCGCCAGGCCGTGGCGCGGATGGCCATGTTGCACCCGTACAGGAACGGGTAGCGCTTCCCGAGCCGGCGCAGCGCCCGGCGGGCGAGGTCGTCCGACAGGCCGCGAGGGGCGCGGAACGGGAGGTCGTAGTACGTGACCGGTCCGGAGACGGCCCCGACCGCGGGGTCGGTCATCGTCTCGGCGACGCGGGCGACCCAGTCCCGCAAGACCACGGTGTCGGCATCGATCCGGCCCAGGACATCGCCCGAGGCCGCCTCGAAGCCGAGGTTGCGGGTGGGGACGAGGCCGAGCTCCTCCGACTGGTCCAGCACGCGGATCCCGGCCTCGGGGTGCCGACGTGCGATGCGCCGCGCGAGCTCGGCCGTGGCATCGGTCGACCGGTTGTCGATCACGAGGATCTCCCGCGCGGGGACGACCTGATCGATCGCGGCCTTCAGGCAGCGCTCGATCACCGCTTCCTCGTTGTGCGCCGGGATGACGATCGAGACGCTGGGAGCCCTGCCCGGCGTCGTCGCGGGAGTCGGGACGGAGGGGGGAGGGAGAAGAGAGAGCATGTGCGTTTCCTTTCGCGGTGTGTGCCGGGAAGACGGGGAGGGGAGTGTGGCCGGGGGCCTCCGCCCGCCGTATCGTCTTGCCCGTACGGACGGGTGACGGCGGCCGTCAGCGTCGGCGTCGGATGTGCGACCTCATGCCGCGGGCCAGACGGACGAGGGCCGATGCGACGAATCCGACGAGCAGCACGACGAGGCCGACGGCGAACAGCACGATGTGCAGCAGGCCGATGGCGAGGCGTCGCCAGCCGTGTGCGTGCGACGCCTCCTCCGCCTCGGAGGGCGCCGGAGCCGGCCATGCGTCCTGCGTACGAGGCCGTGGCGGGTCCGGGAGTGCGAGCGAGGTCTTCATGCGGGCACCGTACGAAGACGGCGCCCCCTCCCGAATCCCCCGTCGGGCTCGACCGGGTGCTACCGGCGTACCGTTCGGGCCGTCCGGCGTCCGCAGGGTCTTGTGACACCGGCATCCGCGTGCCTACTATCTGCGTATGCCTGAAGATTCGAAGATGTGCACATTCGGCCCGGCGAGCCCGTACGTCGATCTGGCGGCCGAGGTGTTCTCACTGCTGTCGGATGCGACGCGGATCAGGATCATCCTGGCGCTGCGCTCGGGCGAGCTTCCCGTGGGCGAGCTGGCGGAGCGGGTGGGGAAGCCCCCGACGGCGGTGTCGCAGCATCTGGCGAAGCTGCGCTGGGGCAGGATCGTCAGCGCGCGTCAGGACGGCACGCGCGTGTTCTACAGCCTCGTCGACGAGCACGCCCGGCAGCTCGTGACGCACGCGGTGTTCCAGGCCGAGCACGTCGTCGGCGACGATCTGCCCGGACACCACCTCGGCGAGCGGGGACTGCCGACGAGAGCCGGGGACACGGACGGCTCCGCCCCGTGAGCGTGTCGGCCGAACCGCGGGCGGCGGCGGACGGCGGGCGGGAGCGGAGCCTGTGGAGCCGCATCGACCGCGGCGATCTGATCCGCACGCTGTTCGTCGCCGTCTGCGCGATCGCGGTGGCCTCCGGGCTGACCGGGCCGTGGCCGGCCGTGCCGGCCCTCGCGGTGGTCGGGCTCGTCGTCGGATGCCGGGCGATCCTCGTCGAGGCGTGGGAGGACCTCAGGGGACGGCGGATGAGCATGGAGCTGTCCATGCTCATCGCGATCGCGGCCGCCGCCGCGATCGGCGAATGGGTCACCTCGCTCGTGATCACGACGTTCGTGCTCGCCGCCGAGATCCTCGAGGACCTGTCGATGGGGCGCGGACGCGACGCTCTCACCGACCTGATGGCGTTCCTCCCCGATGCGGTGCAGGTCCGCGACGGCGGCGACGTCGTCACGATGCCGCTCGCGCGCGTGCAGCGGGGGCAGATCGTCGTGGTCGGTCCCGGCGGGCGCATCCCCGTCGACGGGACGGTCGTGGCCGGCCGGTCCACGGCCGACCAGTCCCGCATCACCGGCGAGTCGCTGCCGGTCGACATCGCCGTCGGCAGCGAGGTGTTCGCCGGGTCGATCAACCAGGTCGGCGCCGTCGAGGTGCGCGCCGAGCGCGTGGGCGCGGACTCCTCCTACGGACGCATCGTGGAGTCGGTGCGGCAGGCGCAATCCTCCGAGCCGCCCGTGCAGCGCCTCGCGGACCGGCTCGCCGCATGGCTCGTCTCCCTCGCGCTCGCGGGCGCGGCGGTCACGTTCCTCGTCACCCGGGACGTGACCGCGACGATCTCCGTGGTCGTCGTGGCCGGTGCCTGCGGCATCGCCGCAGGCACCCCGCTCGCGGTCCTGTCCGCGATCGCGCGCATCGCCCGGTCGGGCGCCTTCGTCAAGGACGGCGCGCACCTCGAAGCGCTCTCCGCCGTCGACACCGTGGTGTTCGACAAGACCGGCACCCTCACCACCGGCACCCCGACGGTCGTCGGCGTCCGCACCGTGGACGGGACGACCGCAGAGGGACTGCTCGTGCTCGCCGCCGCTGCCGAGTCCTCCTCCGAGCATCCCCTCGGCCGGGCCGTCGTCGCCCACGCCCGTGCGCAGGGGCTGCCGGTCGGGCCGTCGGCGGGCTTCGCCTACGAGCCCGGCCGCGGCGTGACCGCGACCGTCGCCGGACGCGCCGTCACGGCGGGCAATCGCGCTCTCGTCCCCGACGCCCCCGAGACCCTCGAGGGCCAGGGCACCGCCACGGCCGTCCACGTCGCGCTCGACGGGCGATACGCGGGGAGCGTCCTGCTGGCCGACGTCATCCGCGACACCGCCAGGCAGGCGGTCGCCGAGCTGCGCGGGCATGGCCTGAGGACGCTGATGATCACGGGCGACCAGGAGGCCACAGCCCTCGCCGTGGCGGCGGAGCTGGGCATCGACGACGTCCGCGCCGGGCTCCTGCCCGACGAGAAGCTGAGCGCGATCGACGCCGAACGCGCCGCCGGGCGCACGCTCGCGATGGTCGGCGACGGCGTCAACGACGCCCCCGCGCTCGCCCGCGCCGACGTCGGCATCGCGATGGGCAGCGGCACGGACATCGCCCGGGAGAGCGCGGACATCGTGCTGATCAGCTCCGATCTGGACGACCTCGTGCGCACCGTGCGCGTCGCGCGTCGCGCCCGCCGCATCGTCATGGTCAACTTCGCCGGCACCATCGTCGTCGACCTGATCGGCATGGTCCTGGCCGCGTTCGGGCTGCTCGGCCCGGTGCTCGCGGCGTTCGTGCACGTCGGCAGCGAGACCGCGTTCATCCTCAACTCCGCTCGCCTCATCCCCGCCCGTCGCACCCGCCAGGGGCGGGATCGGGTGACGTGAGCACGCCGGGGACGGTGTCGACGCCCTCTCCGACCGGGGGGGATGCGAGGTCACCCCGGCGCACGACGTCCGCGGCGGCGCGCACCGAGGTCCATGACGCCCACCGCGAGGGCGAGCGCCACGAAGAGCGCGACGGCGAGCATGCCGAACGCGTAGGCGTGCTGGTACACCGCGAGGTCGGTGCTCTCGCCGGAGCCCGTCTCCTCGTAGATGGAGGAGTAGAAGAACGACAGCCCGACGGCCGTTCCGACGGCGCCGCCGATGCGCTGGCCCAGCTGCCCGACCGAGCCGGCGGAGCCGGCCTGCCGCACGGGGATCTCGGCGAGCGTGAGCGTCTGGTTCGGCGTCATGACGAGCCCCCCGCCGACGCCGGCGACGGCCATCGCGGCCGCCATCGCCCAGGGGGTGGCCGCCGCGGGCGTCACGAGGGTGGCGAGCACGAGCAGCCCCACGCCCGCGAGCACGGTCACGAGCCCCCACACGACGAGCGGCCGGCCGATGCGATCGATGAGGCGGCCCCCTATCCACGCCGTCGCCGCGCTCAGCAGCGCGAAGCTGATGCTCACCATCCCGGCGAAGACGGGGGCGAGGCCGATGCCGTGCTGCAGGTAGAGGGTGGTCAGCAGGAGCATCGCGGGATTCGCGGCGAAGTACGCGCTCGCGAGGATCATCCCGTTGCGGTAGGAGAGGATGCGGAAGAGCCGCGGCGGGATGAGCGGCTGGCGCCCCGATGCCGCATAGCGGCGCTCCCAGGCCGCGAACACGGTGGCCGCCACGACGAAGACGACGAGCAGCCACCATCGGGCGGGATCGTCGTCAGGCGATCCCGTCGTGAAGAGGAAGGGCCACAGGAGCGTGAGCACGGCCGCCCCGAACAGCAGCAGCCCGACGGGGTCGAGCTCCAGCCTGCGGGTCGAGGCCGTCCGCGTCCGCGGAAGCAGCCAGATCGCGAGGGCGAGGGTGGCCAGCGCGAGCGGCACGTTCATCCAGAAGATGCCGCGCCAGCCGTCCTCGGGGCCGCCGATCGCGATCGCGAGACCGCCGAGCGTGGGGCCGATCGCCATGGTGATGCCGACCATGACGCCGAAGACGCCGAACGCCCTGGCCCGCTCCGCTCCCTGGAAGAGCGCCTGGATGAGGCCGAGCGCCTGGGGCATCTGGATGCCCGCGCCCACCCCCTGCGCGAGCCGTGCGGCGAGCAGCGCCTCCGAGGTGGGCGCCAGCGCGCACGCGAGGCTCATGAGCGTGAAGACCGTCAGCCCGACGATGAACAGCGTGCGGCGCGATCGCTGGTCCCCGATGCGCCCCGCAGGCACGAGCGCGAGGCCGAACGTGAGCACGTAGCCGGCGACGACGAGCTGCAGCTCGGTCGAGCTCGCGCCGAGCGCGTCCTCGATCGACGGCAGCGCGACGTTGACCTTCGTGAGGTCGAGCACCGTGAGGGCCGTCACGGCGATGCAGACGCCGAAGGCGCGCCAGCGCTGCGGCGGGGTGAGCGGGATCTCCCGCGTGTCCGGGGAGGGCAAGGCCGCCGGCCCTACGCCGGGTCGGCGGCGACGGCGCTGAGCCCGGCCACGTCCTCCGCGGCCCCGCCCGGAGACGGGAGTCGTCCCCGCAGGCGGTCGAGGAGCGCCCGGGGATCGGCCGGCGCCGCGTCGGCGCGCCAGACGACGTGCTGGTCGTCGCGGACGATGACGTACCCGTGCCGGTACGCCGCGGGCGCGAGACGGCGGTCGACGTCGATCACCTTCAGGGGCACGCCTGCCGCGGCCGCCTCGTCCACGAGGTCGGCGAGCCCGGAGGGATCGCCGAGGCTCAGCGCCGTGTAGCCGAGCCCGAGCTCGTCGTACAGCGACACCCCGTCCGCCAGCCAGAAGTGAGGGGCACGGCATCCGGGCACGGTCGACTCCGTGTAGGAGCCCATCGTGTAGGCGGGAGCGGGCTCCCCGTCGTACACGATCACGGGCGAGTGCGCGTAGGAGTACCCGTAGTTAAGCCCCGCCGCGGCGAACTGCTCGACGTTCAGCGCGTACGCCTGCTCCCCGAGACGGCGTCGCGCGGCGCGGCCGGCGTCGGTGGCGTCCTCGATCTCGGGCGGGACCTCGCCCTGCGCGATCTTGCGCTGGTGGCCCATCGCGAACCGCGAGACCTGATCGGTGATGGGGAGCCGCTCCGCCTCGTACGCGTCGAGGATGCCGTCGGCGGCCCAGCCGGCGATGCGGGCGCCCAGCGCCCACGTGAGGTTCAGCACGTCCGCGATGCCGGCGTTCATGCCGAACCCGGCGTACGGCACCCACAGGTGCGCGGCGTCGCCCGCGATGAAGACACGGCGGTCCCTCAGCCGATCGGCGACCAGGCGGCGTGCGATCCAGTCCTCCTCCGAGACCACCTCGTAGTCGAACGACGCGTCGACGCCGAGGATCGTGCGGATCGCGGCATCGCGGTCCACGCCCGACCCGTCGCCCTCCCCGGCGCTCAGGTAGTTGTGGACGAGGAAGACCTCGTCGCCGTCGATGGCGTACACGTGCCCGTTGCGCCGCGGGTTGAACGTGTAATAGGCCCATGCGCGCTCGCCGGGCAGGAGGTCGTACAGGCGCGGCGCGCGGATGCACGTCGACTGGACCCGCTGGAGGACGGGGTCGCCGTGGAACGCCGCGCCGATCCTCTTGCGCACGGCCGAACGCCCGCCGTCGGCGCCGATGAGGAAGCGGCCGCGGAGAACCCGCTCCGCCCCGTCGCGATCCGCGATCCGCACCGAGACGCCGTGCTCGTCCTGCTCGAGACCGAGATACCGGGTCTCGTTGAGCAGCGTCACCCGCGGCAGGCCGGCGGCGTGCTCCATCAGGATCGGCTCCAGGTACTTCTGGTTCACGCGGTGGGGCGGCTCGGGCGTGGCCCAGTCGGCGTCGGGCCCGGCGGGGCGGGAGGCGCGCTGCACGGTCGACGGGATCGGGATGCGACCGAGCTCCCGGCCCGTCATGGTCGTGCGGAAGGCGATGTCCTGCGGGTAGTCGGCGGGGAGGCCGGCGGCGCGCACCCGGTCCGCGATCCCGAGCCGGCGGAACCGCTCCATCGTCCGCGACGCCACGTGGTTGCACTTCACGTTCGGCGCCTCGAGGTAGCGTCGCGACTCGATCACGACGGAGCGGATGCCCCGCGCGTCGAGGTCCATGGCCGCCGTCAGGCCCACGGGACCTCCGCCGATGATGACGACGTCGGCGTCGAAGGTCTCGGTCATGGTGTGTCCTCTCGTCCTCTCCCGACGGGGCGGCCGGCGCTCAGGCGATCCCCCGGGCGATCGTGCCCAGGTGCTCGAGCATGAGCGCCCGCGCGCGGTCCTCGTCGTGGTCCCTGATCGCGTCCGCGATCTCCTGGTGCTTCCGGGTGCTGCGGCTGGCGCGCTCGGCGTTCGTCTGCGAGGAGTACACCTCGTACCGCGGCCGGGAGAGCGCCCTCACGCTGGCGGCGATCGCCGCATTGCCGCTCATCGAGCCGATGCGGGAGTGGAACTCGAGCGCCACGGGGTTGTACCTCTCCGCGTCGTCGTGGTGCTCGGCGGCCTCGTCGATGAGCGACTGCAGCTCGGCGACCAGCTCGTCGGTGCACGCGCGCGCGGCGAGCGCCGCGGCGGCGGGCTCCACCGCGTACTGCGCGTCCAGCAGGTCCGCCGGGGTCATGCCGTGCATGTGCAGCTGCACCGAGAGCGCATCGGCGAACTGCTCGATGCCGTCGTCGCCGCCGGACGGGTCGTCGTTCCGGCCCAGCTCGCGGTATCCGCCCGACCAGTACAGCAGCGGCTCGCCGCTGCTGCCGCCCGCGGCGACCACCTCGCCCACCAGGATGACGTGGTCGCCGCCCTCCAGGGTCGTGTGCACACGGCAGTCGAACCAGCTCAGGGCGCCGTCGATGATGGGCGCCCCCGTCGACTCGACATGGGCGGCGATGCCCTCGAACCGCTCGCGCGAGCGGCCGCGTCCCCTCGTGGAGAAGTAGCGCGAGACCTCCTCCTGCTCGCGTGCGAGGACGTTGACGGCGAGGATGCCGCTCTCGTCGATGTCCGGGAGGATGGCGCTCGCGGTGTTGATCGACACCGTCACCAGCAGCGGATTGAGCGACAGGGACACGAACGACGTCGCGGTGACGCCGTACACGTGCTCGCCGTTGCGGGTGGTGACGACCGTCACCCCCGACGCGAACCTTCCCGCCGCCTGCCGGAATTCGTCGATCATCTCGGGCACGGAGTCGATTGACATGTCCTCATCACCTCGTCGTGTTCGGCGCCGGGTCCGGCGCGCCATGGGTTCGGTCGTGCACGGGTCTCACCGGCGCCCCGGCGGCGTGCGGGAGGTGACCCACTGCCAGTAGGTGAACTCGTCGAGGTTCCAGTGGCCGCCGTAGCGCCCCCCGTTGCCGGACTGGCCCATCCCGCCCATGGGGATGTGCGCCGCGTCGTTGATCGTCTGCCCGTTGATGTGCACCATCCCGGTGCGAAGCCGGCCGGAGATCGCGAGCGCCCTGCCCAGATCCCTCGTGTGGATCGCTGCGGACAGGCCGTAGGGGGTGGCGCCCGCGAGCCTGATCGCCTCGTCGTCGGTCGAGAAGCGCGTCACCGGCGCGACGGGGCCGAAGATCTCCGCCTGGAACGCGGCGTTGTCCCGATCGACCCCGTCGAGCACGGTCGGCGCGTAGAACGGCCCCTCGTGATGTCCGCCCGTCCTGACGACCGCTCCTGCCGCGACGGCGTCGTCGACCACGCCCTGGACGCGATCGGCCTGGCGGACGTCGATGAGGGGCCCCAGGGTGACGCCGCTCCGCCTCGGATCGCCGACGCGCAGCGACTCCGCGAACTCGACCAGGCGTCGCACGTACTCGTCGGCGACCGACTCGTGCACGAGATGCCGCCCGGTGGCCATGCAGATCTGCCCCTGGTGCGAGAACGTGCCGCGCTGGGCGTGGGCGAGCGCGTCGTCGAGGTCCGCGTCGTCGAGCACGATGAACGCGTTGTTGCCGCCGAGCTCGAGCACGACGCGCTTGAGCAGCCCTCCGGCGACCTCACCGACCCGGCGGCCGGCCGCCGAGGAGCCCGTGAAGGAGATCATGTCCGTGTGGGGGGAGCGCACGAGCGCCTCGCCCGCCTCGGCGCCGCCCGCGACGACCTGGAGCACCCCGTTGGGCAGCCCCGCCGCACGGAAGACGTGATCGATCACCGCGCCGCCGGTCAGCGCCGTCTTCACGTCGGGCTTGACGATCACGGCGTTGCCGAGCGCCAGCGCCGGCGCGATCGAGCGCATCGAGAGCATGAGGGGCGCGTTCCAGGGAGCGATGACCCCCACGACGCCGACGGGGACGCGGCGGGCCAGGCTCAGCGTCGAGGGGTCGTCGTGCGGGAGCAGCTCGCCGTAGGGCTGATCGGGAAGGCCGGCGGCGGCGCGGAGCTCGTCGATGGTCTTGTCGATCTCGTGGGACGCCTTGCTGCGCAGCGCCCCGGTCTCCCTCATCATGAGGGGCACGAGGTCGTCCCGGAGGTCCTCGAGGGCGCGCTCCGCGCGGCGGAGGACGTCGATGCGGCTGCGGAACGACGTGTCGGCCCACGCGGGCTGCACGGCCGCGGCGACGGCGCCCGCCCGCTCCACGTCCGCCTCGCTCGCGAGGGCGACGCTGCCGATGCGCTCGCCGGTGGCGGCGTCGACGATCGTCCCGGTGCCGCCCGATCCCGTGCCCCACGCGTCGACGGGGATGGGACCGAACCGGATGGCGGTGTCACTGACCGATGTCATCGGGACCTCCTCGTCGCGAATGCGGCTCTCGCCGTCTGAACACTAACCGGGCGGGGAATCGATACCCATACGCGCGGAGACCGAAATCCCCCGCGGCCACTCCGACATGGTGTCGGGCGCATCCCCCTGCGCCGTCCTCCGTCATCGATCCTGCGCGCGTGAGCGCGCGGACCGGTCGTCGATGCCGCGCAGCCGGTACTCGTCGAGGGTCGTCGACCCCGCACGCAGCGCGGTCATGATCGCCTCCTCCTTCGCGACGCGGGCGGCGGCGTTCTCGACGGTCTCGGGGTAGGAGGACCGCGGCACGCACACGACGCCGTCGGCGTCGGCGACGATGACGTCTCCGCGCGACACCGAGACGCCGCCGAACGCCACGGGCTCGCCCAGGACCCCCGACCAGCGTTTGGCGGTGCCGCGCACGGCGATCGAGGTGCTGAACACGGGGAAGCCGAGCTCGGCCTGCTGCGCCGTGTCGCGCACGCCGCCCGCGATGACGAGCCCGGCGATGCCGCGCGAGAGCGCGCCGACCGCCATCACCTCGCCCCAGTGCCCGTGCACGGCGTCGTGCGCGTCGGCGACGATGACGTCCCCGGGCTCCGCCTCGACGATCGCCCAGTGCAGGGCGAGGTTGTCGCCGGGGGCGACGACGACTGGATACGCGCGGCCGACGATCGTCGCCCCCGCCCAGGCGGGGCGAAGCGACGCGGGCAGCGCGCTGGGCTCCGGGCAGGCCTCGTGGAGCGTCGCCGAGCCCCACCGGATCAGCCGGTCCGCGTCGGCGAGCGCGCCCATCACGCGTCTCCCCGGCGCTGCAGGGTGTGGTACCCCTGCCGGGCACGGGCCTCGGCGAGCGTCGCGCCCCCCAGGACCGCCTCGAGGATCCTGTCCTCCCGGGCGTCGATCTCGGCGGCGATGCGCAGCACCTCCTCCTCGGCGTCGCGCGGGATCACCACGACGCCGTCGTCGTCGCCGACGACGAGGTCCCCCGGATGGATCTTGACGCCCGCGACGTCGACCGGCTCCTGCACCGCGGCGACCTCGACCCGGTCCTTGCCCGTGCGCATGTACCGTCCCCGGCTGTAGACGGGGTAGCCGAGATCGAGAGCGCGGGACACGTCGCGGCAGACGCCGTCGATCACGGTGCCGGCGACGCCCTTGGCGTTCGCGATCGCGGTGAGGATGTCGCCCCACACGGTCGCGTCCGTGCGGCCCTTGTTGTCGAGCACGACGACCTGGCCGGGCTCGACGTCGTCGAGGTAGTCGCCCACGGTGCCGGGCGGGGATCCCGCCGCCACATAGCGGACGGTGAAGGCGCGTCCGATCACGCGCTGCCCGGCTGCCAGCGGGGCGATCCCCAGCAGGCATCCGTCGCGTCCGACCTTGTCGAGCGCATCCGCGAGAGTGGCGGTGGAGGTGGTCAGGATGTCGTCCGACGTCTTCGTCGTGGTCACGGTGTGCTCCTCATGCGATGGTCGCTATTCGGCGGTGGGGAACTCGGAGTCGTGCATGGCCTCGGCCACGGGCCGCCCGTCGTGCACCGCCGAGAGCATGCTCTCCTCGCGCGCGACGATGCGCTCCGCGAGGGCGACGACGCGCTCCGCCTCGGCGGCCGGGACGAAGGCGAGCCCGCTGCGGTCGGCGACGACCCAGTCGCCGGGGGCGACCTCGACGCCGCCGACGCGCACGGGCTCGTCCATGGACTTCTGCACGATGCGCCCGCGCGCGCTCACCGCCACGGCCGCGCGGGCGAAGACGGGCAGCCCCAGGTCGGCGTTCTCCTGGATGTCGCGGAACGCCCCGTCGACGACGACGCCCGCGGCGCCGTGGCTCGTCGCCGCGGCCCCCAGCAGGCCTCCCCAGCACGACACGTCGGCGCGGCCGTCGTTGGCGATCACGACGACGTCGCCGGGCTGCAGACGGTCCACGAGCCCCGCCGCGATGTGTGCCTGCGGGCCGCCCGCCTCCCGGGGGCCCGCGAGCACCGTCCGGGCGACGCCGAGGATCGCGGCGTCGGGGAGCGTGATGCCGTGGATCCCCGTCACCGCGCCCGGCAGCCCGAGCGTGTCGAGGGCATCCGAGACCGCACAGCTGTCGAGCGCCGCGAGACGGTCTCGAATGCCCGCCATCACGCGTTCGTCCAGGTGACGAAGCCGAAGGCGTTGCCGCTGCCCGCCTCGGTGCGGTAGCCGGGCTCGTAGACCACGGTGTCGACCTTCAGGCCGGCCGCGTTCGCGGCGCCGGCGACGGCGATCCAGTTCCGCAGCTCCGACGTGCCCGCCGTCATGAGGCTCGCGGGGATCGAGCGCAGATAGTCGACGTCGTGCTCCTCGAGCGCCTTGATGAAGGCCCGGTCGAGCTCCTCGTCGACGACGAAGTGGCTCAGGCCGCCGGAGGCGACGAGGCCGACGCGGACGTCCTTCGGGTAGCTCTGGATCGCCTTGCCGAGCGCCACGCCGAAGTCGTAGCTGCGGGCGGCGGAAGGAGGCGTCGGCTCCCAGAAGGTGTTGATGAAGATGGGGACGAAGGGGATCGTCGACTCCTGGCCGAGGATGCGCTGGTAGATGAAGCCCCAGCCGTGGGGGATCCCCGAGTTCTTGTAGCGCCCGGGGGGGAGCTCCTTCGACGCGGCGGTGTCGAACCCCTGCTCGAGCGTCGAGTCGATGAGGTGGGAGGCGAGGTCCGCGTCGACCGGGCGCGTGATGAGGCGGTCCGGGACGTCCCCGAGCGCCGCCTTGGCGAGCCCGGGGCTCATCGAGGCGAGGTGGTCCTCGTCGAAGGGGATGTGATCGACCGAGTCGCCCCAGTAGACGGCGAAGGGCGGCAGCAGCTCGTCGCCGAAGATCTCCTTGTGGTCGCTCGAGACGATGACCAGGACGTCGTACTCCTGCGCGGCGGCGTAGCGGCCGAGGTCGTCCAGCGCCTTCTGCGTGACGTCCCACCGCCGCTGCATCGCCTCGTCGGTGATCTCGTGCGAGAAGTCCTCCCGCGCCGCCTTGAGCGCCTCGTAGTCGTAGGTCTTCCCCTGGTACCAGAGCGCCTTGTTCTGGTGATCCGCCTTGCCGCGCTCGTGCCACTCCTCGGGGGGCGGGACCTTCAGCTGAGGACCGTGCGAGCTCCCGAAGCCGCCGACGATGTGTGCCATTGTTGTTTCCTTTCCTCGGATGCCGTCGGTCAGAGCGCGAAGATCGACTCCGCGTTGCCGTGCAGCAGGGACTCGCGCTGATCGTCGGTGAGCCATTCGATCTCGTCCACCAGCAGGTGGATGTCGTCGAACCAGCGGCCCGTCGCCGGGTCGATCTGGGACCCGGTGCCGGGCTTCTCGGTGCCGAAGAGGCACCGGTCGACGCCGACGGTCTTGAGCAGCAGCTCGATCGCGTCGCGCGTGTACAGGCAGGTGTCGAAGCGGAGCGTCCGCAGCCGGTCGAGGTACGGGGTCGCCCCGCTCCGCACGCCGCTGGGGAGGAAGCGCCCGGCCTGGTAGGGGATGGCGCCCCCGCCGTGCGTGATGATGAGCTTCAGATCGGGGAAGTCCTTCAGGACGTCTGACGAGAGCAGGCTCCAGATGGCGACCGTCTCCTCCTGGATGAAGTGCAGCGAGTACGGCTCGCGGGCCGGCGCCCGGCATCCTGCGGCGTGCACGATCGCCGGCACGTCGAGCTCGACGAGAGCCTCGTACAGCGGATACCAGAAGCGGTCGCCGAGCGCGGGAGGGACCCTGGTGCCCTCGTACGGATCGGGATTGAGCAGCGCGCCCACGAAGCCGAGCTCGGTCACCGTGCGGCGCAGCTCGGGGACCCACTGCTCGACCGTCAGATCCATCGTCTGCGGCAGCCCGGCGACGCCGCGGAACCGCCCGGGGAACAGCTCCGTGTCGCGGTGGATGACGTTGTTCACCTCCTCGGTGAACGCCTCCACGATCCGCGCGGGGCCCTCGCTGTGCATCATCTGGTACGGGCGCGGCGAGATCAGCTGGACGTCGACGCCCGCGGTGTCGAGGTGATGGAAGTGCGACACGTCGCCGAAGCTCGCGTTGGGGGCGGTGTACGCCTCGCGCAGCTGGTCGTCCGAGATCCTCGGAGGCCGGACGCCGTGGGAGCCCCGATGCGCGAGCAGGCCCGCCTTCCAGGCGTACAGCTCGCTGGGGGCCGAGACATGGCCGTGAACGTCGACGATCATGGTGCGGATGCGCTCCTTCGGAGGGTGGGGTCGTTCGGGTCTCAGTGCGACGACGGGCGGGAGATGAGGTCCCGCACCACGGCGTCGACGTCGCTGCGGTCGTAGGCGCGCAGCAGCCGGGTGCGTCCTGCTCCCGGGTCGCCGCGGTGCAGGTACTCGTACATCTCCTGACGCAGCCCGAACCCGTCGTTGACCAGCTCGGTGGCCAGGCGGAACAGCCGGGACTTCTCGGCGACGCCGATGTCGTGACCGCGCATGTACCTGTCGAGCGCCGGGCGCAGCTCGGGCGACGCGAGATCGCCCTCGGACGGCTGCATGATGAACCCGCTCGCGCCGATGCGCCGGACGATCTCGGCGACGCGGCCGGAGATCTCGGCCGACCAGAAGCCCAGGCCCTGGCTCGCCGTGGGCGCGAGGAGCCCGGTGGGCGTGGTCGTGGCGAGGGCCTCGGCGCCGGCGATCCCGAGGCGCAGGGTCTCGGCGTACGAGATGATCTCGCCCAGGTCCTCCTGGATGCCGCGGAAGCTGTCGACGCCGATCGCGTGCGCGACCTGGGCCGCGACGGACACGAACAGCCGCAGCCGCTCGTGGAAGCGGATGTGCGTCGACTGGATGCTCCACGCGTTGATGCGCGTGAGCCCCTTCGCCGCGAGGAGACCGTCGCCGAGCAGGAAGACGCGGTCCCACGGCACGAGCACGTCGTCGAAGAAGAGCATGGCGTCCTGCTCGTCGTATGACGCCGCGAGGATGTTCGCGCGATCGGGGCGTGCCAGCGGCTCGCGGCACAGGATGGTCAGCCCGGGCGCGTTCAGGGGCAGGGCGAACCACAGCACGAACTGCTCCGCCCCGCGCTGGGCGGTGACCCCGTTGAGGTACACGAGCACCTCGTTCGAGAAGGGCGCGAGCGTCGCGAGCTGCTTGGCGCCCCGGATGACGATCCCGTCGTCGTTCTCCTCGACGACGCGCAGCGCGAGGTCGGGGTCGTCGAGCGGGCTGGCGCTCCGGTCGATCTGCGGGTCGCCGAGCGCGTGCGTCAGCACCAGGTCCTGCTCCATGGCGAACGCGTGGTAGTTCTTCGCGTTCTCCCCGAAGCCCGCCCGGTTGCCCTCGAGCTCCTGGTGGTAGTCCCACAGGCCGACGACGACGTTCGCCATGAAGTCGGGCGAGCGTCCGAGCTGGCCGAGGCTCTGCCGCATCCACCACTCCGATGCGCGGAACTTCGCGCGGAGGTCCTCGGCGGTCCGGGGCAGCGCGTACGAGCGGCTGACCGGATTGCCCGTCACCGGCGAGCGGAAGGAGCTCGCGGCGAGCGCCTCCGGGTCCGCGAGGCGCTGGTCGAACAGGTCGGCGAAGAGGTCCACCGCGGGCTTGAAGGCGGCGTGCTCCGCGACGTTCGCGATCCGCTTCCCGTCGACCCAGACCTCGCGCCCGTCGTCGAGGCTCTCCCGGAAGCGGTCTCCGGTCTGAAGTCCTTGTGCCGTGGTGGTCTGCAGCGCCATGGTGCTCCTTGCGTGACATCGTCGTCGCGCGGCCGCGAGTGCGGCGGCGCTTCTCGTGTTCGAGGCTAGATTCGGGCGTCGGGCGGATCATCGGCCAGCTGAGCGAAGCTCGCCGGAGGCAGTCAGACACGGTGTCGGAGTGCGTTATCCTGATCGACGAGCGGGCAAGGGCGCCGGCTCGAAGGAGGCAGACACCCGAATGAACTTCGACGGCCGTGTGCAGGAGTTGGCGGAACGGATCGGACGACCGGTCATCGTCTTCGATCACGACTTCAACGTCGTGGCGTTCAGCGTGCACGAGGGGGAGATCGACCGCGCCCGGCTGTCGATGATCCTCTCGCACAGGGGATCGACGAGGGCGACGGAGATGATCAGGGAGCACGGCGTCGAGCGCGCGGACGGCGCCGTCCTGATCCCGGTGATCGGCGACTCGCCCCCGCGGGTGGTGGCCGCGCTGCGCTATCAGGGCCGTCTCACGGGGTACGTCTCCTATGTCCCCCGCGACGACGAGCCGGCGGAGGGACGCGACGCCCCCGACATCCAGGCGCTCCGCGCGGAGCTCGGCGCGAACCTCGCCGCGCGCGCGGCCGCCGAGCGCGAGGGGTCCGACCGCGTCCTCCGGCTCGCGACGGGGCTCCTCCACGGAGACGCCCGCGAACGTCAGTCGGCCGCGGAGGAGCTGCTGCAGGCGGGGCTGATCTCGTCGTCGACCGTCTACGCGGCGATGGTGTTCCTCGTCGGCGACGAGGACGACCGCAGCGCCGCCATGTCGCGCCTCGTCGTCGACCGTGCGCTCGCCCGGATCTCGTCGATCACCTCTCGCACGTCCATCGGCACGGTGATCGACGGCGAGGGAGTGCTCGTCATCCCGCACGAGGTCAACCCGCAACGGCTGGAGAGCCTCATCGCCGGCCTGTCCTTCCCCGGCGCGAGGGGGGCCGGCGGCTCGCCGCGCGCGAGCCTCGTCGACGTCCACGAGTCCCGTCGGGAGGCGCAGATCGCGATCCGCGCGACGGCCTACGCCCCGCAGCGCTACGGCGCGACCGCGATCTGGGACGGGCTGGGGGTCGATCGTCTCCTGCTGCAGCTGCCCCTGGACCGCCTGACGATGCAGGACATGCCCGACGGGGTCCGGAGGCTGCTGGCCGTGTCGAGCGGGGCCGATCTGGCGTCGACGCTGGAGTCGTACCTCGACAACGGCGCCGACGCGCAGCGCACCGCGCGCATGCTGCACATCCACCGGAGCACCCTCTACTACCGGCTGGACCGGATCCGGACGATCGTCGACGCCGATCTGTCGGACGGGGTCGTCCGTCACGAGCTCCACACGGCGCTCCGCGTGGCGACGCTCGCCGGGATCCGGTAGGCCGTCGGACGCGCACCGGGTCCGGCCTCCCCCCCCCCGGAGCCGGGCCCGGCGGTCAGGACACCGTCAGCATGACCTTGAGCGCCTCGCCGCTGCTCATCGCCTCGTATCCCGCTGCGACGTCCGAGAGCGGCAGCGTCCGGTCCACGAGGGGCGACACGTCGAGGCCGCCGGCGAACGTGTCGTTGACGAGCTGCCAGAGGTAGCGACGCACGGGCGCGACGCCCCCGGCGAGCGTCGTCTGGTTGTCGAAGACGCGCATCGGCGGCAGCCGGTCCACGCCGTGCGGCACGCCGACGAAGCCCATCGACCCGCCGGGGCGGACGAGGCCGAGCGCGCTGTCGAACGCGGCCTCGAGGCCGACGCACTCGACGACGCGGTCCGCGAGGGCGCCGCCGTTGAGCGAGCGCAGCCGCTCCGCGGCGCTCTCGTCGCGGTCGACGCGCACCGTCTCGACGCCGTACCGGGCGGCGACCGACAGGCGGGCCTCCTGCTCGCCGAAGAGGATCACGCGCGCGGCGTCCCGTCTGACGGACGCGATGGCGGCCGAGATGCCCACGGCGCCGTCGCCGACGACGGCGACCACGTCGCCGCTGCCGACGCCCGCGAGCGAGGCGCCGTGCGTGCCCGTGGCGAAGACGTCCGTGAGCGGGATCAGCTTGCGGGCCAGCTCCCGGTCGATGGCGTCGGCCTCCCAGGGCAGCTTCACGAGGGTGGCCTCGGCGTAGGGCACGCGGATGCGCTCCGCCTGAGCGCCGGGGACCTCCTTGCCCCACCGGCCCGCGTTCGCGCAGTGGGGCTGGAGCCCCCGTCTGCACTCGACGCACGTGCCGTCCGCGTACATGAACGGGGCGATGACGCCGTCCCCCGGGGCGAGGGAGCGGACGGCGCCCCCGACCTCCCGCACCCGTCCGATGAACTCGTGGCCGGTGCTCCCGGCCGGCCGGTCGAGAAGGCCGCGATATCCCCAGAGGTCGGATCCGCAGATGCCGGCGTAGGAGATGTCCACGACGACGTCTCGCGGGTCCACGATGACGGGGTCGTCCACCTCGCGCACGTCGATCTCGCCGGTCCCGCGGAACCACGCGCTCAGCACGGCAGGGCCCTCGCGCGCCGGCTCATCCCGCGCCCTGGAGGGACTTGATCTCGAAGTACTCCTCGAGCCCGTACCGGCCGTACTCGCGGCCCAGGCCCGACTGGCCGTAGCCGCCGAACGGCGCGCGGAGGTTCAGCGGCTGTCCGTTGAGGACGACCTGTCCGGTGCGGAGCCGCCGGGCGAGGGCGACCGCGCGGTCGCGGTCCGTCGACCACACGCCGCCGGAGAGGCCGTAGGGGACGGAGTTCGCGATCCGGACGGCCTCGTCCTCGGTGTCGTACGGCAGGATCGACAGCACGGGGCCGAAGATCTCCTCCTGCGCGATCGTCATGTCGCCGGTGACGTCGGAGAAGATCGTCGGAGAGACGAACGCTCCCGTGGCGATGGGCGGCGTCGGGCCTCCGAGGACGAGTCGGGCGCCCTCGGCGATGCCCGAGTCGATGAAGCCCAGGACGCTGCGCTGCTGGTCGGGGGACGCGACGGGCCCGAGCTTCGCCGACGGGTCGGACGGCTGACCCACGGTCCACGCCGTCGCGGCCTCCGCGGCGCGCCGCTCCACCTCGTCCAGCAGGGAGCGGGGGACCAGCAGGCGGCTCAGCGCCGCGCACGCCTGGCCGGTGTTCGCGTAGCACTGCTTGACCGCGGCGGGGACGGCGACCGCGAGATCCGCGTCGTCGAGCAGGATGTTCGCGCTCTTGCCGCCGAGCTCCAGGGTCACCTTCTTCAGCCCCGTGGCCGCGAGCTCCGCGATCCGCCTGCCCGCCTGCGTCGAGCCCGTGAAGCTGACCATGTCGACGTCGGGGTGCGCGACGATGCGCTCGCCGACCACCCGCCCCGCGCCGCCGACGAGGTTGAACACGCCGGCGGGCAGCCCCGCCTCGGCGAAGATCTCGGCGAGCGCATAGGCGCTCAGCGGTGCGACCTCGCTGGGCTTGAGGACGACGGTGCAGCCGGCGGCCAGCGCCGGCGCCACCTTCGCGGAGATCTGATGCAGGGGGAAGTTCCACGGCGTGATCGCGCCGACGACCCCGACCGGCTCGCGCACGACGAGCGTGGACCCGATCGTCTCCTCGCCCTCGGCGAGGATCTCCTCCATCGCCCGCGCCGCGGCGTCGAAGTTGTTCACCGCCATCGTCACGTGGGCGCCGCGCGAGAACGTCCGCGGCGCCCCCATCTCGGCGCTGATGAGATCCGCGAGCTCGTCGTTGCGCGCACGCAGGGCGTCCCTGACCCGGTCGAGGACGGCGATCCGCTCCGTGGGCGGCGTCGCCGCCCACGGCTCGAAAGCCGCTCTCGCCGCGGCGACCGCGGCGTCCACGTCCTCCGCGGTCCCCCGGGGCGTCCGCCCGACGAGCTCGCCCGTCGCCGGGTCGCGGACCTCCGTGACGCCGCCCGCCGCCGGGGCGGTCCACTCGCCGCCGATGTAGAACGCTTTCCGTTCGATCATTCTCGTCTCCTCGATCTCCTTGTGGCCGCCGCGCTCGGCTCAGCGCGCCTCGACGGTGACGGGGGCGGGCGTGAGGGACAGCCCCGGCAGCGTCCCGGCCTTCCTCCAGCTGTCGAGCACCCCGAAGTAGGCCGTCGCCCCCAGGCCGTAGGGGCCGTTCTGGACGGCGACGAGGGACGGCTTGCCCTCGTTGTTGTAGTACCCGGGCGTGCACTCCTCCTGGAAGGCCAGGTTCTGCGCCCCCACGGTGTTGTTGGTGACGACGTCGATGATCTCCTGGACCCAGGCCTCCTCGGCCTCCGCGGTGACCTCGATCGTCTTCGCCGAGTCCCGGTTCGCCGCGCCGATGATGTAGCCGATGTGCGCCGACTCCTCGGCCAGCGTATGGGCGAAGTTGGCGGTCATCGCCGCCTGCGACAGGCTGTTGATGAAGAAGTAGTTGGGGAAGTTGTGGACGGCGAGCCCGTGGAGCGAGCGGAAGCCGTCCTTCCAGTGGTCGTCCAGCGTCATCCCGCCGCGACCGCGAATGTCGAACCCGGTGCGGGAGCGGAAGCTCGTCCCGACCTCGAACCCGGTCGCGAAGACGATGCAGTCGACCTCGTAGTGCTCGCCGTCCACCCACAGCCCGGTCTCGTCGATGCGGTCGACACCGCGCCCGTCCGTGTCGACGAGGGTCACGTTGTCCCGGTTGAACACCTCGAGGTACCCGTCGTGGAAGCAGGGGCGCTTGCAGAAGAAGTCGTACCACGGCTTGAGCGCCTCCGCGACCCGCGGATCCTTGACGACCTGGTCGACGCGCGACCGCGTCTCCTCCATCTTCAGGTAGTTGGCCAGCTGGTGCGGTGCGACGTCGCGATGCGCCGCGGCGTCGGCCGCGTCGAAGAACGACTGCGTCCAGCTGTCGTTCACCAGGTCGACCTCGACGGGGATGCCCTCGAACGCCTTGGTGAAGTTCTCCACGCGCTCCTTCTGCCAGCCCTTCGGCAGGCCCTCGAACCACTCCGGGTCCGTCGGACGGTCGGCCCTGACGTGGATCGACGACGGCGTCCGCTGGAAGACGAACAGGTGCTCGGCGCCTTCGGCGAGGTGCGGGATCAGCTGGACGGCCGTCGCCCCCGTGCCGATCACGGCCACGCGCTTGTCGGCCAGCCCGCTCAGCCCGCCCGTCTGGTCGCCGCCCGTGTACTCGTAGTCCCAGCGGCTGCTGTGTATCATGTGCCCCCGATACGAGGCGATGCCCGGGATCCCGGGCAGCTTCGGCTTGGACAGCGACCCCGTGGCGGTGATCAGGTAGCGGGCCCGGATCACGTCGTCCCGGTCGGTCCGCACGGTGTAGGTCTCGCTCTTCTCGTCCCACACCGCCTCGGTCACCGCCGTCTGGAACAGAGCGTCGCGGTAGAGGTCGAACCTCCGGGCGATCTTCTTCGTGTGCTCCCAGATCTCCGGCGCGGTGGCGTACTTGTGCGACGGCGCCCCTCCCACCTCCTCGATCAGCGGCAGATAGATGTAGCTCTCGACGTCGCATGCGGCGCCGGGGTAGCGGTTCCAGTACCACGTCCCGCCGATGTCGCCGCCGCGCTCGATGATCCTGATCCTCTCCAGGCCGGCCCGGCGGAGCTCCGCCCCCACGAGGAGACCGCCGTATCCGCCGCCCACGATCACGGCGTCGACGGCGTCGGCGACGGGCTCGCGCGAGAACCCGGGCTCGACGTACGGATCGAAGTCCAGGTCGGAGAACTCCCCCTCGAGCTTCTGGTACTGCCGGTTCCCGTCCGCGCGGATGCGCTTGGCGCGCTCCGCCCGGTACCTCGCCCGCAGCCGGGCCGGGTCGAACCTCGGCTGCGTGCCGTCGTCGGGCTGATCGGTGTTCTTCTCGGCCATGTCTACCTCCATTGGTTCATGTGCTCTGTCTGT
This sequence comes from Microbacterium sp. AB, assembly GCF_032878875.1. Lineage (NCBI taxonomy): Bacteria > Bacillati > Actinomycetota > Actinomycetes > Micrococcales > Microbacteriaceae > Microbacterium > Microbacterium betulae. The sequence goes on along the minus strand of NZ_CP118157.1, from coordinate 3,384,194 downwards.
GCGGGACGCCGCCTCGGCGCGGCTGCGGCGAGCGGTCTTCCGGACGTCGATCCCATCGGGTGTCACCCGTCGTGCGGTGCGCTCGTTCCGTCCAGCGACTCGTAGAACGCGGCGCGGATGTCCTCGCCCAACGGAAACCTCTGGCCCAGGTACTGGGACAGGACGACACCCGTGATGTCGTTCTTCGGATCCAACCAGAAATACGTGGTCCCGGCGCCCTCCCAACCCGCCTCGCCCTGCACGGAGGAGAACGGGGAGTCGCTCGGGCGCACGAGGACCCGGCCGCCGAGACCGAACCCGTAGCCGTGGTACTTGGGGAGCCCGGCGATGGAGATGGGGGTCTGGGCCGGGGCGAGCCGATCGGTCCACAGCGCCTCGACGCCCGCCTTCGAGAGAAGGCGCTCTCCCCGCGGATCGCGGCCGCCGATGAGGAAGCGGGCGAGCTTGACGTAGTCGGGCAGGGTGGAGAACAGCCCGAGACCGCCGCGGGCGTAATCCGGATCGTCCGCCGGGTAGAGCATCGGCGGCGGGGCGTAGCCGAGACTGCCGGCGCCGGGGTCGCCGGGCTCCGTGAACATCGGGAGGATGCGGCCGCGCTCGGACTCGGGGACGAAGTAGCCGGTGTCCGTCGTCCCCAGCGGCGCGAACAGGCGCTCCTCCAGCACGGCCGCCAGCGGCTTGCCCTCGACGACGGCGACGATGTGCCCGAGCACGTCCAGCGAGTGCGAGTAGTGCCAGACCGTGCCGGGGTCGGCGAAGAGGGGCACGCCGGCGAGGCTCTTCACGAGGTCCTCGAGGCTGTGCTCGTCCTGGAACCGGACCCTCTCGGCGTAGAGGCCCGAGACCGGGGTCTGCTGCCAGTTGTAGCTGAGACCCGACCGGTGCGTGAAGAGATGCTCGACGAGCAGGGGCGTCCTGGCCGGTCGCGTCGTGCCGTCCGCCTCCCGCACCTGCGGGTCGCCGAACTCCGGCACGTGTCGTGCGACGGGATCCGACAGGCGCAGTCTGCCCTCGTCGACCAGCATCACCGCGACGGCTGCGACGAGGGGCTTCGTCATCGAGTAGATCCGGTAGATCGGGACGTCGGGCAGCGCCACGCCCTCGAGCGGATCCGCGAGCCCGGCCCGGCCCGCGGACAGCACCTCGCCGCCCCGCTCGATGTGCCATTCGATGCCGGCGTAGTCGCCGCGTGCGACGTACGCCTCCGCGCGCTCGCCGACTCGTTCGGGATGGTGGCTGATGCCGACGCTGCTCACGTGCGTGCCCCTTCCTGCCGGGTTCGGCGACGAACCCGTGTAGACGACGGACGCGTACGCTGGCTGCGACGCCGTCGAGCGCACCTCGTGCGGGACGGCCATCGTCCGTTCGGACTTCCACGATAAGTACCGATCCTGTCGCGGCTCCTCCGGCTGAAGTACGAAGATCGACGAGCCGGATCCGACATGGCGTCGGACGGCGCGGTCGGGCCGGCCCCGATCCGCGCGGCGGGGGACCGTCGGCGTCCTCGACACCGTGTCCGATGCCCGCGGACGACTTTCGATCAGCGCGCACGCTCCGGCGGGGGCTCGGCGGGGCTATCGTTCCCTGAGCAGGCGCCGGAACGCTCGCGACGGAGAGGTCGTCGGGCACGTCCGCGCCCCGCCCGGCGGCGCGCAGGCGCCGACGCCCTGAACACACGTTGGAGTGCCGATCAGCCATGAAGACCATCGCAGCCGTGCTCGAAGCCGCAGGACAGGACTGGGAGGTCGCCGAGCTCGATCTCGACGGCCCCGGGGAGAACGAGCTTCTCATCGAGTTCGTCGCCTCCGGCATCTGCCACTCCGACGAGAGCGTGCGGAACGGGTCGATCAGCTCCCGGATGCGGTTCCCGATCGTCGGCGGGCACGAGGGCGCGGGCATCGTCCGCGACGTCGGCCGCGGCGTCCGGGGGATCCGGGAGGGCGACCACGTGGTCTGCGCGTTCCGCCCCAGCTGCGGCCGGTGCGAGTACTGCGCCGCGGGCAAGAGCTACCTGTGCGACGAGAGCGCGAACTCGCTGACCGGGACGCTCCCGGGGGGCGGGTTCCGCTTCCACCGCGGCGGCGTCGACTACGGCGCGAACAGCATGCTCGGGACGTTCTCGCGGTTCTCGGTCGTGTCGGACGCCTCGTGCATCGTCGTCGACGACGACATCCCCCTGGAGACCCTCGCCGTCCTCGGATGCGCCGTCCCGACGGGCTGGGGCGCGGCCGTGAACGCGGCCAGGGTCGCCCCCGGCGACGTCGTCGTCGTGATCGGCGCCGGCGGCGTGGGGCTGAACGCCTGTCAGGGAGCCCTGCACGCCGGCGCGGCCGAGATCGTCGTCGTCGACCCCGTCGAGGCGAAGGTCGCGGCCGCACCGCTCTTCGGCGCGACATCGGGGTTCACGACGACCGAGGAGGCGCTCGCGCACGTGTCGTCCCTGCGCCAGGGCGGCGCGGACCACGTCATCCTGTCCGCCGGCGTCCCGGGTCTCGCCGAGGCGGGGCAGGCGATGCTGCGCAAGGGCGGCGTGCTGACGATCGCGGCGCTCGGCTCGCCGTCGCGCTTCCGGCTGGATCTCCCCCTCGCGCCGTTCGTTATGCAGAACCAGACGATCCGCGGCAGCACGATCGGCACGTCCAACGTGCGCTCCGACATCCACCGGCTCATCGAGCTGTACCGGAGTGGGCGTCTCAAGCTGGACGAGCTGGTGACGCGCACGTACCGGATCGACGAGATCGACGCGGGGTTCGACGACATGCTCGCGGGGCGCAACCTCCGCGGGCTGATCCTCCACGGCGACGGCTGAGAGGGCGGAGGGCCCCGCCGGACCGTCGTCGCCGAGCGCGGTCCGCCGGAGCCCCGCGACACGACGGCGGGCCGCGCCTCCCTCTCAGCGGGTGGGAACGGGCACGCGGACCGCCTCCGTCGCGTACGGCCTGCGCTGGCCCGACTCGTCGTCGACGACGAGCGCCCGATGGGGGTTCACGTCGAAGGAGATGCCCTCCCCCTGCGCGGGAGCGGGCCGGTTCCTGCCGTCGAGCTCGCTGCGCCCGATGCGCACCCGGATCGGAGTCCCCTGCGCGTCGACGAGGAGGTTGTAGCCGTTGCCGACGAAGGTGCTCCTCGTGATCGTGCCGTCGACCCGGCCGAGGCCGGTCGACCCCGGCTGCGACAGGCGCACATGGTCCGAGCGGAAGGCCACGGACACCTCGGCTCCGAGCGGAGGCGGGGTCTCGGTGTAGGCCCCGACCACGATCTCGCTGTCGTGGAGCCGCACGTCCGCGCGGTCGTCTCCGATGCCCACGACCGATCCGCGCACGATGTTCTGGAACCCCATGAAGTCCGCGACATAGGCCGAGCGGGGGCGGTCGTAGACCTCCTGCGGCGTCCCCTGCTGCTCGATCACGCCGTGGTTCATCACGATGATCCGGTCGGAGAGGGTGATCGCCTCCTCCTGATCGTGCGTGACGTACACGGACGTCGTCTCGAACTGGTTGTGCAGCGCGCGCACCTGCTGGCCCATCTGGTAGCGGAGCTTCGTGTCCAGGTTCGACAGCGGCTCGTCGTAGAACACGATCCCGGGACGCGCGGCGAGCGCCCGGGCGAGCGACACGCGCTGCTGCTGGCCGCCCGACAGCGCCGTGACGGGACGCTGCTCGTAGGGCGCGAGGTCGACCGCCTCGAGCATCTCGCGGATGCGCGATCGGCGATCCGCGCGCCCGACCCCCGCCACCTTGAGGGGGTAGGCGACGTTCTCCGCGACGTTCATGTGCGGCCACAGCGCATAGCTCTGGAACACCATGCCGACGTGGCGCTTGTCCGGCGGGACGAAGACCCCGCCCTCGGTGTCGACGACCACGCGCCCGCCCAGGGAGATCGTGCCGCCGCTGGGCCGCTCCAGGCCGGCGAGGCACCTCAGCGTCGTCGTCTTCCCGCAGCCGCTGGGCCCGAGGAGGGTCACGAACTCGCCCGACGCGACGGAGAGGTCGAGGCTGCGCAGCGCAGGCTTGTCGCCGTAGTGCTTCGTGAGTCCGGAGACGAGTACATCTGTCATTGTGCGAATCCTTCGTGTGTCGGGCGCTACTGGAACAAACGGTCGATGACGGCGAAGTACGGCGCGTTGAACTCCGGGTCGGTGTTCGTCGCGGGCAGGCGGTCGAGCTCGTCGAGCGGCGGCGCGCCGAACGGGCCGGGCGAACCCGGGACCAGGCCGTAGCCGTTGTCCACCTCGGCGAGCACCTGCTGGCCCTCCGGGGAGAAGAGCCAGTTCACGTAGAGCAGAGCCGCGTCGGCGTGGGGGGCGTCCTTCACCACGCACAGACCCGAGCTGCTCAGGAAGTTGCCGCCGTCGTCGAGCGGGAACACCATCTCGATCGGGGCGCCCTTGGCCTTCTGCGCCTGGTAGTAGCCGCTGAACACGCCGACCCCGACGGGGAACCGCCCGGACGCCACGTCCGCGGGCACGGTCGGCTCGTTCTGCGAGATGTTCACGTCCTGCGCCGCGAGCTGTGCGAGGTACTCCTCGCCCCAGGCGTCCGCCGACTCCGGCACGAGCAGCGCGGTGAGCACGTAGCGCAGGCCGCCGATGACCGTCGGATCGCCCATGACCAGCTGCCCCTTCCACTTCGGGTCGAGGAGGTCCTCCCAGGAACGCGGCGCATCCTCCTCGGCCACGAGCTCGGTGTTGTAGACGAAGCTGAAGAAGCGCATGTTGTACGAGAGGACGAGGTCGTCGCTGGAGTACGGGAGCTCGACGCCGTCCGGCGCCGTCCGGACGTCGGCCTTCGTGCAGACGTCCGGGATCTCGGCGATCCGCGTGGCCGACGCGATGCCGCCGCCGTACAGATCGGCCAGCCGGTTGCCGCTCTCCGCCTCGACCTGAAGCTTCGTGAGGGTCTGCGAGTCCGCCGCGTCCTGCGGAACGATGGTGATGCCGGGGAAGCGCTCGGAGAACTTCTCGAACATGCCCGTCGAGGTGCTCTGCGATGCGCCGTAGAGCACGACCTCGGTCGCTCCCGACTCCACCGCGTCCCGATACAGCTCGTTCATGAACTCGTTGCCCTCGGCCGTCGCCCCCGGGACCTCGACGGGCGAGCCCGAGCCGACGGTCGCCGACCCGCCCGCGCAGCCGGCGAGGACGAGCGCCGCGGCGACGGCGATCGGAACGCAGGCTCGTCGCCCGTGTGCGGTTCGCATGTTCCCGCCTTCCCGACGGCTCCGCAGCGGGGACATCATCCGAAGATCCGGTCGAGGACCGGCGCGTACTCGGCGTTGACCGCGGGGTCCTCGCCGTCCGGGATGTGCTCGAAGCTGCTGGGCAGCGGCAGGTCGCCCGTGTACTCGAGCAGGTGCGCGTAGGAGTTGGGGTCGTCCTGCAGCGCGGCCTGACCGTCTTCGCTGAAGAGCCAGTTCAGGAAGACCAGGGCGGCGTCGGCGTTCGGGGAGTCCGTGACGGTGCACAGGCCGGAGCTCCCGAAGTACGTCCCGCCGTTGTCGAAGGGGAACACGGCCGCGATCGGCGCGTCCTTCGCCTTCTGGGCCGCGTAGAAGCCGCTGTACACCCCGACCCCGACGGGGAACCGCCCGGACGCGATGTCGGCGGGGACGGTCGGCTCGCTCTCGGCGATGTTGAGGTCCTGCGCCGCGAGCTGCTCCAGGTACTCCTCGCCCCACGTGTCCGCGGTCTCCGGCACGAGCAGCTGGGTGAGGACGTGACGGACCCCGCCCGTGACCGTGGGGTCGCCGATCAGCAGCTGGCCCTTCCACTTCGGGTCCAGGAGGTCCTCCCACGACTTCGGCGCCTCCTCCTCCGACACCAGATCGGTGTTGTAGACGAAGGTGAACGCCGTGTACCGGTAGTAGAGCAGGGCCGTCTCGTCGTAGGAGATGAGCTCGTCCCCGGCCGTGCGGATGTCGGGGACGGTGCAGATGTCCGGCTCGTCGCGGACGAGCTGCACGACGCTCGAGCTGCCTCCCGTGTACAGGTCCGCGATCCGCGATCCGCTCTCGGCCTCCACCTGGAGCTTCGTGAAGGTCTGCGAGTCCGGCGCGTCCTGGGGGACGATCGAGAGCTCGGGGAAGGTCTCGGTGAACGCCGTGAACAGCGCGGCGTCGGTGCTCGGAGCCGGTCCGTAGACCACGATGTCGGTCTTCCCGGAGTCGATCGCGCTCCGGTAGAGCTCGTTCACGTAGTCGTTCGTCTCGGCGGAGGCGCCGGTCAGCTCGACCGGCGTCGCCTCGGACGCCGGCGCGCCGGAGCCGCAGCCCGCCAGCGCGACGATCGTGCTCGCGGTGATGACGGCCGCGGCCCCCACTCGGTCTCGTGCTGTGAACATCGTTGTTCCTCTCTGGGTGAAGCGCTGGTGCGTGATTGTCAGACGGGTTCTCGGGTGATCTCCGTCGAGGGGACGACCTGCGTCGCGATCGCGTCCTTGCGTCGCCTCCGCAGCCGGGCGAGGGCCATGGCGGTCCCGGCGAGGGCGAGGACGACGACCGCCCCCACGAGGATGATCATGAACAGCGCGGCGCCGGACGCGAGGTCGCCCAGCAGGAAGAGCTGGAACGCGGTCTGCGCCACCGGCTGGACCCCGGGCGGGGCGAGCAGCGTGGGGATCGCGAGGTTGCCCGAGATGAACAGCGCGGCGAGGAACCATCCGGCCGCGAAGCTGGGGATGACCAGGCGCAGCACGATCGTCCCGAGCACGCGGAGCGGTCCCGCTCCCGAGATCTTGCCCGCCTCCTCGAGCTCCGGCGAGAGCTGGGCCAGCGCTCCCTCGACGATGCGGCTGCAGAGCGGGATCGTCCCGATGACGAGGACCGCCGTCATGAGGATGGAGGTGCCGTAGAGCCCCGACAGGCCGGGGATCGTCAACACCGTGAAGAGGTAGGCGAGCGCGAGCACGATGCCGGGCAACGCCCACGGCACCCACATCGCGAACGACGTGTAGCTCTTGAGGAAGCCGCGGCGTCGCAGGACGACGTAGGCCGTGAGCAGCGCGACGGCCGTCGCGATGAAGCCGCCGCCGATCGAGACGTACGCCGTGAGCGCGAGGCTCGAGCTGAGCATGGGGTCGCTGAGCACGTGCGCATAGTTGTCGAGGCTGAGGCTGCCCCAGACGCCGAAGATCGACTGCAGCGACCCGAGGACCATCGCGCTCAGGGGGAGGACGAGGTTCAGGACGATGAACAGGACGATGACGGCCGTGAAGACCCAGCGGATCGGGCCGAACTGCTGCGGCTCGCGCCGCGACGTCTTGCCGGTGAGCGTCGTGAAGGTGCGGCCGCGCAGAAGCCAACGCTGCACGAGGAACAGCACGATCACGAGCGCGATCACGATGAGCGCGAGCGCGAACGCGGCGGAGTACATGCTCGGGACCTCGTCGCGGATGTAGCGGTAGATCTGCGTCGAGAAGACGTAGATGCCCGCGGGCCGCCCGAGCAGCTGCGGCCCCTCGAAGGCCTGGAACACGAGGACCATGATGAGCGTCGCGGCGCCGGTGATGGCCGGCGCGACGGAGGGCACGGTCACCGTGAAGAAGGTGCGCAGCGTGCTCGCGCCGCCGATGCTCGCGGCCTCGTCGAGGGACTGGTCCCGGTTGAGGAAGGCGCCGCGCATGAGCAGATAGGCGAACGGCACGAAGCCCAGCGACATGGTGAGGAACAGCCCGCCCCAGGACTGGATGTCGATGAGCGAGCCCGGGAACCCGAGGAGTCGCGCGAACTGGTTGATGAGGCCGTTCTGGGCGTTGCCCAGCATGATCCACCCGAACGTGTAGAACAGCGGCGGCACGAACAGGTTGACGACCATGAGCGGCGTCAGCCAGCGACGCAGCGGGACGTTCGTGCTCGTCGCGATCCATGCGAAGAGGCCGCCCGCGATCGTCGAGATCGAACCGCAGACGACGACGAGGATGAGCGAGTTCAGCAGGGTGCGCCAGGTCGCCCCGGCGGTGAACGCCTGGACGAGTCCGTCGACCGTGAAGGGCAGGCCCTGCGAGGGCAGCCCGTCCCGGAAGGCCCCGATGACGATCATCGAGACCGGGACGACGAACACGAAGCCGAGGGCGAGGACGAACACCGTCCACAGGGTCTTGCCGGTCACGGTGCGCGCGATCGACCTTGCACGGTCCGCGACGAATTCGGAACTGCTCAACCGCCCCATCCTTTCAGCCGGCAGGGCCGTCTGCCCGCACGGAGGAGCGGGAAGGACTGCCTTGTCCATTACTGCTTCATGCTACGAACGGCGAGAATCGCGCATCTCCACCAGCAGTTCAGCTTTCCCCCGACATGATCCGACACGGCGTCGCAACCGGTGCGGGCCCGTCCCGGCGATCGCGCCGCCCGGCGGCTCACGGCCGGGGGTCACGGCCGGAGGACGACCTTGAGGCAGCCGTCCTCGTGCCCGGCGAACATCGAGAACGCCCGGTCGAACTCCTTCAGCTCCATGACGTGGGTGACGAAGGGCGCGACGTCGATCCGTCCTCGTTCCATGAGGCCGAGGATCCGCGCCATGTTGCGCTGCGGGGTCATGCCCACCTTGATGGTCTGGCTCGCCAGCTGCGCGGCCTGGAGGTCGATGCCGAACGAGCCCGGGTGGGGCACCCCGACGATCGAGAGGATCCCGCCCTTGGTGATGCTCTTGCTGGCGCGGTCCACGGTCACCTCGATGCCGACGCAGTCGGCGGCCGCGTCGACGCCGCTGAGGAAGGGATGGCCTCCGTCGGTCGCCCTCCTGATCTCCTCGACCGGATCGACGTGGCCCGAGTTGATCACGTCGGTCGCCCCCATCGCCAGGCCCAGCTCCAGCCGGCTGTCGAGGATGTCGACGAGGAAGATCCGGGCCGGGCTGCGCAGGGCCGCGGACTGGACGGCGCTCAGGCCGATCGGACCGGCGCCGAAGACGGCGATGGTCTGCCCGGGCTGCAGCTCGCACTGCTCGACCGCGAAGAACCCGGTGCCGAAGACGTCGCCGGCGAGGACCGCGTGCTCGTCGGGGATGCCGTCGGGGATCGGGATGCACGACGTGTCGGCGTTGATGACGCGGGTGTACTCCGAGAGTCCGCCCGCGAGGTCGCCCCAGCCCTTCCCGCTGCCGAACAGCGCGCCGTGGGGGCACCAGCTCTCCTGCCCCCTCCGGCACATCGAGCACGCGCCGCACCAGGCGTAGGGGGCGACGGCGACGCGATCGCCCCTCTTCAGCGTGCGCACCCCGCCGCCGACCTCGTCGACGACGCCGACGAACTCGTGGCCCAGCCGGATGGGCTCCTCGATGGGCAGGAACCCGTCCGCGTAGTGCACGTCGCTCGTGCAGATGGCCGTGGCGGTGACCCTGACGATGACGTCCGTGTCCTTCTCGATCACGGGCCGGGGGACGTCCTCCAGCCCGATGTCGTGCGGACCCCTCAGCACGGCTGCCTGCATCTTCCTGCTCCTGTTCGTGGGCGTACGTACGTATTCTCTCCGCTGCCGGCGATGCCCGGATCGACCGGGAGCCGACGACGGCTATCGGCCGACCTCGCCGGACAGCCGCGCGATCTGCGCGAGCACGACGGGGCGGGCGGCGAGCCAGGCGGCGGCGATCACGACGAGCGACGCGGAGAAGATCCAGAACCCTGTCCAGTTCACCGCATCCTGGCCGCCGTACATGTGGTTGAGGTTGCGCAGCGCGCCGGTGGCGAGCACCAGGGAGACGTGGACGACGATGAAGACGACGAAGTAGAGCATCACGGGGAAGTGGATCGCGCGTGCGAGCTCCACGGGATAGAGCCGGGTGAGCCGTCGCGCCGTCGAAGGCCACAGACCGGACATCCGGATGCCGGTGACGGCGGCCAGCGGAGCGGCGACGAAGATCGTCGTGAAGTAGGCCAGGACCTGGAGCGCGTTGTAGTTGACCCAGCCGTTCTCGGTCGGCCAGTCCAGGGAGAGGTACTGCAGGAGCGCGGATGCCGCGTTCGGGAGGATCTCCCAGCTGGTGGGCACGACGCGCATCCACTGCCCGGTGGCGAACAGCAGCACGACGAAGACCACGCCGTTGACGACCCACAGCAGGTCGAGCGACTGATGGAACCACAGCGTGAGGCTGATCCTCCGCGTGCCGTCCTTCGGCCGGCGGGGGCTCCAGTACGCGGCGGGGCGTCTCTCGGTGCGCACCTGCCAGCCGCTGCGGACGATCAGCACCATCAGGAAGGCGTTCATGAAGTGCTGCCATCCCAGCCATCCCGGGATGCCGACGGGCGCTCCCTCGGGCAGGGGCGCGTGGCCGGGATAGGCCGCCACGAAGTCCCGCAGCGGCTCCAGCGTCAGCAGCCACCGTGCGACGAGCACGGCGGCTGACGCCGCGACCAGCAGCCCGATCACGCCGGCGGTCGCACGCGCGGCGCGCCGCGGCGGAAGGCGACGGGACGGCGGGCCGGCGGCCGGCGCGGGCGTCCCCCCGGCGCTCGCGGCCGGGGCGTCGGTGCGATCCGCGACGGGCTCATCGGCGCCGGGCGCCGGCCGCCCCGCTCCGGGGCCCGGACCGACCGCGCCTCCCGGGTCGCGGGGGAGGCCCCGCCTGATCGGTCGCGGAGGCCGCTCCTGCTCGGACAACGGCCTCAGCCCCTCCGCGACTCGAGCGCTCGGATCAGCTGCGGCACGACCGCGAACACGTCGCCCACGACGCCCAGGTCGGCGATGTCGAAGATCGGCGCGTCGGCGTCCTTGTCGATCGCCACGATCGTCTTCGAGGTCTGCATGCCGGCGCGGTGCTGGATCGCACCGGAGATGCCGAGCGCGACGTACAGCTGCGGCGAGACCGACACGCCCGTCTGGCCGACCTGGTGGCTCTGCGGGACGAAGCCCGCGTCGACGGCCGCTCGCGAGGCGCCCACCGCGGCCCCGAGCGCGTCGGCGAGCTCTTCGACCAGCGCGAAGCCCTCGGACGATCCGAGCCCTCTGCCTCCCGAGACCACGGCGGCGGCCCCGCGCAGCTCGGGCCGGGACGACGGCGCCTCCGCCGCCGTGAAGCCGGTGACCGTCGCCGCGGGGGCATCGGTCGACGCCACGTCCAGCGCCGTGACGACGGGGGTGGTGGCCGTGGCGCGCGCGTCGACCGCGCCCTCGCGCACCGTGATGATCGGCGTGCCGAAGGTGACGGCCGAGTCGACGTCGTAGTCGCCGCCGTACACGGAATGCCGCACGACGATCCCCTCCTCGTCGCGGTCGACGCCGATCGCGTCGACGGCGAGCGCGCTGCGCGTGCGCACGGCGAGTCGTCCGGCGGCGTCCCGCCCCTCGACGGAGTTCGAGATCAGCACCGCGGCCGGCCGCACGGCGTCCATCGCCGCGGCCAGCGCGTCCACGAGCGGACGGGTGAGCACGGCGTCGGCGTGCGGCGTCTCCACGGCGAGCACGTGGGGCGCGCCCAGGCGGCCGGCGGCCTCCGCAGCGGCCTGCGCGGAGCCGGGCGCGGTCACCACGAGCGCGACGGGGGTGCCCACGAGGCCGGCCGCGCCCAGCAGGGCGGGCACGCTCCTGGCGAGCCCGCCCGCGGGGTCCGCCTCGGCGAGCACGAGGATCGCATCCGTCGGGAGATCGGTCATGGTCCTGCTCCTCACGCCAGCCTGTTCTGCACCAGGAACTCGGCGATCCGGGTCCCCGCGTCGCCGTCGTCGACGATCTTCACCCCGGCCGCACGGGCCGGCCGCTCGTTCACGGCGAGCACGACGGACCGCGGCGTGTCCGCTCCGGCGTCGACCCCGAGATCGGCGAGGCCGAGGGTCTCGAAGGGCTTCCGCTTGGCCGCCATGATCCCCGTGAAGTGGGGGAAGCGCGGGTCGGGGAGCCGCTCGGTGATCGACAGCACGGCGGGAAGCGGAGCGGAGAGCCGGAGGACGCCGCCGTCGCTCGCCCGCTCGCCGGAGACCGTGCCGTCCTCGATGCCCGCCGCGTCGAGGTTCGTGGCGTGCGGCACCCCCAGCCACTGCGCCACCATCGCCGGGACGACCCCGCCCGAGCCGTCGGTCGAGAGGTTCCCCGCGACCACCAGGTCGAAGCCGATCCGCTCGATCGCCCTGGCCAGCGCCTCGGCCGTGAGCGTCAGGTCGGCGCCGCGCATCCCGTCGTCTCGCACGTGGACCGCGCGGGACGCCCCCATCGCGAGCCCCTTCCGCAGCGTCGCCGGCACGGAGTCCGGCCCGGCCGACAGCAGCACGACCTCGGTTCCGGGGTGCTGCTCCGCGGAGGAGACGGCGAACTCGATCGCGCGCTCGCCGATCTCGTCGAGCACCCTCTCGCTCGCGTCGCGGTCCGCGAGACCGGTCTGCAGGTCGAGCGTGCGGCTCCCGTAGGTGTCGGGGACCTCCTTGACCAGGACGATGATCCTCATCGACGACTCCTCTCCTGCAACCCGAGGGCACGTGCCACGAGATTGCGCTGGATGTCGCCGGTGCCGCCGGCGATCACCCCCATGATCGAGGCGCGCAGGCCGTCCTCGAAGGAGCCGTCGCCGGCTGCGCCGTCGACGCCCCACTCGTACAGCGCGTCGGGACCGAGCAGGCCGATCGCGGCGGCGTTCAGATCCTCGGCGAGCTCGGTGGCCGCGATCTTCGCCATCGGCGCCTCGACGCGCGCGCCCTCCCCGCTCGTCAGGGCGCGGACGCCCCGGTTCACGAGCGCCCTCGCCGCCTGCAGCCTCACCGCGATCCGTCCGATCTCGCGACGCAGCTCCGGCCGGCGCGCGGGCAGCACCGACGCCGGGTCCGAGGAGACCAGGTCGACCAGCCGTTCGAACGCGCGGTGCGCGCGCATCACGCTCGCGCCGATCAGCACGCGCTCGGCGGCCAGCGCCTCGGTGAGCGCCGCCCACCCTGCGCCGACCTCGCCGACGACGCGGTCGTCGGGCACGAAGACGTCGTCCCAGAAGGTGGTGGCCGAGACGTCTCCGGCGAGCGAGGTGTGCGGGCTGGCCGTGATGCCCGGGGCGTCGGCGTCGACGAGGAAGAGCGTGATTCCCGCCTGCGGGGGCGTCGCGTCGGGGTCGGTGCGCGCGGCCAGGAGGACCCATCGCGAGTCCGGGAAGCACGTGCCCCACATCTTCTGGCCGTTGACGAGCCAGCCGCCGTCGACGCGATCGGCGCGTGTGCGCAGCGACGCGAGGTCCGACCCGGCTCCCGGCTCGGAGTACCCCAGGGCGATCGACAGGTCGCCCTTGCGCACCTCGTTCAGCACGAGCTCGCGCAGGGCGGGGCTTCCGACCCTGATGGCGACGGGCGCGATCGAGTTGATGCCCATCAGGATGTTGCCCAGGGGCGGATTCGCGTACGCGAGCGCCTCCGAGAAGGCGAGGACGTCGCCCACCGGCCAGCCGCCGCCTCCGGCCTCGCGGGGCCAGCCGACGCCGATCCATCCGCGGTCGCGGAGCACCGCGCGCGCCGCGTCGTCCCAGGTGTGCAGATGCGAGGGCGGGCCCGACGTCCACGGTGCGAACGCCTCGAGCACCTCGTCGCGCACCCGTCGGGCGGAGGGGCCGCGATCGTGCTGCGGCAGCGGGAGCCTCCGATCGATCAGGTGCTCCCCGACGCCCGCGTCGCGGCCGACCGCCGAGAGGGCGGCGAGGTCGGCGTGCACGCGGCGGAACAGCCACGGGCCCTCGCTCTCCTCGAAGTAGCCGGTGGCCGCGAGCGTGTGGTGCGCGCCGAACTGCAGACCCGGCAGGCGCTCGGCCGCGAACTCGATGTAGACCTCGGCCGCCAGCTGCCAGGCGGTGTCGCCCGCCGCCCGCAGCTCGAGCGCGTGCGCGAGGAGCTCCCGGGCCGCGGTGAGCCCGATCTCCGTGTCGACCAGGCGGTGCGACACGGCCTGGAACGCTCCGATGGGCCTCCCGAACTGCTCGCGCCGCTTCGCATGCTCGAGTGCCAGCTCGTGCGTGCGTCCGACCGCGGCGGCGGCTCGTGCGGCGAGACCGAGCCGGCGGAGGCGAAGCAGAGACGGATGCTCGGCGAGGGGGACGGTCCACGCGGGTCCTCCGGCCGGTCTGATCGCGGACCACGCCGGGACGGGCAGGCCGGGGAGCTCGGACACCTCGGCGCCCTCCAGGGCGAACCAGCCGAGCCGCCCGCCCGCCTCGTCGACCACGAGCAGATGCGTGGCGGCGGATGCCGCCTCGACATGCCGCGCGACGACGCCGCCCGGAGCCTCCAGCGTCGCGTGGGCGATCACCGGGCGCACGGTCGCGGCGGCGATCCCGGCGGACAGGCCGACCTCGCCGAGCGTCTCGACGACGTCGGCGACGAGCGCGACATCCGTCGCGGGGAACGGCGCGGCGAGGCGCCCGAGCTCCTCCTGCACGGCGAGCGCGGCGGGGAAGAGCTCGGGGGCGCCGAGCCCGGTCCAGCCCTGCCGGCCCGCGGCGAGCCAGAGCGCGGCGAGGTCGCCGTGCGCGGCGTGGGTCGCATCCGGCCACAGGTCCGCGCAGACCCGTCTCACGGACTCGCGCAGCGCGGCGGTCTCCTCGGCCTCCAGGCCGGGGCCGGCCGCCGTCGCGGATGCTGTCGTGTCGACCACGGTCACGCTCCTTCGGGTGCTGCGAGCACTGTATCAGTATCAAGCAGTAGAACGAAAGAACGTTATATATCAACCTTGGCTACTATTCGATCGTGACCTTCGAAGAGATCAGGGCGCGCCCCGGCGCTCTCGTCGTCAACCTGCTCGGCGACTTCAGCCGCTCCGGGGGGCGCGAGCTGCGGCTCAAGTCCCTGGTCGCCCTCGGCGAGGATCTCGGCGTTTCCGGCCCGACGATGCGCGTGACCCTCGCCCGCCTCCGCGAGCGCGGGTGGTTCGAGGTGCGCCGCGAGGGGCGCGAGTCGGTGTACCGCCTGAGCGCCGTGGGCGTGCTGGCCATCCACGAGGGGGCGCAGCGGATCCACAGCCCGGCGCCCGACGCGTGGGCGGGCGAGTGGTCGATGGTCGTCTCCTCGGTGCCGGAGGGCGACCGGCACACCAGGGACGAGCTGCGCAGGCAGCTCGTGTGGCACGGCTTCGGGCTCCTCGCGCCCGCGACGTGGATCCGCCCCCGTCCCGGGTTCGACGACATCCTCACCGCCACCGCGGAGCTGGCGGCGGCGACGCTGACCACCCTGACGACGCGGACCTCCGGGCTGGCGGCGGATCGGGCGCTGGCCGCGGCGTGCTGGGACCTGGGGCCGCTCGGACTCGACTACGAGGCGTATGTGCGGGAGCTGCGGGCGCGGATGCCGGCGTACCGGCAGGCGGCGCTGGACGGCCGGACGGCGCTCGTGGCGCGCATCGGCCTGGTCCACTCGTACCGCCGGCTCGCGTGGCGCGATCCCCGGTTCCCGGCGGACCTCCAGCCCGCGGGGTGGCAGGGCGACGAGGCGCGTCGGCTGTTCGGGCAGGCGCACGCGCTCCTGGCCGAGGGGTCGGCGGACTACTATCGGCTGGTCGCGGAGGTCGACGGGAAACCTGTATCAATAGATTGACGTCGAACGCATAAAGGTTATATGTTCTCCTCGGGGCTGCGACGAACGCCCGACGGAGGAGCAAGGATGCCCGCGTACGAATGCATCACGGTCGAGAACGAGAGCCGGGTCACGACCGTCACGCTGAACCGGCCCCGCAAGCGCAACGCGATGAGCCCGCAGCTCAACGACGAGATGCTCGACGCCCTGACCCGGCTGAGCTCGGATCCCGAGACCGACGTGCTGGTGCTCACCGGCGCGGGGGAGTCGTTCAGCGCGGGGATGGACCTCAAGGAGTACTTCCGCGAGACGGAGGACGACCCGGTGCTGTCGGAGCGCACCAAGTGGACGATGCGCGAGTGGTCGTACAGCCGCCTGCGCTTCTTCCCCCGCGTCACGATCGCCGCGGTGAACGGATGGTGTTTCGGTGGGGCGTTCATGCCGCTGATCTCGTGCGACCTGGCGATCGCCGCGGACGAGGCGCGGTTCGGCCTCTCCGAGGTCAACTGGGGCATCCTCCCCGGTGGCCTGGTCACTCGGGACATCGCCCTGAGCCTCGGCTACCGCGACGCGCTGTACTACGCGCTCACCGGCAAGACCTTCGGCGGCCAGCGTGCCAGGGAGATCGGCCTGGTGAACGAGTCGGTGCCGCGTGCCGAGCTCGACGATGCGGTGAGGGAGCTCACGACGACGCTCCTCGCGCTCAACCCGTACGCCCTCCGCGCGACGAAGGAGGCGCTCCGCCACTCCGCCACGATGGACTATGAGCAGGCGACGGACTACCTGGGAGCGAAGGCGGCGCAGCTCGCGCGGAGCGATCCCGAGCGCGGTCGCGCCCAGGGGCTGTCGCAGTTCCTGGACACCAAGGAGTTCAAGCCCGGCCTGGGCGCCTATCGCCGCGACGGCTCCGGCGCGTGATCCTCGCCCCCCTCGAAACGGAGTCGCCGTGCCCGAAGCCGTCATCGTCGCCGCTGCCCGCTCGCCCATCGGACGCGCGGGGAAGGGGTCCTTGCGCGATGTGCGGCCCGACGACCTCGCCGTCCAGATCCTCGAGGCGGCGCTTGCGCAGGTCCCCCAGCTCGACCCGCGCGACATCGAGGACCTCTTCCTCGGATGCGGCTCTCCCGCCGGCAGCTCCGGCTACAACCTCGCCCGGGTCGTGGCCGTGCTCGCGGGGCTCGACCGCCTCCCGGGAACCACCGTCAACCGGTACTGCGCGTCGAGTGTGCAGACGACCCGCATGGCGCTGCACGCCATCAGGGCGGGGGAGGGCGACGTGTTCGTCTCGGCCGGCGTCGAGACGGTGAGCCAGTACGCCGCGGGCAGGTCCGACGGCGGCCCCGGCACGAAGAACCCCCGGTTCGAGCGCGCCGAGACGCGCAGCGGCGAGGTCGCCGCCGGCCGCCGGCCCTGGACGGACCCGCGGCACGACGGCGAGCTCCCCGACGTCTACCTGCAGATGGGCCAGACCGCCGAGAACGTCGCCCGGCTCACCGGCGTCAGTCGGGAGGAGCAGGACGCCTTCGCCGTGCGCAGCCAGAACCGCGCGGAGGCGGCCGTCGCCGACGGCTTCTGGTCGCGGGAGATCACTCCGGTCACGCTCCCCGACGGCACCGTCGTCTCCCGCGACGACGGGCCTCGCGCCGGCGTGACCCTGGAGCGCGTCGCCGCCCTGGAGCCCGTGTTCCGGCCCGACGGCACGGTCACGGCAGCGAACTGCTGCGGCGTCAACGACGGCGCCGCGGCCTTGGTCGTCATGTCGGACGTCAAGGCCCGTCGGCTCGGCATCACCCCGCTCGCCCGCGTCGTCAGCACCGGGGTGAGCGCGCTGTCCCCGGAGACGATGGGGCTCGGCCCGGTCGAGGCGTCCCGTCGGGCGCTGGCGCTCGCCGGTCTCACGATCGACGACATCGACCTCGTGGAGATCAACGAGGCGTTCGCCGCCCAGGTGATCCCGTCGGCGCGCGAGCTCGGGATCGACGAGGACAGGCTCAACGTCCACGGCGGGGCGATCGCGGTCGGTCACCCGTTCGGCATGACCGGCGCCCGCATCACGACCACCCTTCTCAACTCGCTGCGCCACGACGACGGCCAGTTCGGCCTGGAGACCATGTGCGTGGCGGGCGGTCAGGGCATGGCGCTCGTCCTCGAACGCCTGAGCTGAGACCGCCCCCGGACACACGCAGCCCCACGATCGACAGGAGATCCGACATGAGCACTCCAGACGCGCGCATCGCCGTCGTCACCGGGGCGGCGCGCGGCATCGGCGCCGCCGTCGCACGGCGTCTCGCGGCAGACGGCTTCGGCGTCGCGGTCCTCGACCTCGACGAGCGAGGCGCCGGAGCGGTGGCGTCGGAGATCGGGCGCGCCGGCGGCCGAGCCGGCGCGTTCGGCGTCGACGTCACCGACGAGCACGCCGTCGAGGAGGTCGTCGAGCGGGTGGCCGATCGACTGGGGCCGCCGTCCGTGCTCGTGAACAACGCGGGGATCACCCGGGACAACCTGCTGTTCAAGCTCACCGTCGACGAGTGGGACTCGGTCCTCGACGTCCACCTGCGCGGCGCGTTCCTGCTGAGCCGCGCCGCCCAGCGGCACATGACCGCGGCCGGCTGGGGGCGGATCGTGAACATCTCCAGCACGGCGGCGCTGGGAAACCGCGGCCAGGCCAACTACTCGACCGCGAAGGCCGGGCTGCAGGGGCTCACCAAGACGCTCGCGATCGAGCTCGGCCGGTTCGGCATCACGGTCAACGCCATCGCCCCGGGGTTCATCCAGACCGACATGACCAGAGCCACGGCGGAGCGTCTGGGCATCTCCTTCGAGGAGTTCGCGAACGCCGTGGTGAAGAAGATCCCGGTCGGGCGCGCGGGCGATCCGGAGGACATCGCGCATCTGGCCTCCTTCCTCGTGAGCGAGGGAGCGGGGTACATCTCCGGTCAGGTCGTCTACGCCGCCGGCGGACCGGTCGACTGAGCCGATGGGCGAGGAGGGGCGCATGGTGAGGGTCATCGACGGACTCGACGAGCTGGACGGCGCGATCGGGACGCACCTCGGGTGGTCGGGGTGGTTCGAGGTGACGCAGGAGCGGATCGACGCGTTCGCCGAGCTGACGGGCGATCGGCAGTGGATCCACGTCGATCCCGAACGGGCGGCGCGCGGCCCGTTCGGGACGACCATCGCGCACGGCTACCTGGTCCTGGCGCTCGTCCCCTCCCTCTCGGCGCAGATCTACACCATCGCGGGGCTGCGGATGGTCGTGAACTACGGGGCCGGGAGGGTGCGCTTCCCGGCCCCGACGCCGGCGGGCTCGCGCGTCCGCGTGGGCGTCGAGCTCGTGTCGCTCACCGCGACCCCCCGCGGCCATCAGCTGGTCGAGCGGGTGACCGTCGAACGGGAGGGCGGCGGGAAGCCGGTGTGCGTGGCGGAGACCGTGGCGCTTCTCGTGCCGCGGCCGGAGACGAGCGATGAGGAGACGGCGCATGACTGACACCGCCGATGTCGTGGAGGATCTGCGAGAACGCGTCGCCGCGCTTCTCGAGCGCCACGACCCGTCCACGAGCGACAGGCGGGAGTTCCTGCGGGCGAGGTTCGACGCGGGCCTGGCATGGGTGTCCTATCCGCCGGGTCTCGGCGGGCTCGGGCTGCCGCGGGCGCTCCAGCCCGAGGTCGACCGACTGCTGTCGGCGGCCGGGGCGCCCGACAACGATCCGCGGGCCATCGGCATCGGGCTCGGCATGGCCGCGCCCACCGTCCTCGCCTTCGGGACGGAGGAGCAGAAGCGCCGGTTCCTCCGTCCGCTCTGGACCGGAGAGGAGGTGTGGTGCCAGCTCTTCAGCGAGCCGGGTGCGGGATCGGACCTCGCAGCGCTGGGGACGCGCGCCGTGCGGGACGGCGGCGACTGGATCGTCAGCGGCCAGAAGGTGTGGACCTCGATGGCGCACCGGGCGGACTGGGCGATCCTGCTCGCGCGCACCGACGCCACGGTGCCCAAGCACGCGGGGATCACGTACTTCCTCTGCGACATGCGTGCGCCGGGCGTCGAGGTGCGGCCGCTGCGTCAGATCACGGGCGAGGCGGAGTTCAACGAGGTCTTCCTGACGGACGTCCGGATCGCCGACGCGTTCCGTCTCGGCGGCGAGGGCGAGGGATGGCGGATCGCGGGCACGACCCTGAACAACGAGCGCGTGTCGCTCGGCGGAGCCGCCGTCGTCCGGGAGTCCGGCGTCGTCGGAGTGGTCAGCAGGAACTGGCGGGAGCATCCCGAGCGCCGCACCCCCGAGCTGCACGACCGGCTGCTCTCGCTCTGGGTGGGCGCCGAGGTCGCCCGTCTCACGGGCGAACGCCTCCGTCAGAAGCTCGAGGCCGGACAGCCGGGCCCCGAGGGAGCGGCGCTGAAGCTCGCGACGGGGCGGCTCAACCAGCAGCTCAGCGGTCTCGAGCTCGAGCTGTGCGGCGAGGAGGGACTGCGCTATCCGGACTGGAGCATGACGCGCCCCGACCGCGTCGAGACGACGGGCGGAAGCCCCGGCTACCGCTATCTGCGCATCAAGGGCAGGACCATCGAGGGAGGGACCTCGGAGGTGCTGCGGAACATCGTCGCCGAGCGCATCCTCGGCCTGCCCCCCGAGCCGCGCGCCGACAAGGACGTCCCCTGGAAGGATCTCCCGCGATGACCGAGCTGAACCTCCTGTACTCCGAGCTCGAGGACGATCTGCGCGCGAGCGTCAGGGACGTGCTGACCGACCGGTGCGATCCGCGGGACGTGATCCCGGTCTACGACGGCGACCGCTCTCTCGCCGTCCCGCTGTGGTCGTCGCTCTCGCAGGAGATGGGGCTCGGCGGTCTGCTCGTCCCGGAGGACCGGGGAGGGGCGGGCGCGTCGGCTCGCGAGGCGGCCGTGGTGCTCGAGGAGCTCGGCAGGGCCGCGGCGCCGGTGCCGTTCCTGACGAGCGGCGTCATCGCGACCGCCGCGCTGCTGCAGGGCGACGGGCCGGCGGCGGACGACCTGCTCGCCTCGCTCGCGGCGGGCGCCTCGACCGCGGCGCTGCTCGTGCCGTTCTCGACGGCGCCCGGCATCGCGACGACGATCGGCCGGGTGGACCCCGACGGCGGCGTCGGCATCGACGTCACGAGCGTGGCGGGTGCGATCGAGGCCGACGTGCTCCTCGTCCCGGTGGCTCTCGCCGACGGGGTCGCCCTCTACGCGGTCCCGGCGCACGAGGCGTCCGTCGAGGCCGTGACCTCTCTCGACATGACCCGTCCGCTCGCCGATGTGCGCGTCGTCGGCGCGCGGGGGCGCCCGGTGGTCTCGCCGGGGGCCGGCGAGACGGCCATCCGTCGCGCGCTGCTCACGGGCGCGGCCCTGCTCGCTTCCGAGCAGCTGGGCGTGGCGCAATGGTCGTTGGCGACGACGATCGAGCATCTGAAGGCGCGCCGGCAGTTCGGCAGGGTCCTCGGCGGCTATCAGGCCCTCAAGCACCGGCTCGCCGACCTCTACGTGTCGATCGAGTCGGCGGCGGCCGCGGCCAGGTACGCCGCCGCCGCGTTCGCCGACGACGATCCGGACCGGGAGGTGGCCGCCGCCGTCGCCCAGGCATGGTGCTCCGACGTCGCGGTGCAGGCCGCGGAGGAGGCGATCCAGCTGCTGGGCGGCATCGGGATGACGTGGGAGCATCCGGCCCATCTGTTCCTGAAGCGCGCGAAGGCCGACCAGATCGCGCTCGGCACGCCCGGCTTCCACCGTTCCGCGCTGGCCGACCTCGTCGACCTGCGCTGAACGGGCCGTCCCCGCCGCGGGCGCGTCGCGGCGGGGCCCGCGCTAGCGCGCCGCCTGCACGGAGAGCCGGCCGGCCTCGCGGTCTCGGCGTATCCGGTCCTTGAGCACCTTGCCGAGCGAGTTCCGCGGCAGGCTCCCGACGATCGCGACCTGATGAGGCCGCTTGTAGCGG
This sequence comes from Microbacterium sp. AB, assembly GCF_032878875.1. Classification (NCBI taxonomy): domain Bacteria; kingdom Bacillati; phylum Actinomycetota; class Actinomycetes; order Micrococcales; family Microbacteriaceae; genus Microbacterium; species Microbacterium betulae. The sequence goes on along the minus strand of NZ_CP118157.1, from coordinate 3,362,788 downwards.
GCCAGTCGCGGGGCGAGCCAGCCGGTGAGCTCGTCCGTCGTCGGCGGCTCCCCGGGGTCCTGCGGGACGATCACCGCGAGCGGGGTCTCGCCCCACTTCTCGTGCGGCACGCCGACGACCGCGACCTCCCGCACCTTCGGATGGCCCGCGAGCACGTTCTCCACCTCGGCGCAGTAGATGTTCTCGCCGCCTGAGATGATCATGTCCTTCTTGCGGTCCACGATGTAGAGATAGCCCTCCTCGTCGCGGCGGACGAGGTCTCCCGAGTGGAACCAGCCGCCCCGGAACGCCTCCGCGGTCGCCTCGGGCTTGTTCCAGTACTCCTTCATGACCATGGGCGTGCGGTACACGATCTCGCCGACCTCGCCGGCGGCGACGTCGTTCAGGTCGTCGTCGACGACGCGCACCTCGACGTTGAGGGTCGGCAGCCCGATGGAGCCGATCTTGCGCACCTGATCGGCTCCCTGCAGCATCGCGGTGATCGGGCCGCACTCGGTCTGGCCGAAGACGCTCACGACCGGGGCCTGCGGGAACGTGGCATTCAGGAGCTCGAGCAGCGCGATGGTCGCCGGCGCCCCGCCCCACGCGATGCGGCGCAGCGACGAGAGGTCGCGCCGCTCGATGCCGGGCACCTCGCACACGGCCTGCCACTGCGTCGGCACCAGGAACAGCGACGAGATGCGCTCGCGCTCCACCAGGTCGAGCAGCGCCGCCGGATCGAACGCGCCGAAGGGCTGCACGATCGTGCGACCGCCGAGCATGAGCGGCTTGAGCAGGCCCGCCATGGCGGCGACGTGGAACAGCGGCGCCGCCACGAGGTTCACGCGGTCGAGCATGGGCGCGTCGGAGTGCGCGATGGTGTTGACGCTGTGCAGCAGCAGATGGTTGTGGGTGAGCACGGCGCCCTTCGGACGCCCGGTGGTGCCCGACGTGTACATGATGAAGGCCGGCTCGGCGAGCTCCACGCGGTGCTCGCGGAACGACGGCTCGGCCTGGGCGAGCACCCCCTCGTACTCCTCGGCGTCCCCCCGCGGCTCGCCGCCGAAGACGAGCAGGGAGCCCGTCTCGCCCGCGAGGCTGCGCGCCTCCGTCACGACGTCGAGGAACCGCGCCTGGACGACGGCCGCGGCGGCCCCGCTGTCCTCGAGGATGTAGGCGATCTCGTGGGCGACGAGCCGGAAGTTGACCGGCACGCAGATCGCGCCGAGCCGGACGACCGCGAAGTAGGCCTCGATGACCTCGAGGGTGTTGAATCCCAGCACGACGACGCGGTCGCCGTGGCCGACGCCGCGCTCGCGCAGCGCGTTCGCCAGGCGGCTGACCCGTTCGTCGACCTCGCGATAGCTTCGGCGCGTGGCGTCGTAGACGAACGCGATGCGCCCGCCGTCGACGCGCGCCTGACGTGCGAGCTGGTCCGACATCGTCATCCCCCGGCCGACGATGTCCGCATCCGCGGAACGGACCTCGGCGGTGTGGACGGCACTGCTCATCGCGTCTCCTCATCGAGTACGGGGGATCGGGCGCGCGCACGGCGCCGCGGAACCTGCGTGCCACGCTAATCGGGCGGACGGCGGCGCGGCACGATCCCGTGCCGGAAAAACGCGGTCCTCGCTCAGACAGCGTGTGCGAACACGACCGTGGACGGGGCACCGTGCGACCCGGGGCGGTCCGGGCGGCACGCTAGTACGTGGCCCGCCCGCCCGACAGGTCGAACACGGCTCCCGTGGAGAAGCTGACCGCGTCGCTCGCGAGGAAGGCGATCATCTCGGCGACCTCGGAGGGCTCGCCCACGCGTCCCATGGGGATGCGCGCGAGCAGCGACTCGAGCATCTCGCGTCGGAAGGTCGGCCGGCTGAGCATCTCCGACCGGATGAGCGCCGGTGCGACGGCGTTGACGATGACGCCGGTCTGGGCGAGCTCCTTGCCCAGCGTCTTGGTGAGCGCGATGACCCCGGCCTTCGCCGCCGCATACCCCCCGGCCAGGGCGAGGCCCTCCATCCCCGAGGCCGACGCGACGTTCACGATCCGGCCCCAGCCCCGGGCGATGAGCGCGGGGATCGCGGCCCGGCAGAAGAGGAACTGCCCGGTCAGGTTGACCTCGATGTCACGCCGCCAGTTCTCCAGCTCGGTGTCGGCGATCGCCGCCTGGACGGTGCCCTTGCCGGCGTTGTTGACGAGGATGTCGAGGCCGCCCGTGAGACCGACCGCGGCGTCGACCGCGGCGACGGAGAGGGCGGGGTCCGAGACGTCGCCCGCGAGCGACGTGGCGGGCAGCCCGCTGTCCCTCACGCGACTCGCGACGGCCGCGGCGCCGTCGGCGTCCAGGTCGACCGCCACGACGGCGATCCCGAGCGAGGCGAGCTTGTCGACGACGGCCGAGCCGATGCCGTTCGCGGCGCCGGTCACGATCGCGGTGCGGATGCTGTCGGTCATGGAGTCCTCCGTCGGATCTCGGGTTCTCAGGGGGCGTTCGTCTTGTGCGCGAGGTCAGGCGAAGCACGCCCGCATCTGCTTCTCGGTCGCGAGCAGCAGTCGCGCCAGGGGCTCGATCCGCTCCGCGGGCAGGCGCGGGGAGACCCCCGAGATCGCGATGGCGGCGTAGGGGGCGCCCCGGCCGGCGCGAATGGGGGTGGAGAGGCCCGCGACGCCCGGCAGCACGAGGTCGGGGGCGCTGCAGTAGCCGCGGGTGGCGATCTGGCTCATGAGGTCCGCGATCGTGGCGCGGACGGCGTCGGCGGCGTCGGCGTCGAGGCCGTCGAGGCGGGCGGCGATCGCCCGGGCGCGCTGCTCCGCCTCCACGAACGGAAGGAGCGCGACGCCCGTGTAGCTGTTGGCGAGCCCGCGGTTGGTCCCGACGGGGATGCGGGTCTGGAGCGGGTAGTCGCCCTCGGCGCGGACGACGTAGTTCACGCCGTCGAACTGGCGCACGGCGACGTAGACGGTGTCGCCGCAGCGGTCCGCGAGCGAGCGGGCGAGCGCGCGCAGCGTGGTGATGTCGACGATGGGCGCGGGTGCGCTCAGGGCGAGCTCGAACACGGCGTGTCCGAGCGCATACGTCCCCGACTCGGCCTTCGTCACGAACCCGGAGTCCGCGAGCTCCTTCAGGATGCGGAAGACCGTCGGGCGCGGGATCTGGGTGGCGCGGGCGGCGTCGACCAGCCGGATGCCGCTCTCGCCGCGCTGCGCGAGCGCGGCGAGGATCCTGAGGACCTTCCGGGTCAGCTCCGACGACGCTTCAGCGGGCATGTCCGGGCCTCGTCATCGGGCGAGCTCCGCGCGTCGCGCGTCGGCGATGAACTTCGCTCCCCCGTGCGAGGTGATCCCTCCGTCGACCGGGATCTCGGCGCCGGTGATGAACGACGAGTCGTCGCTGAGCAGGAAGATCACGATCGGCACGACGTCGTCCGGCGTGCCCACCCGCCCCAGGGGGGATGCCGTCACGTTCGCGGCGCGGAACGCCGGGCCGGCGTGCTCGGTCAGCGGGGTGTCGATGAAGCCCGGATGGATCGCGTTGACGCGGATCCCGCTGGGGCCGAGCTCCAGCGCCGTCCCCCGGGTCAGCCCGCGCAGCGCCCACTTGGTGGTCCCGTAGGAGACGGACGAGTGCGCGGTGAGCCCCGCCGTGGAGCCGACGTTGACGATGGATCCGCCCGGCGGCATGAGGGGGACCAGCGCGCGCATCGCGAGCATGGGACCCCTCAGGTTCGTGCGCTCGACGTCGTCGAAGTCGCTCCATGCGGTGTCCATCACGCCGCCCCTGCGGACGATGCCGGCGTTGTTGACCAGGCCGTCCACACGGCCATGACTCGTCTGCGCGAAGGCCGCGAGCGTCTCCCAGCCCGCCTCGTCGGCGACGTCCAGCTGCCACGGCACCACGGTGCCGGCGCCGAGGTCGTCTCGCGTCGCGAGCGCGCGCAGACGCTCGTCGTCCCTTGCGACGGCGATGACCGTGGCTCCGGCTCGCGAGAGCCCGATGGCCTCGGCGGCGCCCTGGCCGCCGCTCGCGCCGGTCACCACGACCACCTTGTCTTCCACCTCGAACACGGGCGGTCCTCTCGAACGGGAGGGCGCGGCCGGCTCCCCGGCGCTTCCGGCGCGCGTCCCTCGGGGGATCCCCACCGCTGTGTGAAGGATCTCCGTGAATGGTTCGGTGAGTGGACGATCCGAGTCGATCGGCGTCCTCAGCGTTCGCCGGAGGTGCCCTCCAGCAAATCCCTCGCGACCCCGCTTGTCAAGGACGGCGGGCGAGCGACGAGACGGGAGGGAGCTCCCGCGGTCGCCGCGTTCCCACCGCCCGAGCGACCGCTCAGCGGCCGAGAGCCGCCACGATGGAGTCGCCGATCTCGGAGGTCGTGCGCGCCGGGAGGCCGCCGCGGGAGGCGATGTCGGCCTCGACGGCGCGAGCGACGCGCGAGGCCTCGTCGTCCAGGCCGAGGTGCTGCAGGAGGAGCGCCACCGACAGGATGGCGGCCGTCGGGTCGGCGAGCCGCCTCCCCGCGATGTCGGGCGCGGAGCCGTGGACCGGCTCGAACATCGAGGGGAAGGCGCCGTCGGGATGGATGTTCCCGGACGCGGCGAGCCCGATGCCCCCGGTGATCGCGCCGGCCAGGTCCGTGAGGATGTCGCCGAACAGGTTGTCGGTGACGATCACGTCGAAGCGCGCGGGGTCGGCCACGAGGTGGATGGTCGCCGCGTCGACGTGCAGGTAGTCCACGACGACGTCCGGGTACTCCTTCGCCACGTCGCCCACGACGCGCTGCCACAGCGCGCCGGCGAAGACGATGACGTTGGTCTTGCCGACCCACGTCAGCCGCTTGCGCCGCTTCGCGGCGAGCGCGAACGCGTACCGCACGACGCGCTCCACGCCGAAGGCGGTGTTCACCGAGACCTCGGTCGCGATCTCGTGCGCCGTCCCGGTGCGCAGAGACCCGCCGCTGCCGGAGTACGCGCCCTCCGTGCCCTCGCGCACCACGACGAAGTCGACGTCCCCGGCATCGGCCAGCGGCCCGGGAACGCCCGGGTAGATCCTCGCGGGGCGGAGGTTGACGTACTGGTCCAGGTCGAACCGCAGCTGCAGCAGCAGTTCGCGCTCGATGCTGACATCGCTCAGCCGGGGGTCGCCGGGGACCCCGCCGACCGCTCCGAGCAGGATCGCGTCGTGGCCGCGGATGGCCGCGAGGTCCTCGTCGGTGAGGATGTCGCCGGTCTCGAGATACCGCGCGGCGCCGAGCGAGAAGACCGTCTTGTCGAAGACCACCCCCTCCGCGCCGCTCGCGGCGTCCAGCACCTTGACCGCTTCGGCGATCACCTCGGGGCCGATCCCGTCGCCGGGGATCACGGCCAGTCTCACGACACGCGACATGCTGCTCCTTTGCTCGATCATGTGCCCGGCACGTGGGCGGGATGCCGACAGCGATGCTAGCCCCGCACCCGTTCATCGACCGAGCGGAGAGAGAAACAGTCCACTCAATGGACACAAGGTTTGACAGCGGCCCGGCGCGGGTAAAGCATGAGAGCCGCAGAGAACAGCGACCTGGCGACCGGCTCGAGAGGCGCCCAGGCGGCTCTGCTCGCAGATCCGAAAGTCATTAGTCCACTCGATGGACGCCTCGCATGCAAGGGAGCACGCGGATGCCCGTACACCTGACGACCGAGGTCGAGGAGGGCGCGGTCAGCGTCGACGGCGCCGAGGTCCGGTACTACGTGTCGGGTCGGCCGCACCCCACGCGTCCGCCGCTCGTTCTCGTGCACGGCACCGGCGGCTCGACCGCGACCCACTTCGCCATGCTGTTCCCCATGGTCGCGACGCGACAGCAGGTCGTGTCGCTCGACCTGGCCGAGCCGGCGGGCGTGAGCGCGCTGACCCTCGAGCACCTCGAACGGCAGGTGGGCGCGGTCGTCGACGAGGCGCTCCCCGAGGGCCCGATCTCGCTGCTGGGCTACTCCCTGGGCTCCGTCGTCGCGGCCTCCTACGCCGCCCACCACGCGGACCGCGTCGAGAACCTCGTGCTCGTCGCCGGATGGATCAAGACCGACCACCAGCAGCGCCTGCGCAACGACCTCTACCAGTTCCTCCGGAAGGCCGGCGACCCCGATGCGTTCCGGGCCTACTCGAGGCTGTTCGCCTTCGGGGTGCCGTTCCTCGCGAAGCGTTCGCCGGAGGACATGGACGTCGTCGCCCCGCCGGGGCGCCCCAGCACGTTCGGCGCCCTGCAGATGGACCTCAACCGGACCATCGACATCTCCGACCGCGTGGCGGACATCGCGGCCACGACGCTCGTCGTCGGGGGCACGCACGACCTGATGGTGCCGCGCCATCACAGCCTCGCCCTCTTCGGGGCCATCGACGACGCCCGGTACGCCGAGATCGGCTCCGGGCACTCCGTGTTCGTCGAGCGCCCGGCCGAGCTGCTGAGCATCGCGGAGAACTTCCTGTCCCATCCACGACGGCACCCTGCCGGCACCGTCATCCCGCCGGCTCAGCCGTAGCGGGAGAACCCGATCCGGAGGAGGAGAGATGTCCATCACCGCGAACACGCTCGTCACGACCGAGGTGCTCATCGTCGGCGCCGGCTTCGCCGGGCTCGGCCTGGGGATCAGGCTCAAGCGCGAGGGCACGGACGACTTCGTCATCGTCGAGCGGGCCGACGACGTCGGCGGCGCCTGGCGGGACAACACCTATCCCGGGGTCGCGTGCGACGTCCCGTCGCAGGTGTACTCGTTCTCCTTCCGCCTGAACCCGCACTGGTCGCGGGTGAGGGCGCCGGGGAGGGAGATCCAGGAGTACCTCCGCGCGTCGGCGCGGGAGGAGGGGCTCCTCGACCACATCCGCTTCGGCGAGCCGATGGAGCGCGCCACGTGGGACGGCGAGGCGGGCCGCTGGACCGTCGAGACGCCGCACGCCACCTACTCCGCGCAGTTCCTGGTGACCGCATGCGGGCACCTCGCGGACGAGCGTCTGCCCGACATCCCCGGCAGGGACACCTTCGCCGGCGAGTTCTTCCACTCGGCGCGGTGGAACCACGACGTCCCGCTGGAGGGCAAGCGCATCGCCCTCGTCGGCTCGGGGGCGTCGGGGGTCCAGCTGCTTCCCGAGCTCGCCGCCGTCGCGTCCGAGGTCGTGGTCTTCCAGCGCAGCCCCGCCTACATCATCCCGGCGCCGAACCCCGAGTACAGCCCGGCCCAGCAGCGCCTGTTCGAGCGCAGCCCCGACACGCTGCGAGCCCTGCGCGCCGAGACCTTCTGGACCGCCGAGGCGAACTTCGCCGCCCGCCGCGGCGTCCCGAAGTACCTCGAGGCGGCGCGGAGGATCCCCCTCGACCACCTGGAGCGCAGCGTCGGCGACCCCGTCCTGCGCGCGAAGCTGACGCCCGACTACGAGCTCGGCTGCAAGCGCCTGCTCGGCTCGGACCTCTACTACCCGACCCTGCAGCAGGACCACGTGACGCTGGAGGCGTCCGCGCTCGCGCGCATCGACGGCAGCCGGGCGATCAGCGCCGCGGGCAACGCGTTCGACGTCGACGTCATCGTCTTCGCCACCGGGTTCGAGGCGACGGAGCCGCTGTTCGCCGACATCGTCCACGGACGCGAGGGAGTCACGCTCGCCGACGCCTGGAGCGACGGCATGACGGCCTACGCCTCGAACACGACCCACGGCTTCCCGAACCTGTTCATCATGAACGGCCCCAACACCAGCAGCGGGCACAACTCCGCGATCTACATCCTCGAGGCGCAGATGGACTACATCCTCGGCGCGCTCCGGTTCTCGCACGAGGCCGACGCCCCGGTGCTCGAGGTGACCGAGGAGGCGGAGGAGGAGTACGTCGCCCGGGTGCGGGAGCTCAGCGAGGGCACGGTCTGGCTCGACGGCGGATGCCGCAACTGGTACGTCGATCCGCGCAGCGGTGCGCTGACCCTGATCTGGCCGGACTTCATGCACGCCTTCCGGGAGACGAACGCCACCTTCGAGCCGGACGTGTACACGGTCCGCCAACCGGTCGCGGTCGGCTGAGGGGGCGGATCATGTCAGACGAGCATCGTCCCGTCGCGGTCGTGACCGGGGGGCTCCGCGGGATCGGACGCGCCATCCTCGACGAGCTGCAGGCCCGCGGCTTCTGCGGCGCGTGCGTCGACCTGGTCGAGCCGGACCTCGCAGAGGCCGAGACGCCGCTGCCGGAGGGCTTCCGCTACTACCGGCTCGACATCTCCCTCGTCGAGGAGCACCAGGAGGTCGTCGACAGGATCGTGGCCGACTTCGGCGGCATCGACACGCTCGTGAACAACGCGGGCATCGCGGTGCGGCCGCCGACCGACATCCTCGACGTGCAGCCCGCGGACTTCGACCGTTCGCTGAACGTCAACCTGCGCGGCACGTTCTTCCTGTCGCAGGCGGTCGCCCGCAGCATGGTCGCGTCCGCGTCGACGCACTATCGCAGCATCGTCAACATCGCGTCGATGGCGGCCCACATCGCCGCCTACGACCGCGCCCAGTACGCGATCGGCAAGGCCGCCGTCAGCAAGATGACCCAGCTCTACGCCGCACGGCTCGCCGTCGACGGCATCCACGTGCACGAGGTCAGGCCGGGCTTCATCCGCACGCCCATGACCGCCGCGGCGGCGCCCCGCATCGAGGAGATCGTCCGCGATGCCGTGCCGATGCGTCGCTGGGGCACGCCGCAGGATGTTGCCCGCACGGTCGCGACCCTCGCGACGGGCGGCCTGCCGTACACGACGGGTGAGTCGATCTGGGTCGCGGGAGGCGTGACCATCCCCCAGGTGCGCTGAGGACGGGCGGAGCCTCGTGCAGCCGACACGGACCCGGCCGCACCGGAGGGCGCCGGACGCGCCGCGCCCGGCGCCCTCCGTGCTCCTACGCGGTCTCCACGCGCTCGGTGGCGGGCTCCGTCGCGGGAGCGGCGGAGTGCCGCGGATCGGCGCCTCGGGCGACGGCGAACGCGATGTTCGCGAGGGCCGAGGTGACGAGCATCGTGATGGCGAGCGGCACGGCCGTGGTCTCGCCGGCGATGCTGACGATCGGCGCCGCGATGCCGGCGAAGACGTGCTGAAGCAGGCCGAGGATCGCCGAGCCGAGACCCGCGGCGGCGGGCACGGCCGCGAGCGCGAGCGCGGTGGCGTTGCCGAAGCTGAGCCCGAGCACGCCGACGGAGACGAGGATCGGCACCGTGAGCCAGATCGCCGGTGCGCCCGTGAAGACGAGGACCGCGAAGACGGCCACGGAGGCGAGGTTCAGCAGGAGCCCGGTGCGGGCGAGCGCTGCGACGTGGAAGCGCCGCGTCAGCCGGGCGGAGAGGGCTCCGACGAGCATGAGCGCGAGCGCGTTGAGGCCGAAGGCCAGCCCGTACTGGACCTGGTCCATGCCCATCATCCCCTGGTAGAGGAACGGCGAGGCGGAGATGTAGGCCATCATCGTCGTGAAGGCGAAGACGTAGGCGAGCATGTTGCCCAGATACGCGCGGGAGGTGAGCGCCCGCACGGGCGACGTCTTCGGTCCCTGGCGTGCGGCGTCGCGCACGGTGCGCGGCCGGGTCTCGCGGACGGAGAGGAAGACGGCGATGAGACCGATGGCCACCAGGCCCGTGACGACCCACATCAGGCCGCGCCAGCCGATGGGCTCGGTGAGCAGGCTGCCCGCGACGGGGGCGAGCACGGGGGCGATCCCGCTGACCGTCATGACCACGCTGAGTCCGCGTGCAGCTTCGACGCCCTTGGCGAGGTCGCTGATGATGGCGCGAGAGATGACCATCCCGGCCGCTCCCGCGAGACCCTGGACGAGACGCGCGCCGATGAGGAACTCGACCGTCGGGGCGAGCGCCGTCGCCACGCTGGCGGCGAGATAGATGAGCATTCCCGCGACGAGCGGCCCGAGCCGGCCGAACCGGTCGGAGAGCGGCCCGAAGATCACCTGGCCGACGCCGGCGCCGACGAGGAAGGCCGTCAACGACAGCTGGACGCCCGAGGCCGTGGTGTCGAGCTCGGCGACCATCTCCGGGAACGCCGGCAGGTACATGTCGATCGCGAACGGCGCGATCCCGGACAGCAGGGCGAGCGTGAGCATCAGGCCGATGCCGATCCGGGCGGTCGCCGTGGTCGTCGAATGCTGGTCAGACTGTGTACGCGGGGTCACCCACACCTCCAATTATCTACATGAACATAGCTATGCTACTATAGCAATAGTTTCGAAGGAGGCCGCAGATGGCAGCCAGCAGGCAGGACAGGTCGGCGCAGCTCGCCGACCTCGCGCACTTCATCCTCAGCGTGGCGCGAGACGTCCGTCTGTACGGGCACTTCGATCCCGAGATCCTCGAGGTGACCGAGCTCGAGAGCCTCGTCATGGACCACGTCCAGCGGCATCCGGGCGTCAGCCCGTCGGGGATCTGCGCGGAGGTCGGCCTCCGGTCCAGCAACGCGAGCGCGGTCCTGCGCTCGCTGGAGGAGCGGGGCATGATCGAACGCGTCCCGAACCCGGCGGATCGTCGGTCCGTGAGCGTGCACCCCACGCCCGTCGCCGCCCGCAACCTGGAGAGGGTGCGCCAGGAGTGGGCGCGATTCCTCGCTCCGCACGTCGACGACGACCTCGACCTCGCCCCGGTGATCGCGCTGCTCGGCTCGCTCGACGAGTCGGTCACCCGCGCCGCGAGCCCGTCCATGAGGCAGACAGCCTGAGGAGGCCGCAGTCGGTGCCGACTGCCCGCCCCTTCCCGTCGCCGCAGCCGCGGTCCCCTGCGACGACGCCCACCCGAGAGAATGCGACCGCCTGTTAGGAGCAGATGCAATGAAGGCATGGCAGTTCACCAAGACCCATGAACCCCTCGTCCTCGCCGAGGTCGACGAGCCCACCGCCGCCCCGGGCGAGGTGGTCGTGGACATCAAGGCCGCGGGCCTGTGCCACTCGGACGTCGGCCTGCTGGAGGACGAGTCGTTCCCGCTGGCTCCCGGCGCGCAGGTGCCGCTGACGCTCGGGCATGAGGTCGCCGGGGTCATCAGCGAGGTCGGCGCCGACGTCGCGGAGTGGCGCGTCGGCGACCGCGTGGGGATCGCCCTCGTCGGCGACCGCGTTCCCGGTCTGGGCCGGGACGGCGGCTACTCGTTCAGGCTGACCGCTCCCCCGGAAGCGCTCGTGCGCATCCCCGACGGGGTCCCGTTCGAGCAGGCCGCGGCGGGGACGGATGCGGGCGTCACCGCCTACCACGCCGTCGTCGCCGCCGGGCAGGTCGTGGCCGGCACCAAGGTCGGCATCATCGGCCTGGGCGGGCTCGGGCAGATCGGCGCGCGGATCGCCGTGCTCCAGGGGGCGGAGGTCTATGCCGCCGAGGTCAAGGAGGACGTCTGGGGGCTGGGCGATCAGATCGGCGTGAAGCGCGTCGCGGCCGACATCAGCGCATTCGCGGACGAGCAGCTGGACGTGATCGTGGACTTCGCCGGCTTCGGCACCACCACGGCCGCCGCGATCGAGACCGTCCGGCCGGACGGGCGCGTCGTGCAGGTCGGCATGGGCCGCCTGCAGGCCACGATCAGCACCCAGGCGCTCATCATGCGTCAGATCACCCTCGTCGGCGTCCTCGGCGGCACCAAGGACGACCTGCGCGGGGTCTACGAGGTCCTCGCCACCGGGCGACTGGACCCCGCGATCACGACGATCGCCTTCGACGAGATCCCGGACGGCCTGCGTCGGCTCTCCGAGGGCACGGTCGTCGGCCGGCTGGTCGCCAAGATCGCGGACTGATGCGGGTCGCACTCGGCCGCTCGGAGCCCGGACGGTCCGGGCCGCACGGCTCCACAGGGCATCCGGATCGGGATCGCCCATGCCCGACCACCACGGCGCACCAGCGCCACGAGAAGAAAGGGGCATCGCCATGCATGCCATCGTGATCGACCGCTTCGGCGGTCCCGAGGTCGCCGTCTGGACGGAGACCGATCGACCGACGCCCGCTCCGACACAGGTGCTGGTCCAGGTGAACGTCTCGGGCCTGAACTTCATGGACGCGCACCAGCTCGGGGGAGGAACGCCCATCCAGGCGCCCTTCGTCGCCGGGGTGGAGGGCGTCGGCGTGATCGTCGAGGTCGGTGCCGACGTCTCCGACCTGAAGGTCGGCCAGCGCGTCGGCTGGCATTCGGGAGGCCAGGGCAGCTTCGCGGAGTTCACCGCCGTCGAGGCGGGACGGGCCATCCCGATCCCCGACGAGGTCGACGACGAGACCGCGACGGCGCTGCTGCTGCAGGGCACGACCGCGCACTACCTGGCGACCGACGCCTACGCGGTCCAGGACGGGGACCCGGTGATCGTGCACGCCGCCGCGGGCGGGGTGGGCGTGCTGCTGACCCAGGTGGCGAAGCTGCGCGGCGGCACCGTGATCGGCACGGTGTCGACCGAGGAGAAGGCCGAGGTCGCGCGAGCGGCCGGCGCGGACCACGTGCTCTTCTACGACGGGTTCTCGGACCGTGCGCGTGAGCTCACCGGCGGCGAGGGCGTCGCGGCCGTCTACGACAGCGTGGGCGCGGACACGTTCGACGGCGGACTCGCGGCCCTGCGCGAGCGCGGCCGGCTCGTCGTCTACGGAGGCGCGAGCGGCCCCGTCCCGCCGCTGGACCTGTCCCGGCTCACCTTCGGGGGCTCGCTGTCGGTGACGAGCACGATGGTGGTCCACTTCACCCGCACGACGGAGGAGCTGCGCCGCCGTGCCGCCGATCTGTTCGCGTGGGTCGCGAGCGGCGAGCTGACCGTGAACATCGGCGCTCGCTACCCGGTCTCCGAGGCCGGCGCCGCGATCGCCGCGATCAAGTCGCGCAACTCGACCGGCAAGGTGCTCCTCACGCACTGAGGCCTGTCACCGGACGGGGCCGTGCGGGCTCGTACGATGCCCGCACGGCCCCGTCCGGACGTCCCGCGCCCTCGACGTCGCCCCCTCCTGTGCGGAGCGGCGCGCTCGGGGTGGCATCATCTCAGAGAACGTCAGCGAGCGATCCGCAGGAGAGTGCGTCCAGATGCGCGCATGGCAGTTCATCGACGTGGGAAGACCGCTCGAGCGGGTCGGTCGTGCAGGTCGGGTTCGGCGTGGCGGAGGCGACGCTCCCGACGCAGCTGATCACGATGAAGCAGGTCACGCTCGTCGGATCGCTCGGGGGCACTCCCGCCGATGCGGCCGAGGTCGTGGGCCTCGTCGCCGCCGGACGGTTCCGCACCGCGACGGAGCCGATCGGCTTCGACGACATCGACGAGGGGCTGCAGCGCCTCGCCCGCGGGGAGACGCGGGGCATCCGCCTGGTGGCGGTCTTCGGAGAGAAAGGGTCTGATCATGAGTGAGCCCATCCGCATCGAGGTCTGGTCGGACGTCGCGTGCCCGTGGTGCTTCATCGGCAAGCGACGTCTCGAGGAGGGAGCCGAGCGGTTCGCGAACGAGCATCCCGGCTCCGAGATCGAGGTCGTCTACCGCAGCTTCGAGCTCTCGCCCGACACCCCGGAGGACTTCGCCGGGACGAGGGAGGAGTACCTCGGCGGGAAGCACAAGGGCGGCAGCCCCGAGCGCGCGGCGGAGATGCGCGCTCAGATGACGGCCGTCGCCGCGAGCCTGGGCCTCGACTACCGCATGGACGACGTCAAGCACCGCAACACCGTGCGCGCCCACCGGCTCCTGCAGTTCGCTCGTGCCGAGGGCCGGCAGCTCGAGCTCGTCGAGCTGCTCTTCAGCGCGCAGTTCGAGCGCGGTCTGGACCTCTCCGACCGGGACGTGCTCGCCGACCTCGCCGAGCAGGCGGGTCTCGACCGCGGGAAGGCCGCGGACGTGCTCGCCGGCGAGCAGTTCCTCGCCGAGGTCCGCGAGGACGAGGCCCTCGCCGGCCGCCTGGGGATCGGCGGGGTGCCGTTCTACGTCATCGACGGCCGTTACGGGCTGTCCGGCGCTCAGGCGCCCGACGTCTTCGCCGGCGCGCTCGAACGCGTCGCGGCGGAACGCGCACAGGAGACGGTGTGACCGAGTCCCGCTCGCGGCGCCCCGCGGCGAGCGTCGTCGTCGTCCGGCCGTAGGGCGCGCCGTCCGGCGCGCGACGGAGCAGGGACTGCCCGTCGGCGCGCCGGGCGTCAGCGGCGCGCGCGCTCCACGGCGACGCGCTCGCGAACGGCGGGCGCGACCTCTTCCCCGTACGCGCGCAGCACGGCGGGATCGTCGCTGAAGAGGATGAACGTCGCGAAGCCGTGCTCGAGCGCGAGATCGGCGAGACGCTCGGGCTGCGCCGCGTCCGGGGGGACGTTCAGGAGGCGCCGGATGTCGCGAGGATCGCGCCCGGCCGCGGTCGCGGCCTCGTCGATCGCGGCGTGCGACGCGACGACCGCGTCCGGGCCGCCGATGCGCTCGAGCGAGGGGAGCCATCCGTCGGCGAGCGTCCCGACGATGCGCAGCATGCGCGGCCGGTGCGCGCCGAGCCAGATCGGGATCGGACGGACGGGGGCGGGCCCGCGCTTCGCGCCGGGGATCGGATAGAAGGGACCCGGCAGCGAGACGTCCGTGTCGGCGTCGACGTCCCAGAGCGCGCGGATCACCCCCAGCGCCTCCTCGAGGGCGCTGACCCGCTGCCCGGCCGTGGAGGGCGGTGCGCCCATCCCGACGGCCGCGTCCGGGATCGCCCCGGCGCCGAGCGCGAGGGAGAAGCGCCCGCCGGAGAGCCTGTCGAGGCTCGCCGCGGAGCGTGCGAGCACCGCGGGCGGCCTCAGCTGCAGGTTGTGCACGTTGGCCGCCAGCCCGATGCGGTTCGTGCGACCGGCGACGAAGGACAGCAGGGTCACCGTGTCGAGATACGCCGGCTCATAGGGGTGGTCCTGGAAGGTGACGAGGTCGAGGCCCGCGGCCTCGCTCGCCACCGCGAGGCGCACGGTCGCCTCGGGGTCGGCCGCGAGCGGCGTGATGAACGATCCGAAGCGGAGGGGAGCGCCGTAGTCCATAGGACCACGCTATCCGGATCCCGGCCCAACGGGCCGGCCGGCGGCGTTCTCGATCTGGAGGGGCTGACGGGAATCGAACCCGCGCTGTCTGCTTGGGAAGCAGAAGTTCTGCCATTGAACTACAGCCCCGTACGCGCGGTGTGCGCGTACCGGCCAGCATAACAGGCCGGCGTCCGCGTCCGTCCTCGGCGCACGCGATGGCACGATCCCGCGCCGACTACGCTGGTGCCGTGCTGCTCTCGGATCGCGACATCAAGGCCCGGCTCGACGCGGGGCGCATCGGCCTCGACCCGCTCGACGTCGAGATGGTGCAGCCGTCGAGCGTCGACGTGCGCATCGACCGGTACTTCCGACTCTTCGACAACCACAAGTACCCGTTCATCGACCCGTCCGAGGACCAGCCCGACCTCACCCACCTCGTGGAGGTCGATCCCGGCGAGCCCTTCATCCTGCATCCGGGCGAGTTCGTGCTCGGCTCGACGTTCGAGCGCGTGACGCTGCCCGACGACGTCGCCGCGCGCCTCGAGGGCAAGTCGTCGCTCGGCCGGCTCGGCCTGCTGACCCACTCGACGGCGGGCTTCATCGACCCGGGGTTCTCCGGACACGTCACGCTCGAGCTCTCGAACGTCGCGACCCTGCCCATCAAGCTGTGGCCGGGCATGAAGATCGGCCAGCTCTGCTTCTTCCAGCTCAGCTCCGCCGCCGAGAACGCGTACGGCTCGGGCCCCTACGGCAACCGCTACCAGGGCCAGCGCGGGCCGACGGCGTCGCGCTCGTTCCAGAACTTCCACCGCACGGACGTCTCGGTGACCGAGGCCGGGGCGAACGGGGCCTGAGCTCAGGCGATCCGGCCGGTGCGGTCCGCTCGACGTCCGCCCTGGAGGCCGAGCGCTCCTCGCGGCAGTCGCCGAGGAGACGCCCCATCCGAGCGCGCACGCCGCGCTGGTCGCCGACATCACGCGGTTCGGCGCCACCCTGATCCGTGGCCGCGCCGTGGGAGAACGGGCCCGGCCTCAGAGCGCCCGTAGGTGCACCGCGGCCATCGCGAGGGCGGCGATCGTCTCGCCGTCCGTGATCTCGCCCGTGACGGTCATCCGCAGGGCGTCGGGGAGCGGTACCCAGCGCGAGGCCGTGATGCCCTCCTCCGCCTGATGCGCAGCGGCGTCGGCAGCGAGACGGAGGTCGCGCGCGACGAAGACGACCTCCGGGGCGATGCATATGCCGTTGAGGGCATTCATCTGGCCGACTTCGTGCCACTCGCCGGCCTCGAGCCCCGACTCCTCGAGCAGCTCGCGCCGCGCCGCCTGCTCGGCGGCCTCGCCGTCGCTGCCGCCGGCGACGACCTCCCACGATCGGCCGACGGTGTAGCGGTCGACCTCGACGAGCAGCACGCGGTCGTCCGCGTCGAGAGCGACGACGAACACGGCGGGATGGCGCACCTCGACGACGCCGTAGACGCCGTCCTCGCCGGCGGGGCGCGACACCTCGTCCTCGCGCACGCGGATCCAGGCGTTCTCGTACGCGACGCGGCTGCTCTTCGTGACCCAGGTCATCCCGCCATCGTACGGACGCGCCGCGGGTGCGCGGTGCAGCCCGCGAGCATCCATGCTCGCCGCGAGAATGCGTGCGCCGCCGGCATTCTGCGCGGCGCAGCGGGATTCTCGCGGGGGACGCGGGGACGCTCTGCGACGGGGTGGCCCGGCCCCGCCGGACGTCGGATGTCGCCGGTCGGTGCCAGGATCGACTCTCGTGGCTTCCCTGGGAGAGATCGTCGCGCCTCGGCGCATGGGCCGCGGGTTCCGCTGGCTGCTCGCGTCGTCGTGGACGAGCAACGTCGGCGACGGCATCGCACTCGCGGCCGGCCCGCTTCTCGTCGCGTCGCAGACCGATGCGCCGTTCCTCGTCGCCTCTGCCGCGATGCTGCAGTATCTGCCGTGGCTGCTCTTCGGCCTCCACGCGGGCGCGATCGCCGACCGCCTCGACCGGCGCACGCTCGTGATGGTCGCGAACGGGCTGCGCGCACTCGTCGTGGGCGCTCTCTGCGTCTTCATCTCGACGGGCGCCGTGAGCATCGGCGTCGTGCTCGCCACGATGTTCGTCTACGGGGTCGCCGAGGTGTTCGCCGACTCCGCGAGCAGCACGCTTCTGCCGATGCTCGTGAAGCACGAGGACCTGGGCATCGGCAACGCCCGCATGCAGGGCGGCTACCTGGTCGCGAACCAGTTCGCGGGCCCCCCGCTCGGCGCCTTCCTCTTCGCCGCGGGCATGGCGTGGCCGTTCGCCGCGCAGGTGGTGTGCGTCTCGCTCGCCGTCGTGCTCGTCTCCCGCATCACCTTGCCTCCCCTCGCGCCGCGCGAGGGCGGCCATCCACCGGTCCGCCGCGACATCCGCGAGGGGCTGCGCTGGATCTGGGGGAACCCTCCGGTGAGGACGCTCGCCCTCGTGATCCTGGTCTTCAACGTCACATGGGCGGCTCCGTGGGGTGTCCTCGTCCTCTACGCGACGGAGCACCTCCGGATGGGCGCCGTCGGATACGGCATGCTCACCGCGGCATCCGCGGTCGGCGGGCTGGGAGCGACGCTGGCGTTCGGATGGCTGGAGCAGCATGTCTCCTTCGCCACGCTCATGCGCGCGTGCCTTTCGCTCGAGGTGGTCATGCACCTGGCCTTGGCTCTCACGACGAGCGGATGGATCGCGCTCGCGATCATGGTCGTCTTCGGCGCTTATGCCTTCGTGTGGGCGACGATCTCGACGACCGTGCGACAGCGGCTCGTCCCGACCGAGCTGCAGGGACGCGTCGGGTCGGTGAACATGGTGTGCGTGTTCGGCGGGATGGTCGTCGGACAGGCGCTCGGCGGAGTGATCGCGCAGGTGTGGGGGCTGACCGCTCCGTGGTGGTTCGCGTTCGGGGGCGCGGGTCTGACGCTCGTGCTCGTCTGGCGTCAGCTCGGCTTCATCGCCCAGACGAAGCGCGCGACGTCCTGACTGACCTCGCTCTCCGGTCGCGGCGCCGACACCACGCAGGAAGAACGCGCGCAGGCGGCACCGCATCCGGCGGGATCTCGCGGGAGACGCCCGTGCATGCCCGGGAGGTTCCTGCGTTGTGTGCGCGCGACGCGTTGA
Organism: Microbacterium sp. AB; assembly: GCF_032878875.1. NCBI lineage: Bacteria > Bacillati > Actinomycetota > Actinomycetes > Micrococcales > Microbacteriaceae > Microbacterium > Microbacterium betulae. The sequence continues at coordinate 3,344,712 of NZ_CP118157.1, read as the reverse complement.
CCGAGAGGGCCGCGCGGGTCCACCGGTCGCGGCGCCGACCCGCGCGGGCGCCCGTCAGGCGATGGCGGAGTCGCGTTCCCCCGCGAGATCCTCGAAGACCTCGGTGTTGAAGCGGTAGGCGAGCAGCACCTCGTCGATCACGCGCTCCTTCTCGGAGTCGTCCCACGGCGCCGCGTCGAGCTGCTCGCGGTAGACATCCTTGAAGGCGGCGGGGTCGGCGATGTCGCCGAAGATGTAGAACCCGATGCCGTTGGTCTCGAAGCCGAACTGCCGCTGGATGACGCGTCCGATGTGCAGGCCTCCCGAGAGGTCGCCGAGGTAGCGCGTGTAGTGGTGGGCGACGAAGCCTCCCGGCCACGTCGCGCCGACCTGCTCGATGCGTGCGACGTATCGCGCCGTGGCGGGGAGCGGTGCGATGCGCTCGCGCCAGTCGTCGCCGACGAGGAACGCGAGGTCGGCCTCGAGAGCCGGCATCCGGGTGAGCTTGTCGCTGATGAACCGCGCGGCCACCGGGTCCCGGCGCATGCGCTCGGTCGCTCCCTCCAGCGCGGCGTAGATGAAGTGGTGCTGCGCGACGAGCGAGATGTAGTCGTCGCGCGAGCGCTCTCCCCTGAGCAGGGAAGACATGAAGCCCGCGCTCTCGCTGGAGGAGTGCGCCGCCTTCGATCGCGTGCGGATGGCGGTGGAGAGGGGGACCACGTTCGTCATGCGATCAGTGTAAGGGTCGCCTAACTCCCTGCCAAGACGGCGTTCGCCCCGGGGATGCGGGCGGTCTCAGTGCGGACGCGGCTCGACGCCGAGCCGCGCGCACGCGGCGTCGTACAGCGCGACCACCTCGCGGCGCACCGCTGCGCGCTCGTCGATCGCGCCGCCCGGCCAGGGGATGCGCACCCGCGAGGCCGTGCCGTCCGTCGAGACGGCGGCCCACTCGCCGGCCTCCCCGTCGAAGCGGGTCATCGTCGCCGAGACCGCCGCCGGTTCGGCGAAGGCGCGCACGATCAGGGCGTTGTCGTCGGCGTGGTCGCCGTTCATGTGGCGCAGGACGGCGGTCACGACGTCGTCGGGGAACGAGAAGGGCATGCGGGTCAGCATAGGCGCTGAGACGGCGAGGGATCGCGGTCGCAACAAAGGTTTGCCTTACCTCGACTGCCCGGGTAGAGTCAGCGTTCAGTCAGGCAAACCTAACCTTAGTCACAGGCCGAGGTCAGGACTGACGCCTGCTTGGTCGTCCGGATCCTCTCAGAGGGGAAGCCGGGGTGAGCTCGTCTCGCAAACAGGACTCACCCCGGCACGCCGGGCGCCCGAGGCGGCCTCGCATGCGCGAGGACGTGTCCTGTGCGGGCGCCGCACGGCGTGCGCCCACCCTACCGAAAGGCAGATCCCATGCAGCTCAGCAAGAAGGCGATGACCGCAGCGTCGGCGTTCGGCGCCGTCGCCCTCCTCGCCGTCGGCGTGACCTCGGCGTCGGCGGTCGTCACGACGGCTGTCGACGTCGACAACGCGACGAAGACCTGGTCCGTCGATCCCGTCATCGCCGACGTCAGCGGCACGACGACGATTCCGGTGTCCGGAAGCGGGTTCGACGGGTTCACGCTCGTTGTGAACGGCATCTACATCGCCTATGGCGGTGCGGACTTCACCTCTCAGGACAGCTCGTACTACGCCGACGCGGTCTGGGCCTCGCCGACGGCGACCTCGGCCACGGAGACACGCGTCGTCCTCTCGGGCGGTGCGTTCTCGGGTGCCAGCATCGATGTCGTCCAGTCCTACAACGAGGTGGACTGCTACACCGACGTGTCGGACACGACCGGTGAGCAGTGCTACATCTACACCTTCTCGGGCTGGGGCGCCTACCCCGATCAGGAGGATGACCCGAACTTCACGCAGGTTCCCGTCTACTTCGAGTGACATCCGGCGGGAGAGGGGCGTCGCGCGGCGCCCCTCTCCCCGTTCTTCCCTCCTCCGCGTGCTCCCTACCCGAGAGTCCCCATGCCCGTGTCTGCTCCTTCCCGTCGTCCGTTCACCCGGCTCCTCGTCGCTGTCATGGCGTTCCTCGTCGGCGTCCCCCTCGCGCTCGTCGCGGAACCGCAACCGGCTGCGGCGGATGAAGGCTCCTACGAGGTGACGGAGGGCACGTTCGACTGGGGGTTGAGCGGGACGTACCGCAACTACGTGCCGGGCACGCCGGAGGGACGCGTCGCCCTCAGCGACGGCCTGACGGAGAACGCGGACGGAACGTACCGCTGGGCGGTCGAGTCGGGTTCGTTCGATCCGGAGTCCGGCGCTCTCGACCTGCGCCTGCGCGGGACGGTCAACTTCTACGGTCATTCGGGACAGATGGACCTGACGCTGAGCGATCTCCACCTCGTGGCGGACGGATACGGCTCGTCCACTCTCTACGCGGACTACTCGAGCGTCGTCGGCGGCGAGACCCTCGTCGGCGATGACGTCAGCCTCGCCGACATCTCGGCGTCGACCGGAGGATCGGTCTCCGTCCCGGAGGACGCGCTCGAGTGGTCGAGCATCTACACGACCCTCGCGTCCGGTGCTGTTCCGGCGTTCGCCGGCTACTACAGCACGGGCCAGCTGCTGGACCCCGTGAGCCTCAGCCTGGTGGGCGAGTGGCCCGCCGCCGCGGCGGAGACGTGGGACGAAGAGGGCACGGCCGCCGTGAGCGTCGCCCAGATCCTCCCCCCGTCGGGTGCCACCTGGAACTCCCTGGTCGTGGATCGCGAGCGAGGCCTGGCCTTCGGGGCCACCAGCCGGCAGGAGATCCACGTCATCGACGTGACGACCCGCGAGACCGTCCAGGTCGTCAGCGTGGGCGCGACGACTGCCGTGCGGGCCGTGAACGGGCAGACCGGTGAGGTCGTGGTGCGTTCCGCCTCGAGCCTGCGACTGCTCTCGCCGCAGGGCGACGGCTCCTATGCGCTCGCCGACGCTCTCGCCGGAGGGGCGACGCAGTCGGTCGCCGTCCATGAGTCCACGGGCGATATCGTCGTCGCGACCGGGAGCAGTCTCGTGGTCAACTCCCGAGGCGTCGACGGCGTGTACGCGTCGCGGACGCTCTCGGGGATGCCCGGCACGCCCATCGCCTTCAACCAGGTGACCGGCAGCCTCTATGCGGTGAGCGGAACGACCACGTATGTCTACGACGGGAACAGCTTCGAGACCGCGCCCTTGCGCACGGACGTGGCCGACGTGCAGCAGACGGCCCTCGGCGCCGATCCCGACAGCGGCGACGTCTTCGTGCTCTCGATGGCATACGGCGCGACCTGGGGTGCCGCGGTTCCCCGCGCGACGATCTATCGCGACGACGCGCCCCTCGCCGAGCCCCTGAGTCTCGACGCGGCAGCGGCCGACGCCGTCTACGACTCGGGCCGCGACCTGCTCGCGCTGGTGACGACGACCCCGGCTTCCGTGACCTTCTACGACGCGGCGGACCGCTCGGCCGTCCCGACGCCTCTCGCGACCGGCACGCTCGACGCCACCGGACTCGGGAACAAGACGTCCACGCTCCGGTCCGGGATCGACGAGTCCGGCAACGTCTGGGCTCCCTACCCGGGAGCGATACTCGTCAGCACGCTCAGCACCACTCCCGTGTTCGCGGCGGGGCCGTCCGACACCGTGGTCACCGTCGAGCCCGGACAGCAGACGGCGACGTTCGAAGCGAGCGTCGAGGTCGAAGGCGAGGGCGTCTCGCTGCAGTGGCAGCGCAAGGCCCCCGGCGATGTCCTGTATCGCGATGTCGCAGACGCGACGGCTGACACGCTCGTCGCCGACGCGACGGCCGCCGACAGCGGCACCCAGTATCGGGTCGTGGCGAGCAACTCCGCCGGCCGCGTCGTCTCCGCGGCAGCCACCCTCACGGTGCAGGTCGCGCCGTCGGTGGCCACCCATCCTCAGAGCGTGAGCGTCGTGGACGGGGGCGTGGTCGAGTTCACGGCGACGGGCGACGGCAACCCCGCACCCGCGCAGGACTGGGAGATCGACACGGGCTCGGGCTGGCAGCGCGTCGAGTACTCCGACGTCGTCTCGGTGTTCGGCGACACCCTCACGATCGAGGGTGTGGACGCGTCCCTCGACGGCGTGCAGTACCGGGCCGTCTTCACGAGTGCGGCGGGCACGGCGTACAGCGACCCCGCAACGCTCACCGTCACGGCGAGGCCCGGCGGCCCGGCAGACACCACCACCTACACCGGCGTCGCGTTCGAGTGGACGGGCAGCGCGGAATGGCAGGCGCAGCCGCCGAACGGCAGCGCGGCCCACTACTTCTCCGCGGGGGCGTCCGACGGCACGCAGAGGACGTATTCGGCGACGAAGGGCGGCGTCGAGATCGTCCAGCGCACCTCCTCCGGCGAGAAGCCCGCGACGTACGCGACCCGCGGCGCGCACGTGAACGTCGACGGCGCGTCCCAGGTCGTCCGTCTCACGGAGGGCACGGCGACGATCGAGCCCGACGGCTCTGCCCTCATCGAGTGGCCTGCGACGTTCAGCGTGAACTTCTACGACGGCCTCGTGCCGTCGACCCTGTCGAACCTCGTCCTGACGGTCGATGCGGACGGGGCGGGCACCCTCTCCGCCGACCTCAGCGGTTACCAGGGCGACATCGCGAACCCGAACGCTCCCAAGGAAGCGGTGGCGCCCGCATCGGACGTGACCGTCGCGACCTTCCAGAACGTCACGGTCGACACCGAGAACGGCTTCACCGTCCGCCCCGACTACCGGAACGTGAGGATCACGGCCCCCGCCGGCGAGACCGCGCAGAACACGACCGTGTCCGGGTGGGGCGCCTGGCCGCAGGAGTTCGTGACCTTCCACGGCGCGACCGGCCTCGCGGGCTACTTCTACTCCACGGGCGGGTCGCTCGACGCCAAGAAGGCCCCGAACGCCTTCGCGATCGGCTTCGACGGCGCGACGCCGGAGGTCCCCGCGGAGCCGCAGAACCCGGGCGAGGAGAACGGCGGGACCGAGACCCCCGGGAAGAGGCCCGAGTCTCCGACGAAGCCGACCCCCGAGAAGGAGTCGGGCGTGGTCGAGGGCTCGCTCGTCTGGGGCGTGAAGGAGTCGTTCCGCACCTACGTCGAGGGCTCCATCGCGCAGGGCGAGATCACCGTGAGCGGCGGCGCCGAGCGCGTGAGCGGCGTGTTCTGGTTCGGCCAGGACGACACGAGCTGGACGAGCGGATCGACGAAGAGCTCCACGACGTACGCGGGAGACGTGCGCTTCTCCGGTCACGGGGGCGTGCTCGACCTGACGTTCTCGGATCCCGTCGTGCGCATCGACTCGGCCTCGAAGGGCTCGCTCCTCGTGACCGTGAACGGCAGCCGGGTCGCGATGGGCACCCTCGACCTCTCGGCGGCCTCGAAGGCCGAGGCGGATGGCGGCATCGCGTACTCGAACGTGCCGGTCAGCCTTACCGCGGCGGGTGCCCAGGTCTTCTCCTACAACGGCGCGCAGTTCTACACGGCCGGAACCGCCCTCGACAACGCCTCCTTCGTCATCGGGGCGAAGGCGACCACGCCGCCGGACGACGGCGACGTGGAGGTGCCGGCGACGCCGCAGGATCCCGACGAGGACACCGAGACGCCGGGCGAGACCCCGGGGACTCCGCAGAGGCCCGGGCCGGACGACGACGGCGTCGTCGAGGGCTCGCTCGTCTGGGGCGTGAAGGACAGCTTCCGCGACTACGTCGAGAACGGCGTCGCGCAGGGCGAGATCGCGGTGTCCGACGGGGCCGAGCGCGTGAGCGGGGTGTTCTGGTTCGGCCAGTCGGCGACGGACTGGACGAGCGGATCGGCTTCGAGCGCGACGTCCTACGCCGGAGCCGTGCGGTTCTCCGGCCACGAAGGGGTGCTCGACCTCACGTTCTCCGATCCGATCGTGCGCATCGACTCGGCCTCGGAGGGCGCGCTGCTCGTGCGCGTCGACGGGGGAGACCCCGTCGAGATCGGCACGCTCGACCTCGCGGCGGCCGGCGTCGCGGAGGCGGAGGGCGGCATCGCCTACTCCGACGTGCCGGTCACGCTCACGGAGGCCGGCGCCGACGTGTTCTCGTACGACGGCGCACGCTTCTACGAGCCGGGCACCGGGCTCGACGCGGCCTCCTTCGTCATCGGCGAGACGGCGACCGAGCCTCCGTCGGACGACGGCGTCGAGGTGCCGCAGTCGCCCGGCGGCGAGGACGGCGACGACGAGCCGAACGAGAACGCCGTCCCTGAGACCCCGGATTCGGATGCCGAGCAGGGCTCGCTCGTGTGGGGCGTGAAGGAGTCGTTCCGGACCTACATCGAGACCGGTGTCGCCCAGGGCCGCATCACCGTGAGCGGCGGTGCGGAGCGGCTGTCGAGCGGCGTGTTCTGGTGGGGACAGGAGTCCACGGACTGGACGGCCGAGACCGGCACCGGATCGACCTCGTACACGGGCGACGTCTCGTTCTGGGGACACGAGGGCGTCCTCGACCTCACGTTCTCCGACCCGATCGTGCGCGTCGACTCCGCCGAGAGGGCGACGCTGCTGCTGCAGGTGAGCGGCGGCACACCCGTCGAGGTCGCCACGCTCGATCTCGCCGCGGCGACGAGGAGCGACGTCGACGGCGGCGTCTCGTACGCGAACGCGCCGGTCACGCTGACCGAGAGCGGCGCATCCGTCTTCGCCTGGGGCACCGCACGCTTCTACGAGGCGGGAACGGCCATGGACCCGGCGTCGTTCGTCGTCGGCTCCACGGCGACCGAGAGGCCCGACGACGACACCGCCGCGCCGCAGGATGACACCCGGGACGGTGACGGCGAGGGGGGACAGGACGCCCCCGCGCTCGTGCCGGAGAACGAGGACGGCGTCGTCGAGGGATCGCTCGTCTGGGGCGTGAAGGAGTCGTTCCGCTCGTACATCACCGGCTCGATCGCGAAGGGGTCGATCTCGGTCTCGAACGGCGCCTCGGTGCTGGGCGGGCTGTACTGGTTCGGCCAGTCCTCCACGGACTGGACGGCCGAGGCGGGCACCGGCACGACCGGATACCAGGGCGCCGTGCGCTTCACGGGCCACTCCGGCATCCTCGATCTGACGTTCGCGAACCCGCAGGTCCGCATCGACTCGGCGGGCTCGGGCGCCCTGACCGTGACGGTCAACGGCAGCCCGGTCGAGGTCGGATCCCTCGACCTCGCGGCCGCGGCCCGCACCGACGTGGAGGGCGGCGTCTCGTACTCCCACGTGCCCGTCACGCTGACCTCGGCGGGAGCGCGGGTGTTCTCGTACGGCTCCTCGCAGTTCTACGCGGCGGGCACGGCGATGGACCCCCTGTCGTTCGTCGTCGGCTCCACCGCGACCTCCGGATCGGGCGGCGGGAGCGACCAGACCGTCGCCGCGCACGAGGAGACGAGCTGGACGCCGCCCGCGGAGCCGCCGGCGAACACGGGTCTCTACATCGACCCGGAGACGTTGAAGGACATCCGCCCCGGTACGGAGATCACCGTGATCGGCGAGGGGTACGAGCCGAACGAGACCGACATCAAGGTCGTGCTCTACTCCGATCCCGTCGTGCTCGAGGAGGACCTCACGGCCGACGCGCGCGGACGGGCCGAGTGGACGGGGATCGTCCCGCTCGACACCGAGATCGGCGAGCACACCCTCACGTTCCAGGCCGAGAGCCAGGACCTCGGCATCGAGTTCGAGGTCCTGGAGCCGGAGGAGCTCGTCGGCTGCGCGGTCACCGACGCGGTCCTCGACTGGGGGTTCAAGGAGTCGTTCCGCTCCTACATCTCCGGCAGCATCGCCCACGGCGAGTGGACGGTGTCGGACGGCGCGACCTACGAGACCCCCGAGTTCGGATGGTCGGACGGCGAGGGCGCGTTCGACGCGGAGACGTTCACGGGCCAGGTCGGCTTCGACGGGACCGTCCGCTTCACCGGTCACGACGGCCTGCTCGACACCACCGTGTCGAACCCGACCGTCCTGTTCACGGGACGCGACACCGCGTACCTGCTGCTGGACGTCACGGGGGTGACGATGGAGGACGCCCTCGCGGGCGAGACGGACAACGCGCTCGCGTTCGACCAGGTGTCGTTCGTGAAGCTCGACCTCGCGGCGGGCGACGTCGAGATCAGCGAGGACGGATCGGAGATCACGGCGAGCGAGGTTCCCGCCGCGATCACCAGCCAGGGCTACGAGGCGTTCCCGAACTACGAGGCCGGCACCGCGTTCGACCCCGTGTCGTTCTCGATCACGACCGAGACCGACTGCGCCGTGGCCGTCCCCGAGGACGAGGCCGCCGACGTGGCCGCGGCCGTCGAGGCGCCGGATGCGGATGACACCGACCTGACGTGGCTCGCGTGGACCGGCGGCGGCGTCGCGCTCGCCGCCCTCGTCGCGGCGCTCGCGATCTGGCTGGCTCGCCGGCGGCGCGCGGAGGCCGAGAACGGCGAGCCCGTCGCGGCGGGGACGGATCCGTTCGACGAGGTCCTGGGAGGCGGGCGATGAGGCGCAGGGCGCGTGCGCGCGCGGTCGGCGCGCTGCTCACCGGGCTGCTCGCCCTGGCCGCGTGCGCGAGCCCGTCGGCGGGCGGCGGGGAGGACGCCGCGGCGATCGCCGAGACGCGTCCCGCACTGTCGGAGCTCGACGTGCTCGACGACCCCCGGTCGTACGTCGGCGAGTCGACGGCCACGCTGTCCGACGCGGCCATCACGCCCGTCGAGGAGGAGCCGGATCAGAGCCTCCCGGCGACCGTGACGTCCTACGACCAGGCGGGCGAGACCGAGGTCGAGGTCGTCGACACCTCGCGCGTCGTCGCGGTGGACCTCGCGGGGTCCGTCGCCGCGACGGTGTGGGGCCTCGGCTTCGGCGACACCCTCGTCGGCCGGGACCAGTCCACGACGTTCCCGGGCACCGAGGAGCTCGAGACCGTCACGTCGGGCGGGCACACGATCAACGCCGAGGCCGTCATCGCGCTCGCGCCGACCCTCGTCATCACCGACGGGACGGTCGGCCCCGCCGACGTCGTCGCGCAGCTGCGCGACGTGGGCATCGCGGTCGTGTTCGTGGAGAACGAGGCCTCGTTCGAGGGCGCCGCCGAGCTCGCCCGACAGGTGGCCGCCGTGTACGGGGCACCCGAGGCGGGGGAGCTGCTGGCCGAGCGCATCGCGCAGGAGGTCGACGACACGATCGCCGAGATCGCCGGGATCGCGCCGTCCGCGCAGGAGGACAGGCTGCGGATCGTCTTCCTCTACCTGCGCGGATCGGCGGGCGTCTACTACCTGTTCGGCTCGGAGTCGGGCGCCGACCAGCTCATCGAGGGGCTCGGCGGCGTCGACGTGGTCAGCGAGCTCGGCTGGGAGGGGATGCAGCCCATGACCGACGAGGCGCTCGTCGCGGCGGATCCCGATCTCATCCTCGTCATGACGAAGGGCATCGAGTCGCTGGACGGCATCGACGGCCTCCTCGCCGAGAAGCCCGCCGTCGCCCTCACGACGGCGGGCGAGAACCGGCGCTTCGTGGACATGGACGACGGCACCGTCCTCTCCTTCGGCCCCCGGTCCGCCCTCATCCTGGATGCGCTCGCGCGCGCCGTCTACGCGCCCGAGGCGGGGAGCGAATGAGCCCGCAGCAGGCCACGGGAACGACGACGCCGGTCTCCGCCCATGACGGGGGCCGGCGCGTCGCCGTGTACGGCGGCGCGGCCGTGCTGCTCGTCGTCGGCGTGCTCCTCTCGGCGGGCCTCGGCCAGCTGCCCATCGGCCCCGCCGAGGTCGCGGGATCGGTGCTGCGGCGCCTGGGCGTCGACAACGGCTGGGCGCCGGCGGACGAGCTCATGGAGCGGACGCTGTGGCAGATCCGGTTCCCGCGCGTGGCGATCTCCCTCCTCGTGGGGGCGCTGCTGGCGCTCGCGGGAGCGGTGATGCAGGCGATCTTCAGCAACCCGCTCGCCGAGCCCGGCGTGGTGGGCGTCTCCTCCGGGGCGGCGCTGGGAGCCGCGGCCTCCATCACGCTGGGGCTCACGGTGTTCGGCGTGTGGACGACCGCCGTCTTCGCCTTCGCGGGCGGTCTCGCCGCGACGCTCATCGTGTACTCGACCGCCCGCGCGCAGGGGCGCACCGAGGTCGTCACGCTGCTGCTGACCGGCATCGCCGTGAACGCGTTCGCGGGAGCGGGCCTCGCCCTGTTCATGTTCGCCGGGAACACGGCGAGCCGCGAGCAGATCGTCTTCTGGCAGCTCGGCTCGATGAACGGCTCGCGGTGGAACGAGGCGCTCGTCGTCGCCGTCGTCGCCGTGCCCTCGGTGATCGCCGTGCTGGCGCTCGCGAGGCGCTACGACCTCCTCTCCCTCGGAGATCGGACGGCCTCGCATCTCGGCGTGCGGGTCGAGCGGCTGCGGATCGTGTCCGTCGTCCTCGTCGCGCTCCTCACGGGGGTCGCCGTGGCGTTCGTCGGCGTCATCGCGTTCGTCGGCCTCGTCGTCCCGCATCTCGTCCGGATGATGCTCGGGCCCGCCCACCGTCCGCTGTTCGTCGCCTCGCTGCTGGGCGGGGCGGCGCTCATGGTCTTCGCCGACCTGCTCGCGCGCACGATCATCCCCTCTGCGGATCTGCCGATCGGACTGCTCACGTCGCTCGTCGGCGGGCCGTTCTTCTACTGGCTCATCCGCCGCAACCGGCGTCGCGCGGGGGGATGGGCATGACGGCCCCCGCCTACCGGCTCGAGGGCGTCGGCTACCGCGTCGGCGCCGCGACGATCCTCGAGCACGTGACCCTCGACGTCGGGTACGGGCGCGTCCTCGCGCTCGTGGGACCGAACGGCGCCGGGAAGTCGACCCTCCTGGGCATCCTCAGCGGCGACACGACTCCGGCATCGGGCACGGCCGCCCTCGACGGGAGGCCGCTGCACGCAGGGGATCCGCGCGCCCTCTCCCGCACGCGCGCCGTGCTGCTGCAGGCGAACCAGGTGGCCTTCTCGTTCACCGTCCGGCAGGTCGTCGAGATGGGGCGCGCCCCCTGGATCGGCGTCGCCGACGCGGAGGCCGACGAACGCGCCGTGGCGGAA